>CAYQPF010000026.1:0-40509 GCA_964419225.1 uncultured Candidatus Cloacimonadota bacterium | reverse complement strand
CCATCAATTTCAATTACTAATTTTCTTTTAGAACAAAAAAAGTCGGCAATAAAAGCTCTTTGTTCACTGTCATAATCAAAGGTTATCACAAATTGCCTTAAAAATCTATCACCAGTAGATTTATTTCTTAAATAGTTCCACAATATTTTTTCAGAATCTGTGGGATTCTTACGCATTTTTCTGGCAAAATCAGTATATCTACTTATCATACCTTCCTTCATTTTCCATCTATTGTTCCACCAGCAGAATACATCACCCGTTTTTCACTCCCTTCCCTTACTAAAAGGGAAGGGCCGGGGATGGGTTGTCGAAAACTCTTCCCTTCACCAAATACCAATATCTCAACCCTATCCTAAATCCTTTCCCTTATATAAGGGCAAGGACTTGTCTGAAAAAGCTTTGCTTTTCCTTCTTGCACCAATTTCCACCAGCAGAATACATCACCCGTTTTCACTCCCTTCCCTTACTAAAAGGGAAGGGGCGGAGATGGGTTGTCGCTCCACTCCCCTCTCTTCGCAAGAGAGGAACGGGTGAGTTATTTCCTTAACTAGCAACTATTTACTTGCTTTTCTGCCGGCAATAAACACTTCTTTGATCTCTTTTTTACGAATGATAAACATCAGATCCGAAAGAATGTCCACATCAGATTTCGCCTGCAATTGATCGATCTCAACAAAGACAAGATCTGCTTCTTTTGTTTCTTCAACAGATCCGATCAAGTCTATTTTACCCAAAGCATCTGCAGCTCCCAGAGTAGCATAGTAAAAGGCTTCCTGTGGTGAAACGATGTAATCATCCTGCCTGTAGTTGTAGATTTTCATCATTTCCAGCATGGATAGACTTGTCCCTGCTGCTACATCAGTGGCCAGACCAAACTTAATTCCGTATTCTTTGATCTTCTCTACCGGAAATCTGCCACTCTTTAAAAAGAAATTAGAATCCGGACAATGGGCAATTTTTGTGTCTGTATCCATGAGGATATCCAGTTCTTCATCACTAAGATGAATACAATGCCCCATAATTGTCTTAGGCGATAAAAGATTATATTTCTCATAGACTTCAGTGTAGTTACTGCATTCAAAATATAGGGATCTCACCCAATCAATTTCTTTTTTATTCTCAGAAAGATGACTTTGGATATATGCTTTATTCTTTTTGGCGAAAGTACCTGTTTCCCGCATTAATTCTCTGCTGCAGGTAGGTGCAAAGCGAGGTGTGAATATGTATTCCAGTAAGGGAGTTTTATTATTCCACTTCTCATATAAGTCGATACTCTGCATAATAGAATTATCAGTATTCTCCTGTAAATATTCCGGACTATTGCAATCCATCATCGTTTTGCCGATAATTGCCCGGACTCCGAATTGCTCAGCAGTCTGAAAGGCGATATCACAAGCTTCAGGAAATATGGAAGTATAGATCACAGAAGTGGTAGTACCTTTACTGAGCGAGTCCGTAAAGAATGCATTTGCAGTTTTTAAAGCATATTCCGGGTCCTGAGATTTTAATTCTTCGGCAAAGATGAATTCATTCAACCATTCCAGCAGGCTGGCTCTGTAACGGCCTCTGGTGAAATATTGGGATAAATGCACATGCATATCGATTAGCCCGGGAATACAAATGTAATGCGTTTTATCTTCAAAGGCAAGTCCGGCTTCGATTTCTGTTCTGATTCTGGCGATCTTTGTCCCCTGGATATGAATATAAACATCTTTGTGGAACTCTACTTTTGCCGGGGAAACCGGGGTGAGAATATTAGTTTTAATAATCATTTTCTTTTCCTTCCATTTCTTTGGGAAACAAGATCCTCAGAGCGATTTATGTAACTCATAGATAATCATAATTTCCAATTGTTGCTAACATGAAAGCCCCTTTATTGTCAAATAATTTATTTCTCGTAACCACACATATATTCATCTAAAAGAACGACTATAGATAAAATGTAACGATCATCTATTGGAGCAATACATGTTTAAAAGAGATCCAAATCGATGTTTTGCATTTTTCCTGGATAATCCTGTTTGTCCAAGAACATTTAAATGCCTCTTTAGTCGGTTGGAAGTAAACAACTTTAGTTGTAATGTAGTTCAGGTTTTCTCATGAAAAAAAAGTATTGTTGAAGCGAAGTATATCAGTGGAAACAGCCTCGTAAAGAACCGACTAATCAAGTTAAGAACATTTTTATCTGTATTCTTGTGAGAGAGAATGGATTCATTTTCTCAAACAATTGTTGCCTGGCAGGACACTACGATCTATTATGAGTCTATTCTATGCGTTTCTGACACCGTTCGATTTATAACTAAAAGTAATTTCTTGACAGATTTTATGGGATGTTTCACTCTTTTTTTATTGGGGGTAATATGATATTAGGGTTTGCAGGAATAAACACAACAGAGCAGATTTTTAACAGACAGACCGAACTAAATAAGTTATTGAGTAAATTGAGAAAGATGATATTGTTCTTGTTTCAGATTAACCAAACTCAGCAGAACCACCATTGATTTATCAAGTTTGGCGGAATATATCAAAAGAAAAAGTACCCATATTAAAACAAACAAAGAACCCTGGCCGGATACAACGACCTCAATAGGAAAGCTAATGTATCCTTTTATAGCCGGCAATAGTCAGTTTGAAAGAGACTCAATCTGGCAGAGAAAAAAAGAAGATTTTAAGCTTGCCTGGTCCAGAGGCCGAAGCGGTTGCGGAAGACACAAACTGAATCATACAAATACAGAAGCTATCCACAACATCTATCAGGAAAAGAAACAGGATATAATAGAAATCTGCAAAATGTTTGGCATGAGCCAGCCAGCGGTGTACAAAGAAATTGGAAAAACTTTCATGTGCTGTAACATAATTTTGACCATGGATTACAGAAGATTTTTTGGAGACTTGGTTAATGAAAATTAATAAAATAACCTTGTCTTTCCCGGAAAAAGAGGAAAAGTTATTCTTGAATGATTATTATTTCAAATCAATTTTTCAATTTAGAATAGCTTTTGTAATACTTATATTCATGTATAGCCTCTTTGGATTCCTTGATTTACTTATGTTACCTGAATTCGCAAGAATATTTCACACAATCCGTTATTTATTTGTAGTTCCATTACTAACAGTGGTATTTCTTTTATCTTTCACAAAAGTGTTTCAGAAAACATGGCAGGAGTTATTGCTTGTATGTTTTGTTGTAGGTGGTACTGGTATCAGTATAATGATTATGTTTGTACCTGAAAATTTTGTTTACTATGGTGGTATGATGCTGGTATTTTCAGCAGGATATTTTTTCATAAAACTCCGTTTCTTTTTAGCGTCAATTGCTGGTTGGACTACTTTGATTCTTTTTAATTCAGGAGCTATTTTTTTTGCACATATTCCTAAAATGATACTCATCAATTACAATTTCTTTTTCATTAGTGCTAATATTATCGGGATGTTTGCTGCCTATTACATTGAATATTATGCACGACATAATTATTTTTTGAATTTTGAACTTATGAACGAAAGACTAATAGTTGAAGAGATTAATAAAAATCTCGAAAAAACAGTAGAAGAACGCATGAAAGAACTACTTTTAGCGAAGGATGATGCTGAGTTTAATAATGCAAATGTTACAGCAATTATTGAAAATACACAAGATAATATCTGGGCTTTTAATAGAAATTATGAAATTTTGTACATCAATCAAACCTTTCAAAAAGAATTTCAGCAAGCTTTTGGAGTTTGGTTAGCACCGGGAGTAAAAATAATCGAGGCATTACCAGAAGTGTTACGCCCTATTTGGAAACCCAGGTATGACAGGGTACTAAACAATGAGCAGTTCATGGTTGAAGACGTGATAGATACAGAAAATGGAAAGATATACATCCAGACAACTCTCAATCCAATTGTAAAAAATGCAGAGGTTGTTGGTGGTTCATGCTTTGGTTGCAATATTACCTATCGGAAGCTGGAAGATCTTGAGCTGCAAATAGCAAAAGAAAAAGTAGAAGAGAGCGAAAATAATTTGCGTCAACTGACAGAAAATCTTGAACAAGTCTTATGGCTGACAGATTGGAAAACCAAAAAATTACTCTATGTGAATCCTGCCTACGAAAAAATATATGGGATGAGTGTTGAAAGTGCTTATGAGAATTTAACCAATTGGAAAAAAGTAATCCATCCAGATGATTATGATCGAATTTCTCAGCTTTTTGCAGAAAGTGCCAAAGACGAGAAATATGTCGAAGCTGAGTATCGAATTCAAGCACCTGATGGAACAATGAAATGGGTATTCGATCGTTCTTATCCAATCAGAGATGCCGATGGAGTTGTCTATAAGTTTGTTAGTATAGCCGAAGATATCACGAAACAGAAACAAGCACAAAAAAAAGTTCTTGAAGCAGAACGCTTAAGTGCAATTGGAGAATTGGGATCAGGTGTTGCACATGACTTTAACAATGCATTGCAAGGAATACTGGGAAATCTTGAACTGGCTTTGTTTAGTGATATCAATCCTGAAACAAGGGATTTTATAACTACTGCCATAAAATCCGTGCAAGATGCGACAGCAAGAGTCAGTCAATTGCAACGGTTTGCCAAAAAAAATACAATCGAACAACATGAATATGAATCAATCAATCTTAAAGACATCATTGATGACTCAATAGCACAAACCCGGATACTGTGGAAAGATGATGCCCAAAAAAAAGGTTTGACCTTTAATATCAATACGCATTATCAAGAAGATGTTTTTGTACGGGGAAACAGCGGTGAGTTAAGAAGCGTACTATACAACCTTATAAAAAACAGTATTCAGGCAATGCCTCAAGGTGGGACAATAGATATTGGTACAAGAAGAGACGGAGATAAAGCATACATGTCAATCGCAGACACCGGTATAGGAATGGATGACGATACTGCGAAAAAAATATTTCAACCGTTCTTTACGACAAAAGGCTATGAACAGGGAAAAGGCTTAGGAATGTCTGCAGCTTATACTGTAATTACAGAACACAAAGGGAGTATCTATGTTAAAAGATCTAAGCCTGAGACAGGAACAGAAATAGAAATGATGCTTCCTTATTTTAATCCTGAAATATTTGCAGATAAGATAACACAAGAATATTCAGGAATAGCAAAAATTCTCTGGGTTGATGATGAGAAAGCAATCAGGGTAATTGTCGAAAAGATGGTATCTTTGATGGGGCATGAGATTGATGTTGTCTCAAGCGGAATGGAAGCTCTGGAATTATTAGCAAACAAAAAATATAATTTAATGATCACAGATATTGGAATGCCAAATATGAGCGGGTGGCAACTTACTGAAAAGATAAAAGGAAAATACCCGGGAATGAAAGTCGCAGTCGTAACAGGATGGGGAGTTGATGTTGAACCTGAGCAAAAAGCTAAATATGAGGTAGAATATGCTTTAGGCAAGCCGGTTGACATGAAGAAGATAAAAAACCTTATCTCTGAAGTTCTACAGTCGAAATATAATAATGAAGATTGATAGATTCCTGAAAGATAGGACGTAAGACACTCATCCTTCTTACTGGTAGGGAGAAGGAATTAATCGGTTGAAATTTGTTATAGATCTTTAAGCGTATTTGCTTGTCAGAGGGATTGTAAAAAAGGATAACCTCACAGGAAAAAGATTCAGCAAAATACAATAGAATACTTTTTAATTGACATTACTATGATTTTCGTTAAGTTTTATGAAAAGGAGATAATATGAAATTAAATAATATATATTCCATACAGATCCTGGTGGTTCTTCTTACTTTTTGGATCACTCTTGGATTTGCTCAAACAAGCTTTGATTTGGAATCAGGACTTGTATATAGCTCAATGAACGACGTAGGAATACCCGGAGATACAGGAACAAGATTTTCTCTGACAAATGATCTTTCCTCTGACGCACAACCTTTCTTTCGGTTAAAGGTAATTCAATCTTTTGGAGAAAGACATTCACTAACTGCCCTTTATGCACCACTGGAAGTGAAACCTTCAGGCAAATTTACCAAACCGGTCGAATTTGCAGGAGTACTTTTTCCGGCAGATGTAAAGATCAATGCCACATATATGTTCAATTCTTACCGCCTGACATATCGTTATGACTTTGTTAAAACACCGGTAAATGAATTTGGAATGGGTTTAACAGCAAAGATCAGGGATGCAAAAATAGCCTTAAAAGGTGGTGGTCTTTCCGGAGAAAAATCTAATGTTGGATTTGTTCCTATCATCAATTTCCGTTATATGCATAATTTCTCTGAGAAGTTTTCTTTTATACTGGATGGGGATGCACTGGCTGCACCTCAGGGAAGAGCAGAGGATGTGTTGCTGGCTGCAACTTATGCGATTAACAAAAAAGTATCTTTGAAGGCAGGTTATCGTCTTTTAGAAGGTGGTTCTGACAATGATAAGGTCTATGGATTTGCCTTATTCAACTATGTTGTACTGGGAGTAACGCTAAAACTGTAGTTTTTTAAATTCATCTTCCAGACCATATTTTGTTATATATCTTGATTTGAAATTAAAGATAAGGAGAAATCATGTTTCGAATAAATATACACATTATGCTAATTATGATACTTTTAGGAGGTATTACTATGCTTGCAGCAACATCTATATATGACTTTACGATGAAGAGTATTGACGGTAAAGAAGTGAAACTGGAGACTTACAAAGGAAAAGTATTGCTGATCGTTAATACTGCCAGTAAATGCGGATTCACAAAACAATATGACGGATTACAGGAATTGTATAAACTATATGAAAAAGATGGGTTGGTGATTCTCGGCTTCCCAGCCAACAATTTTTTGAATCAGGAGCCAGGCGAGAATAAGGATATTGAAAGCTTTTGCCGTCTGAAGTTTGGGGTTTCCTTTCCCATGTTTGAGAAAATATCTGTTGCCGGTAAAACAATCCATCCTCTTTATAAATATCTCACAGATAAAGTAACGAATCCTGAGTTTGGAGGCAAAATCAGTTGGAATTTCAATAAGTTTCTCATTTCAAAAGATGGTAAAATAATAAACAGGTTTGGCTCTACCACAACACCTTTGGATAAAGATGTCCTTGCTTCCATTGAAAAGGCTTTGAAATGATGAAATTCATCAAACTTGCTGTGCTGATAGGTTTACTGACATCCTGTACAAAAGAACATAAAACAGTTCCGATGGTTGATTTGGACAGATTTATGGGCAGTTGGTATGTTATAGCGATTCTTCCTAATATGATCGAGAAAAATGCCGTAAACGGCATTGAGAGCTACTCTATGAACAAGGATGGAACTATTGCTATAACATATAAATTCAGAAAAGGCAGTCCGACCGGCAAAGAGAAAACTCTTACACCGAAAGGTAAAATCTACAATCACTCCACCAAAGCCGAGTGGCGGGTACAGATATTTAAACCTTTCTGGTATCCTTATTTAGTCATAGATTTAGCCGATGATTACAGATATACAGTCATAGGCGTACCTAACAAAAAATATGTCTGGATAATGAGTAGAACTCCAACGATTTCTGAGCCGGATTATCAAGTCATTCTGACTAATCTGCAAAAAGAAGGGTACAAAACTGAAAAGCTGGTAAAAATGCCTCAAATCTGGAATTGAAAAAATGCAGATCAAGTATTTGGATGGAATGAGATTTTATCGCGGACTTCTGGCTGGTGGTAATGCTGTGATCAAGAATCAGGCTTACCTGAATAAAATCAATGTTTTTCCGGTAGCCGATGCTGATACAGGTATTAATCTTGCCATGACTATGCAGGCAATTTTGGAGAGCAGCAGAATTGGGAGTACTTTTAAAGAAACCCTACACTCTATTGCTGATTCTGCATTGAATGGAGCCCGAGGTAATTCAGGCAAGATCTTTGCCCAATATCTGCATGGTTTGAGCCATGAAATGCCCGAAATGGGGATAATGACAGTCAAACACTTCGCTTCAGGTGCACACAGTGCCGTAAAGCATCTCTATTCAGCTATGCTGAATCCTGTCGAAGGTACGATGCTGACTGTTATCAGGGAGTGGGCTGAAACTCTGGTCAAACTGAGTACTACAACTGCTGACTTTCTTCATCTGCTGACTGCTTCCTTAACAGTAGCCAGAAAATCTCTGCAGGAAACACCCCTCAAACTGAAAGTCCTGGCGGATGCCGGTGTCGTAGATGCAGGTGCAAGCGGTTTTGTCACATTTCTGGAAGGAGTGGTTGAATACATCCACAGCGGTTCTTTGAAAGATTCTTCTCTTATCAGCAATCTTCCCGACAAAGGACAACTTTTAGTTCATCCTGCAGCACCGGACAAATACCGATATTGTACTGAAGCAATATTGAGTAATTCACCTTATCCAATTCCTGATTTGAAAGAAATAATCAGTTCATTTGGCGATTCTTTAATTCTTGCAGGTGATCAAGCAAAGCTGCATATTCATATTCATACAAATGAGCCGGACAAACTTTTTAGTAAGCTATTTCAAATAGGTGAGGTCACTGGGACAAAAGTTGATGATATGCTACGGCAATATCAAATAAGTCATGAAAGAAAGTATCCTATTGGTATTGTAACAGATACAGCATGTGATCTACCGCAAAGTATCATCGATGAATATCAGATAAGCAGAATCCCCTTCGGGATCAATTTTGGTAATAAATCCTTCCTGGACACGATTACTATCAGTCCGGAAAGATTCTATCATTTGCTCAAACATGACGAAGCACATCCCGTCAGTTCACAACCCTCGCCAGCAACAGTAAAGAGTTGTCTGGAATTTACTAAAAATAACTATGACCATGTCATTGCTGTCCATATATCAGATAAACTGAGCGGAATTTTTCAAACCTCTTCTACTCTGGTTGCTCAAATGGATAGCGATAAAGTGGCAGCAATCAACACTCGTCAGCTTTCTGTGTCCGAAGGGCTGGTAACTCTTAGAATAGCCAGAGCTGTAGCAGAAGGAATGAGTTTTGCAGATATAGTCCGTAAATCTGATCAATGGATAGCCCGGACAAAAATCTATACAGATATCAATACCCTGAAGTATATGGTCAGAGGCGGAAGAGTGAAACCCCTGACAGGACTAATTGCTACTATTTTGAACCTAAAACCGATAATATCTCTGGATGCAGAAGGCAAGGCCTTAGCGTATGGCAAGAGCTTCAGCCGTAAAAGTAATATGGATAAAATCATAGAAATTATTGAAAAGGAATTGCAACACCAAACTCTCTGGGAATATGCTATTGTGCATGCTGATGCACAGGCCAGGGCTGAAAAATACGCTGAAATATTAACTGCCCTGACAGGGAAAAAGCCAGCTTACATTATGCCACTTTCACCGGTAGTAGGCGTACATAACGGAGTTGGAGCTGTAGGAATCGGAGTCGCTTATGATTGATTTTAATGCTATTGGTCTTGTCTGTGGTACTATTTTTATCTATATGAATCTGCTTTTTATTTTAGCAGTAGTACTCAAAAAGAACGATATTGTCGATATTGCCTGGGGAATGGGATTTATTCTAATCACGGTTATGTTTCTGATTCTTGTCCGGGAATATCATTTGAGGAGAATACTGGTCAGCACTTTAGTTTTTATCTGGGGTCTCAGATTAGCTTTTTATATTTTCATCAGGAACAAAGGGAAAAAAGAAGATTTTCGTTATGCACAGTGGAAGCATGATTGGGGCAAATATTGGATCATCCGCAGCTATCTGCAAGTTTTTCTTCTGCAGGGTTTCTTTATGCTAACTATCGCTTATCCTCTTTTTCTACTTACTCAGGATCAGCCGGATCATATCAATTATTTAGATATAATTGGTCTTTGTCTATGGTTAACAGGGTTCTTTTTTGAAGCAGTTGGTGATGCACAGATGCGTAGTTTTAAGCTTGATCCCAACAACAAAGGTAAAATCATGAACCAAGGACTGTGGAAATATACCCGCCATCCTAATTACTTCGGTGAATCAGCTATGTGGTGGGGCATTTTCTTTATCACTCTGAATGTTCAGCATGGATGGATAGCTATTTTCAGTCCTGTGATAATAACTCTTCTTTTACTGAAAGTATCGGGTGTGCCTCTTCTGGAGAAGAAGTATGAATACAATCCTGAATACAAAGAGTACATTAGAAAAACCAGTTCTTTTATCCCGTTATTGCCTAAAAAATGAGATTCCACTCCGCATATTTTAATTAACCACATAAGGCACAAAAGACACAAAATCAACATTAGTTAAAATGACTCATCTCATACTTTTCAATCTGAGATTATCTGCCTGATCAGCGTCATCCGCGTTCTATTAAATGTCTTTATTACAAACTTAAAACTATTTCTTGATTTTCTGGCAAATTATCATATTTTATTAAATAGAACCATATATCAGATAAATCTTGTCTGATAAATATAAAAATAATTATTATCTATTTGCTTAAAGAGCAAGGAGAGTTTAGATGAAAAAATTAGGAGAAGCCTTATTACAGAAGGAGAGTTTTTCCGAAATCATGATGGGAAATTCCGCAATAGTCAGAGCCATGTTGGAAGCCGGAACCCGGGTAGTGACCTCATATCCCGGTTCACCTACACCGGAAATAGCCATTGCTTTGGCCGGTCTTCCTAAAGACCGGAATCCCTTGTATTTCGAGTTCTCAGTTAATGAAAAAGTAGCTCTTGAAGTTGCTTATGGAGCCTCAATTAATGGACACAGTTCCTGCGTTTTCTTCAAGAGCGTTGGACTGAATGTCGCTGCTGATTCCTTTGTGCAGCTTTCGATGATGGAACTCATCGGAGGAATGGTTGTGATCCTGGGAGATGATCCGGGTGCAAATTCTTCCCAGAATGAGCAGGATAACCGGCATTTCGCTTACATGTCCTATATCCCTGTCTTCGAACCTGCCAATCCTCAGGAAGCATATGAAATGTATAAAGAAGCTATGCATCTATCCCGTGACAGAAAAATGCCCATTATTCTCAGATTAACTACCCATGTCTGTCATGCTAAGCAAAAAGTAAAATTTAACGAATACATTCCAACTGTTTTTAGTGATGAGCCGAAGTTTGATGCTAAAAATGGGCCTTATGTACCTATTACCAAGGATGTTTTTCCTCTTAAGAGAAAAGCCCTGTCCAAACTTGAGAGCTTTAAGGAATATTGTGAAACTACCCCGTTCAATCAGGTTTTTCATAATCAAAATGAAAAGGGAATTATCACCATGGGTCTCCCCTATCTATCGCTGCTGGATGTATTGGAAGAATCTGCATTCAAACCGGATATTCTTAAACTTGGTGTGGTTTATCCTTTACCCAGGAAAATGATAACCGAGTTTCTCAATGCTCATAAAGAAGTAAAGATTCTGGAAGAGCTTGATGATATCATCGAAAGAGAGATCAAGGCAATAGCTTATGAAGAAAAAATCCAGACCAAAATAATCGGTAAATGCGATTTATTGGATTGGGAAAACGAGTATTCAGCAGCCAAAGTTCAGGAAATTCTTCATAAGACCTGGCCTGATGAAATTGTCTTTACTCCGAACAAAGATACTAAGAAACCATTTTTAAGCGGAAGACCTGCTCAAATGTGCCCGGGTTGTGGACATCGCTCTGCCTTCCATGCTATAAGACTTGCTTTGCAGGATAATGCTATCACTGTAGGCGATATCGGCTGCCACAGTCTGGCTTATATGGAACCTTACTATATGGGTCAAATGCTCCTTTCCATGGGACATTCCAACGGGACAGCCGAAGGACTTTCTCTTTTCAATAAAACACGTAAAGTAGTTTCTTTCCTGGGTGATTCCACCTTCTTCCATGCCGGATTACCAGGTATTATTAATGCAGTTTTCAACAATCATAAGCATACTTTGATTATCATGGAAAACGGTACAACCGCTATGACAGGTCATCAGGATCATCCGGCAGTAGGGAAAAACTTCCGGGAAGTGACTGAGAAAATACCTGTAAAAGATGTGCTTAAAGGTTTTGGTATCAAACATATCTGGGAGGTTGATACTTACCAGCAGGCCAAGCTGACTCAGGCGGTTAAAGAAGCTCTGGATATGGATGAATTCACTGTTGTTATTGCCAAGCATCCTTGTATGCTGAAATTTACCAGAGAAGCAAAGAAAGCAAACCGGCCTTCAGCACAACCGGTAAAAGTTACCGATAAATGCAATCAACTGCATATTTGTGTCACTAAATTCGCTTGTCCGAGCTATCAACGGGAAGCAGATGGCTCAGTCTGGATACAGGAAGACCTTTGTATTGGCGATGGTTCCTGTAAGCAAGTCTGCCCGTCAGAAGCAATTGTGACCAAATCAGCGGACAAGGAGGTTTAAAATGGAAAGATTTGATATATTTCTCATTGGTGTTGGCGGTCAGGGCATCGGCTTGTTAAGCGAAGCCATTCTAAGAGCTGTTGACTATGCAGGATTTTCTGCAATCGGAGTCGATACACATGGTCTCGCACAAAGAGGCGGAACTGTTACCTCCCATGTCCGAATTGGAGTTAAAGCTCATAATGCCCTGATCAAAGAAGGAACAGCCGATATGGTAGTATCTCTGGAAAGACACGAAGCTCTCAGAGGAATGAACACTTTTCTCAAAGATAACGGCACTTTGATCTATTACGATGCTGTTTGGCAACCATTACCTGTCAGACTTGGCAGAGAGGCTAAAGTAGAACCGGAAGTCATTGCAGCTGAATGTAAAAGAAGAAATGTAAAAGAATATAGAATCTTTTTGGATGATCTGGATTCTGCTAAGATGCAGAACACAGTTCTTCTGGCAAAGATCTGTTCCAATAATCTGGTTCCCGGTATCAAAGCAGAACACTACAAACAGGCTCTTACTGATCTGATGTCTGGTAAATTACTGGAAGAAAACTTAAAACTGTTTGATGTTCTGAATAAGTAGGCGGTGGCCAGTAGTCAGTGGGCTTTGAATCCCTTGTTCTCTTGGAGATTGGGCAGCTTGCCCAATTAAAGTGAAGTTTCGACAACCCATCCCCGGCCCTTCCCTTTTAGTAAGGGAAGGGAGTGAAAGCGGGTGGTATATTCTGCTAGGGAAAAAAGTGTGTTGGGCGAAAAGCAGAGCATTTTTGGCAAGTCCTTGCCCTTTTAAAAGGGAAAGGATTTAGGATAGGGTTGAGGGAGAAGTGGGCAGTGGGAAACAACTCACCCCAGAGACAGGCATCAGGGGAAAAGTTGAGAGCTGAGAGTGGACTAAATGGACTCAATGGACAGTATGGACGATATGGACAGTCTTGAGTCATGATTAAGTGACATAGATTTGTAGGGCAGACTCCCACGTCTGCCTAATTTAATTTAAATATTTTATGAGGATCTTATGAAAGAATTTTATTACAAATGTTCCAAATGCGGGAAAACATACCAACGTGATGAAGTAAGGTATTTATGCCCGGAATGCAGTCAGGCATATAAACCCGGCGAACCTTTACAGGGTGTTTTGGAAGCAGTTTTTGATTATAAAGCCATCCAGGCGGAATTTGAGAATAATGGTTACTCGAGACTATACCTTCTTCCAGTAGAAGAAGAATTTTTTCCTCCATATCCCGTTGGTCATACACCCTTTTTTAAAGCTGAACGTCTGAGTGAAGAGTTAGGTTTATCAGACATCTGGATCAAGAATGACGGATTGAATCCCAGCGGTTCCTTAAAAGACAGAGCTTCTTTCATGATCGTAGCCGAAGCGAACAGGGTCAAAGAAGATATTATAGTAACAGCTTCCACAGGTAATGCAGCAAGTGCTTTGGCTGCAGTTTGTGCTGCCGGAAATAAAAAAGCTATCATTTTTGTTCCCGAAAAAGCACCCAAAGCCAAGATTTTGCAGATGAAGTTATTCGGTGCAGAAGTGCGTAAAATACAAGGTACTTACGATGATGCATTTAAACTCTCACTTGATTATACAAAAGACAATCCAGGACTAAACAGAAACACTGCTTATCACCCTCTCACCATCGAAGGCAAAAAAACTGTAGCATTGGAAATCTTTGAACAGAACGATTTCAAGATGCCGGATTATGTCTTTGTCCCGGTTGGTGACGGTGTTATCATCAATGGAGTTTACAAAGGGTTTTACGATCTTAAGCAATGTGGTCTGGCTGACAGGATTCCAAAAATTATCTGTGTTCAGGCTGAAACTTCCAATGCTATCGATAATTATTTAAAAACAGGAAAATACGCACCTGCACATCCAGTAACTCTGGCAGACTCCATTTCTGTTTCAGCCCCGAGTAATCTTTATCTTGGAGCAAAAGCAGTTGCAGAGAGCAATGGCTTTTCTATCTTAGTCACCGATACAGAAATCATGGAAGCTCAGGCAAAGCTTGCCAGATCGACTGGTGTCTTTGCCGAACCATCTTCCGCAACAGTTTTGGCTGCTTTGGAAAAAGCGAAAACCAAAATTGAACCCAATGCCCAAATAGTATTATTGATCACAGGTAATGGTTTGAAAGATATTGATTCACCCTTAAAGTACCACGAAGTGAGGTAGTTGAGAGTTGAGAGTTGAGAGTTGAGAGTTGAGAGTTACTGTAATTCGTAACCATTTGGTTGACGAGCTTTTACAACTATCACCTAACACTTAACATGAAAATTGAGAAGTTTTTACGATCAAACATATTGTAATATGGAAATTAAAAGATTCAGCTCATGGAAATACGAAAGAGCAAAATGCTCAGATGATCAAAGAGAAACTGGAATCATTAAGAGGCAATATCCCTGGCATGCTTCACATTGAAGTTGGATTTGATTTTTCCTGTACAGATAATAGCAGTGATATAGTACTTTATTCAGAGTTTGCGACAAAGGAAGATCTGGCTAATTACCAGATCCATCCATTGCATAAAGAAATGATGCCATTCATCATGGAAGCCAGAGCTGAGCGTAGAATTGTGGACTATGAGATTAATTTCTAAAATTCTTCAGCAGAACTGTTTTACTTGAGCCACCCTTATGAATAACTCTTAATCTCATATATGGCTCATATTCGACTCTTTAAAAAATAATATGTGTACATTAGGTTCTCATTTTGATCATTTGTGGTTGATCTCGAAAAAGAACCTGAGTAGTTACAAGTATCTCATTTTCCAGGTGGTGTCAGAGTTTTATTCTTGAAGAATTCGCTTTTAGTCCTGGAAAAAATACCGCCTATTGTCGATATATAAACCTTACTGTCCGTCATGTTGACTGATGTTATAATATGCCCGTCCATACCGCTGAGGTCCAGATAATACCATAATCCACTCTCAAGATCATATTCATACAACTGTGAGCCAATATATCCACACAGTTTTCCTTCGAAATCAAAGAAATGCATATTATTAAAAGTTGTATGATCTGTTTCTGTCCAGCTTTGTCCGTCGGTTGTATATTTCAATTTCCCATTACATTTAGCCCAAAGCTTATCCTGATATTCAAAGTATCCATAACAGTCTCCGGATAATGTACCGGTCTGAATATCTCCTGCAGTACTGATAGTATAATTCTGATCCAAACTGCAGTAATAGGTATTATTGTAAAAGAACAAGCTTTTCACATTAAGATAATTGCTGGAGATTTTATTCATGACAACCCGATCCACCTTAAAACAATGATCGAGAAGATTATTCTGCAAATTATCTAAAATTGAAAAATCCACTAAACAGTAATATGTCCCATTTTTGGGATCATCTGGTTGTGGAGTTGAACAATTAAAAAAGAAAAGGAATTGCTTATCCCCATTGGACATAATGGTTTCTGTCTGATATCCACTTGTTAATATTTTAGTATTATTGTTGAAAGTAGAATCCAGCATTGTTGGAGTTAATCTTCCTTCAAAATGTCCATTAAATTCAAAATAGGAGCCCTGGTTTAAAAGATACTTCGAATTACCATAAACACCATAATTCCCTTGAGAAACCCCAAAGTAATAAGTCTTATTTAGATGTGGTTTGGCGTCAGAAATTGGATAATACATGTACATACCAAAACTGCATTGCTGGGATGTTAAACTCATATATCCGGGATAATATTCTGTCTGAAACAATAAAGTATCTTCGGATATAATGGCATTTAGAACATTCTGGTTGCTCATAGAAAGCCTTTTATCTATCTGCCAACCATCTTTAGGAACTTCGATATATTCTGTAACTTTTTTAGTACAGGACAGTACCAGTAAAACAAGTAATAAAAATAAAATCTGTTTCTTCATTTTCTCGTCCTCACTTTTTGTTAATTTGAACTACGGTTTTGTTTTTAAAGAAATCACTTCTCAACCTGGAATACAATCCATAAGGAGTCGAAATATACACCATATTCGATGTTTTGTTGATCGATGTAACAGTATGTGCATCCAAACCACTGTTGTCTAACAAATAAAAGAGTTGCCCTTCCAAACTTATCTCAAAAATCTCAGTTCCTAAAAATCCACATAATCTTCCGTCAAACTCAAAGCAATGCATCCATTGAGGAACAGAAAATTCTGTTTCAGTCCAATTGATTCCATCTGAAGTATTCCAAAACTTACTATTACTGATTGTCCAAAGTTTGTTCTGATACTCTACAAAACTTGTACAATAGTAACGGATTGGAATGCTGCTCATGTCTCCGTTAGCATTTACTGTGAAATTCCCGGAGCAGGAAACAAAATATTTACTATTAAAATAATATAATCCGGAAAGAGTATCATGGTGATCAACAATTTTTCTTATTATCGCACGATCAATTCGAAAAGAATATTTATAATTCTCATAATTCTCTACCGGTTGAACTGAAAAATCAATAAGACAATAGAAAGTACCGGTATTCGGGTCGTTTGATTCTGATGAATAGTTACGGAAGAAGAAGATGAATTGTTTGTCTCCATTGGACATAATAGTCTCATCCATGTTTCCATATGAACATATTTCGGCATGTTTTAAAGTGGAATCAAGCATAGCTGGTGTTAAAGTACTGGTAAGAACTCCATTATATTCAAATAAAGAACCCTGGGCTGGTAAATCTTTCGCATAGGCCACAATTCCTTCATTACCTTCTGTTGCTGCAAAAAGATAGTTTTGATTCATGTGCGGTTTGGATAGATAGTTAATTTCACTATTACAGACCCAGGTAGTCCAACTATTTGATGATAAACTTAAATAGCCCCGATTTTGAGGAGTAATAAATAAAAGTTGATCTCCTAAAATATAAGTGTTGAGTATTTGCTGATCAAAGCCCTGCATACGTTGATCAATTTTCCAGCTGTCTTTATCGACTTCCACATATTCTGTCTCAGTCACCTTTTTTGTACAGGATAACATAACTACCACAAGCATGAGTAATAATAGTTTTTTCATTAAATCTTCCTTTTCAGATTGATTATTTCATTTTACAAATAATTATATTACTTTTTTGTCAAGAAACTTGTACATGCAATTCCCATTTTCCCACATCCTATCCATTTTGTCCATATAGTCCATACTGTCCATTCTAACTCTTAATATTCTGCCAAAAATGAAAGAATTTTCGTCGTAAGGTACTATCCCTCTTCTGATATTATGATTGTCCAAAACCAGATTTCCCTTGATACCAAATTTAATTCTATTTTTTTTGTCTTTATGAATAAAGTTGAAAGATTAAAAGCAATAACAGATCGAAAAATCTGGCTGGCCCCGCTTGCCGGTTACACCAACAAAGCTTTCCGGTGCATTTGTAAAGAAACCGGTGCTGATGTGCTGGTAAGTGAGATGATCAACGCAGACGGCTTCAAGTATGGGATCAATCAAAAGCTGGATTATACAGAGTTTGACCCATCTCAACGCCCATTTGGTATCCAGTTTTATGCCGGGAAAGTTGATATTCTCCAAAAAGCTGTTGAAGCGATACTTGCACTAAACCCGGACTTCATTGACTTGAATATGGGTTGCCCGGTGCAAAAAGTCATTAACAGAGGAGGAGGATCTGCGTTGATGAAGAATAATGTTAATGCTGCAAACCTGGTAAAAGCCGCAAAAGAAGTTTTAACAGGAACAGATATTCTCCTGACAGCTAAGATTCGTTCCGGTTGGGATGCAGAACAAAGAAATTTTGTACCAATGGGTAAAGCTCTGGAAGAAGCTGGTGTAGATGCAATTTGCTTTCATCCCCGTACAAAAAAAGAATACTTTCACGGAAAATGTGATTGGGATCAAATCCGAATACTAAAAGAAAATGTCTCCATCCCCATCATCGGAAATGGTGACATTATTACAGCTGATGATGCCCTGCAAATGCTGAATACTACAGGATGTAACTCCATTATGATCGGCAGAGGTGCTATCGGTAAACCCTGGTTCTTTTCTGAAGTCTCCCATAAAATCAAATTCGGAAAAGATCTAATTCTGACTAATTCCCAAAAATTTGACATAGTCCTGAAACATTATGAACTTGCCCTTTCGTATGTCCCACCCAAGAAAGTACTCAGAGAAATAAAAGCTCATCTCATATACTACGCTAAAAATGCCACAATCGATAAATCAGAATTGAATTTCCTCAAAAACTCCCAGAATCCCGATACTATCCTCAATTACCTTAAATCTCTCTTCCTCTAACCATTAACCATTAACTACTCACTATTACCTATTTTTTTCTTCTCCTCTACGAAATACTTATTGACAAATATTTTTTTAAATTGCATTATTGATATTATATTTTGAGTTGTTTTAGAGTTTATATAATTAGACTTGTGCAGTAGATGACAGATGGATAAGCTCAAGATTTTGTGGAATATTGGCTTACAGATTTGCGATGTCATATTCGCAAATATTTTGAGCGAATCTCGTAAGTCATTTAAACGCAAAAGATTCGCTTAGACGCTGTCCAGTTACTGCATAAGTTGAGTTAAATGAGGAGAGTATGGTTATAAAACAAAATGAGGAAGATAAAATGAGTCCGATTACCTATTTTGCTCCGGCTGAAAGAATTGCATCTCAGGAAATCATTAATATCAGGGAAACATTAAAAGAAAATCTTTTTTTAAACACTTCCTTAGATTGTCTGCCGGTTACTGTACTGGTTCTGAATAAATATCGTCAGGTTGTGTTTTGCAATAAACCTCTTTTGAATCATTTAGGGATAGAAACAGATGATCCTCTTTTAGGGTTAAGACCAGGTGAATTACTGCAGTGTATTCATTCGGATAAAATGCCGGGAGGTTGTGGTACTTCAGAATTTTGTGAATACTGCGGAGCTGTTAATGCTATCATGGAATGTTTAAAAGGCAACCCCGAAACACGTGAATGTCGTATCACTGTAAAAAAGGGCGAAGATCTTCTTTCGTGCGAATTTAGAGTCACAGCTGTGCCTATTTACTATGAAAATGAATTATTCATTTGTTTTACAATACTTGATATCAGTGATGAAAAAAGAAAATTAGTACTTAATCATCTCTTCCTGCATGATGTTTCGAATACTGTCACAATCTTGCAAACCTTTATTGATTTACTCAATCTCTCAGATAATTATCATGAAATCAAGAGATTGACTGAGATGCTGCCAGGACTTTCCAAACAACTCATTGAAGAAATTCAGATGCACAAACAACTTTTGTTGGCAGAAAATGGTGATTTAAAACTAAAAATCACCCATATTCCTTCAACGCGTAATTTCCTCATTGATTTAGTTGCAAATTATAGTGAATTCAGTTTTGCCAAAGGCAAAACAATCCAAATCGATATAAAATCAACCTTTTATGAACTCGAAACAGATTTCATCGTTTTGAAAAGAGTCCTGGGCAATATGCTCAAAAATGCCCTGGAAGCCTCCACAGATGAAGATAAAATCACTGTAGGGTGCTATTTAACATCACTTGCTAAAATGGTGTTTTATGTGCATAATCCCCAGATCCTGACTAATGATGTTAAACATCAAATCTTCCAACGTTCTTTCTCTACAAAAGGAGAACACCGCGGATTAGGGACTTATAGCATAAAACTTCTGGGAGAAAAATACCTCAAAGGTAAAGTTACTTTCACAACAGATGAAAAAAGTGGTACAACATTTTTTCTGGAAGTACCTTTGTATTTAAATACAAATTAAGTAACTACTCAGATTCTTCTGAATAAAAAGAATATGTTATATTTAGCCTCTCTTGGGGCCGAAATGGCCTCAATTCGGACATGAAATAGATTATGAGAGATCATGCCTCCTGTTTACTTCCGAATAGCATCAAGTTTGTCCATATAGTCCCTATAGTCCATATTGTCCATCTTACTCACTCAATCCTCCACTGCCCTTTATTTACTAACACATTTCTGTTGCCTAAAATTTGTTTCAGGATATTTTGCCCTTGAGGTAAATTATGGGATTTGCATATTTCTCTTGCTTCCTGGCAATATTATTCTTTTCCACCATTGAAGTAGTGGGCAAAGGTATTGGGAACAACATCTCTCCTCTGGCTATTACTTTTTACAGATTCCTGATCGGAGCAGTTATCATTCTTCCTTTTGCCCTGAAAACACAAAAAGCCAGACTACTTTCCTTAAAATCTAAAGATTTTTTTATAATAAGTCTCACAGGTGTTCTGAATATTGTTCTGAGTATGATGTTTCTACAGTTAGCTATTTATTATGGCAAAGCCTCGCTCAGTGCTATAATTATCAGCACGAATCCTCTGTTTGTCAGCATATTTGCTCTTTACATTCTCAAGGAAAAACTCCCGGTTTATAAAATGATCGGATTATTCGTCGGACTCGCCGGCATAGCTTTAATCATTTTGGGAGAAAAGGGCATATTTATGGGTTCCAGAAATGTAGTCCTGGGAATTATTTTCAGTATTTTAGCCTCAATAACCTTTGGTTTATATACAGTCGTGTCCAAAAAGGCAGTACATCATTATGGTAACTATCTTTTTATTACTGTTTCTTTTTTTGCTGGGACTCTGATCCTTTTAGCAGCTGGTTTAATTCTGAGAACGGATTTTTCTATCAAAGGCGGATATATTAACTATCTTTACCTGATTTATTTGGGAATTTTTGTTACAGGATTGGCTTATATCTTCTTTTTCAAAGGATTAAGCAAACTTCCTGCAGCAAATGGCTCGATGTTTTTTTTCCTTAAACCAGTCATTGCATCTTTATTAGCAGTATATTTTCTCAATGAAGAGATCTATTCCCTGCAAATCGGGGGGATTATTCTGATAGTCGTGAGTATAGGTCTGGACTGGGTGGTTAAAAAAAGAAATGAATCCTGATCTGATTTACAATTCTTATTCTACGTATTTAAAGAATAAATATGGCAAACGCGTATTCAGGGTCGGGTTAAGTACGGGATTACCCTGTCCCAACAGAATTAATCATCAGGGTTGCAGTTTCTGTCTGAGTGAAACCTTTACCGATGCCAGCATCCAGAAAAAGCTTTCTCTCAAAGCACAACTCGATTCCATCATTCCCAAGATCAGGCAGGACTGTGGGGATGTAGATTTAATCGCTTACTTTCAGGATAATACCTCCACCTACGGTGATCTCAATTATTTGAAAACTATCTTTCAGGAAGCTTTATCTTATACTGATTTTAAAGAAATTATTATCTCTACCCGGCCCGATTATCTTAATCAGGAAGTAGTTGAAATGCTATTGACACTGCAACTGCCTATTACTATCGAAGTTGGCATCCAAAGTATGAATCAATCCAGTCTGGACTTTTTAACCAGAAACCATACCATTGGTGATAATCAGGAAGCAATTGCTTTACTCAGCAATTATCCTGTTGATATCGGAGTGCATCTGATTTTGGGTATTCCAGGCGAAACAACCGCTTCTATCCAGAACACTCTTGATTTTATTAACCATGAGGAAAAGATCAAATTTGTCAAACTACATAACCTTATCATTTTCGAAGGTACTGCCCTTGCTGAAAAATGTAAAAGTTCCGATTTTAAAACCTATGATATGGAAGAATATTTCGCATTGCTGGGTTATGCCCTGACCAATCTCCACAAAGACAAGATCATTACCAGATTGTTTACTTCCAACCTCTCCCGTAATGGTAAAGCATTGAATCCTTTTCCACGTGATAAAAGATTCTGGATGAATGAATTTTACCGCTATTGTCTCAAGAATAATATCAAACAAATCTGAAGACTATGATTCCTTATTTTCTCAATTAACCTCTTAACTCCTAACTACTACTAACCATTAACCACTATCTATGACCACTGAACATATAACTTGCCTTTGCTCTAATTTCAGTTACCTTATCTGTAACAAAGATAATTATTTATTGTTTTGTCGGTCATAGCTCTTCACTATTTGTGAACATATATGGATCATTTACCAACTTAATAATTTAACTCTCGGAGGACTAATGGAAAAACTCACTATCAAAGGCACCTGGAATGAGGTTGCAGGAAAACTCAAACAAAAATACGCTGATTTAACTGACGATGATCTTCTCTTTATTGAGGGCAAAGAAGAAGAGCTTCTTGGAAGGCTTCAAAAGAAACTGGGTGAATCAAAAGAAAAAGTTCGTGAAATGATTGGGAAAATTTAATACATGTGTCTCACAATTTACATGGCTCCTAACTTTTACAAAATGACTAAAAAAATACAAACAAAGGAATTTATTATGAAATTTATGAAATTGACCGCTTTACTTGCTGTAGGACTTTTATCTGTAATCCTGTTTTCCGGATGCTCTAAAACATCAGACGAGAAGGTTGCAGATGCTACTGCTAATGCTGTTGAAACTGAACAAGCCGCAAAAAGTGCTGAAGCCCAATCCGCTGCCGAAGCAGATTGGCTGAAATTTAAAGGCGAAGCAGAAACTGTTATAGCTTTAAATGAAAAAATCATTGTCGAGTATAAAGCCAAGATGACTGAAGCTAATGGGAAATTAAAGGCAAAGTATAACAAAAATATTGAAGCTTTAGAAACAAAAAATGCTGAGTTAAAAGTCAAACTTGACAATTATCAGGATTATGGCAAAAGTACATGGGATCAGTTTAAAAGTGAGTTCAACCATGATATGGAAGAATTGAACAAATCACTAAAGGCTTTCACTGTAGAAAACAAAAAATAGTATATGAACAGAATAATTAGTAGTGACAAGGTTCCTTGTCACTACTAAAGTGGAGGCATAATGCCAGAAATTAATGACAAAAAGCACCGCTCTATATTAAGAAATATCGCCTATCATGCGATGATAGAAAGGGGGTTACTGCCTGACTTCCCCTCTGATGTTCTTCTGGAATTGGACAAAATCCAAGGACCGGCAGTTTGGCTTGAGGATTCTACCCGTGATTTAAGGAAACTGCTTTGGAGTTCTATTGATAATCACGACTGCCGTTATGTGGACCAGCTGACTGTCGCCGATATAATCCCCAACAAAGGGACAAAGATCCTGATAGCTATAGCAGATGTGGATGCGTTAGTCAAACCCGGCTCCGCAATTGATGAGCATGCCCGTCATAATACAGCTTCAATCTATACCGCAGCAGAAGTATTTCCGATGTTACCTGAAAAACTTTCGACAGACCTAACTTCGTTAAGTTACGCTGAAGACCGTCTTGCTATTGTGGTTGAGATGATCATCGCTGAAAATGGTACTGTAAAAGACTCTAATGTTTACAAAGCAATGGTCAGGAATTATGCCAAATTAGATTATCACAGTGTAGCTGAATGGCTGGAAGGTAATGGACCCATACTGGAAATGATCAAAAATGTCCGGGGTCTAGAAGAGAACTTGAGACTTCAGGATAAAGCAGCCCAGAAGATGAAAGCTTTAAGACATTTGCATGGTGCACTTGAGCTGGAAATCATCAAGTCCAGACCTGTTTTCAAAAAAGATGAAATCAAAGACCTTGAAACAGATTATTCAAACCGTGCTAAAGATATAATTGCTGATTTCATGATCGCTGCCAATGGTGTTACTGCGAAGTTTCTTGAGTCAAAAGGATCTCCTTCTCTACAACGGGTTGTGCATACTCCCAAACGCTGGGACAGGATCGTTGAACTTGCCTTCGAAACAGGCTTTAAA
The DNA here is from genome assembly GCA_964419225.1 of uncultured Candidatus Cloacimonadota bacterium. Classification (GTDB taxonomy): domain Bacteria; phylum Cloacimonadota; class Cloacimonadia; order Cloacimonadales; family CAYQPF01; genus CAYQPF01. The sequence continues at coordinate 16,550 of CAYQPF010000026.1, read as the reverse complement.
TTACCACCGGAACCTGATTCCAAAGCACTCGACAAATTTCTCGTAGCAGCGAAAGCTGCAGATCCGGTTCGTTTCCCTGATCTATCCCTCAGCATTGTCAAACTTCTCGGAGCAGGAGAATATGCTGTTTCTCACAAAGATGGGAGTAGTCTTGGGCATTTCGGACTCGCTGTAAAGGAATACTCACATTCAACTGCACCTAACCGCCGTTATCCAGACCTGATCACACAACGCTTATTGAAGGCTGTACTTTCAGGAAAACCTGTTCCCTATACAAATGAAGAACTGGAAGCTTTAGCCAGGCACTGTACTCTGGGTGAAGATGCAGCGAAGAAAGTAGAACGTCAGGTAAACAAATCTGCGGCTGCTATGGTATTGGAATCCAGGATCGGAGAAATATTCAACGGAATTGTTACAGGTGCTTCCAATAAAGGAACTTGGGTACGTTTATTTAATCCTCCTGTTGAAGGAAGATTGGTTGAAGGATACGATGGCATGGATACAGGACACCAGATCAGAGTAGAATTGATTCGTACTGATGTCGAAAGAGGTTTTATCGACTTTAGAAAAGTATGACCGCCCTAATCTATAAGCATTAAGGTGCTTTTATACTGCTTATAGATCAAATCTATCATCTGGGGAAAATCTTTTTCATTAATCCTGTAGAATTTCCAGATCCAACTTGATACTGAGTCAGCTGTGGTATTCATGGAATTTCCTAACTTTAGCCCTTTAACTATTGTATTGGCAATAGTTATGGCTGCTACCATTGCTTTATCCTTCGGAGCATTCTCAAAAAAATGGTGGTATCTGATGCAATTGACTATAGAATCAGGGAAACACCAGTATTTGGCAAAAAAACCGCCAATTTCCTGATGTGTTATGACCATAACCTGTCTTTCTACTGCCAAAAGCTTACTATTACTGTAGGTGGCCATAGTCTGTTGGATCTGCTGATACTCTTCCGGCAAATACTTAATAATAATATATTTACCTAAATCATGCAGAAGACCGGCTATATAAAAATCCTCAGCAATTAGTTTCCTCTTACTGTATTGGCTGATGACCTGACTCGCAATCGCTGTAGCCAGTGAGTGCCGCCAAAGATCAAGAATATCCTCGGAAGTATTATCCTTCATGAGAAGTTCCCGAATAATTTCTGCTTTAAATATTTGTTCGATCTTATTGAATCCAATGAAAGAAATGGCTTGTTTTATGGAGGTAACCCGTTTTGTTAAGCCATACAAAGGTGAGTTAGCGATTCTCAGGATTGCACTGGCAATGGTAGGTTCACGCAGGATTATGGCAATCAGATCTTCATAATTGTATTCTGCATTATTTAAAGCCTGATTGAATTCCATCAACAAAGTTGTTTTAAAATAAAAGTCAGGATTACTTTCACAAATAGATCTGAGATAATTAACTACTTCAGCTCTATCCCTCATTCAAAGCACCCTTAATCCTATAATCAATAATCGCTCTGCATAATCTCATCATCATTTCATCATGTTGACAAGGTTTAAACATCAGCATTAAATCACTTTTTATTTCAGCCTTGATCTGCTCCTTGGTTTCCTCTGATAATTCGCTGGCATTTAGTTCCTGCTGAGTCTTGATCGCTATTCTTTTTATTTTGTAGGTTTCGGATAGGTTTCTGCGATGTTCTTCCGTCAAAGAAATGCCGTCCTTCAACAATACCTGGCCTTTTATATTAAAAATACTTTCGGCTAAAATCATTCCTGCTTCAATTTCAACTACTTTTATATACTTCATTTCTTCCTCAAACTTATTTAAAGAAAAAAGCTTTGTTTGTCAAGAAAGTTTTTTTATTGCATACATACAAGAATCCACTTTGTACTCACGACTTTGAACTCACGATTGTGGACTCAAGACTGGAGATTTATATCTAAGTCTCTCCAAACTTTCACAATTCAACTCTCAACTATTCCCAAACTCCAACACTATCGCTGTTCCCTTATCACGCACAATTTTTATTGTACCACCTATCTGCTTTGTCAGCAATCCTACCAGCATCATTCCAAATCCTGTTGATTTCTCAAAATCAACTGTATCCGGTATGATGTTGCCGTTGTCCATTATCACAAAACGCACCAGATTGTCTTGTAGTTTAGCCGAAATGGTGATCAATCCTTCAACTCTGTCCACAAACGCATACTTCATCATATTTGTCAGCAATTCATTAATAATAATCCCAACAGTGGATAAACAGTGTGAACCTAATGTAATATCTTCAATATCGGTCTTTATTTTCACAAAACTGCTATTAGAAAAGTTACTCACTATTTGACTTATCAAAGCTGGAAGATAATCTTTGAGTGAGATCCCTTTGTAATCTGTTGTTTGATAGATTTTATCATACAGGACAGACATACTCCGTACCCGATTAGATGCATCGTTCAGGGCAGCTATGGCAGTCGTTTCCTCTAATGTATTGGCATGGAGTAAAAGTATTGCATTGATTGTACTCAAATTGTTCTTGACCCGGTGATGCACTTCCTTCAAAATAAGTTCTTTCTCGGCTAAAAGATTTAGGTTTTTCTCTTCAATTAATTTGCGTTCAGTGATATCCTGAGATATGATTTGAATTCCAATTGTCTGATTGTTTGAATCTGATATTCTTGTGAAAGTACTCGTAAAATATTTCTCTCCTTGAGGTAATTTTATTAAATCTTCAAATGAAATTGAACTATCAGACTCAGCAGCTCTTTTCAATCGCTCATGATAAAACTCTGCTTCATCTTTGGGAAACAATTCATAAAGTGATTTCCCGGCAAAATCCTCAGGTATCCCACCCATATGGCTTGCAGCCAAACGATTATAGGAAATAACTGTCCCATCCGTTTTATAATAGCCAATACCTATACCAGCATGTTCATACAAATATCTATATTTCTTTTCACTCTCGACTAATTCTTCCTCAGCATGTTTCATCTCAGAGACATCAGACCCAACTCCCAATAGATACAACTTCCCATGCAGTTCCAGTCTTGATCCTGTTAAATAAAAAGGTATCTTTCCCCCGTCTTTTTGTAACAACTGTGCTTCTATACTACCGTGCCCGAATTGGATCACCTGTTCTACAGCCCTTTGAACTCCTGCCTTTGCCTCTGGAGCATGCCAAGCAAAAATACTCCGGTTCTTTATTTCTTCTCCCGTAAACCCAAATACCGACTCGTGCTGTTTATTCCAAAGCACCAATTCCAACTCGGGATATGTGTATAAATAGAATATACCGGGAAGACTCTCTACTATTGCTCTCGAAAATAATTGCTCCTCCCGTAATTCTACCTCTGTTAATTTTCTCTCACTAATGTCCCGGGTTACTCCACACACTTCCACATGACCAGTTATTTCATTAAAGCTATAGTTGGTAACGACCTCTGTCCATACTGTTGAACCATCTTTGCGCGGTTGCTCAACTTCATTAATATAAAATCTTTCGGAAGGTTCTTTGCCTGATAAAAAATCCTCCGCACGTTGTCTGATCAAATTCTTTAAATACTCCCCTTCCTCCAGCTTAAGGGCAGAATCAACGGGATTACACGCTATTTCTTCCAGTGTATATCCTCTTAACCTCTCCACAGACGGACTAATATACGTAAAATACATAGTCTCTGTGTCTAAAACCCAGACTACATCCTTCATACTTTCAGTTAGGGTACGGTACTTCTTCTCACTTTGCCGTAAAGCATCTTCTGTCTTCTTCCGCTTGGTAATATCAGATATTATTACTGCAAACTGCCCATGTTGAGGTGAGTAAGCAACAACTTCAAAATATTTGTCCAATACTTCTGTATAATTCTCAAATTGTGCCGTCTCTCCGGTTAAAGCTACTTTTCCATATGCCTCTATCCAATATTGTTCCACTAAGGGCATTACTTCCAAAACAGTTCTGCCTATTATATTTTCCCGCTTTAAACCTGTCATCTGTTCAAAACTGTCATTCACATCCAAAAATCTGTAATCAATAGGTTTCCCATCTGTATTAACAATAATTTCATGCACAGCCAGGCCCTGTTGCATGCGAGACATCATCAGCCGAAGTCTCTCTTCACTCACTCTTAAAGCATCTTCACTTTTCTTCCTGGACTCATTCTCCCTGTTCAAATCTTCCAGCAAATTCAAGGTAGCCCTGTATGTCTTCCTCAATTCCCGCGTCTGTTCATTCACTAAACGTGCCAGTTTTTTTGTTTCATCACGCTTTTCTATATTGGCTGTTTTTATTTTCACCATTGCCCGGATCTGAGCCGTCAACTCACTCTCATCTATCGGCTTGGCTAAGAAGGCTTCCGCTCCGCATTCCAAAGCACGAATCCTGCTCTCTTTATCACCTTTAAGTGCTGTAACAAAAACAACGGGTATGTCAGACAAATTCCTATTCTCTTTCATTCTTTTACAAACTTCAAAGCCATCCATCAGAGGCATTACTATATCTAATAAAATCACATCAGGATCTTCAATACCGGCTAACTCAATTCCTTTCTCCCCACTTAGAGCCGTAAACACCTCCACACTGGGGAAAGCCTCCATAACTAAGGCCTTCAAACTAATCAAATTATCCGGATTATCATCAATCGCTAATATTTTAATCTGTCTATTTTCCATAAAGTATTTCCCTGATTGTTTTAAATAATTCTTTCTCATCTATCGGTTTAGCAACATAGGCATCAAAACCGTATGCTAATATCGTCTCTCTGTCCTGATCCATCGCACTTGCCGTTAATGCTATGATCGGTATATGCTGATAATTCACGTTCTCCCGGATAGCTTTGAACGCTTCGATCCCGTTCATCCCCGGCAAAGCAATATCCATTAAAATCAAATTCGGAGAATGTTCCTTGGTCATCTTTACTGCATCCACCCCGTTTTCAGCCTCAACAATTCTAAAACTGTCTCCTAATATCGCCTTCACTGTCAGCATATTATCGGCATTATCCTCTACTATCAAAACCATCGCCTTCTCCCCAACCGATGGTAACACCCGATCTGCCCTCTTTGATACTTTTACTGTACTCTTTACCATCCCGGCTACTGCATTCTGCAACTCTTCCCGCCTTACATCTCCCTTCTGGATCAATTGATGTACATTATTCCTGCTTAAAAATTTGAGTTCTTCTTTGGTGATCTGCTTCGCTGTCAAGATTAAGACAGGTATATGAGCCGTCACCTCCTCTTCCCTCAATGTCTTCAACACCTCAAAACCATCAATCCCAGGCATCATTAAATCCAGGATCATCGCATCTGGGATTGTTTGCCCGATAATACCCAAAGCTTCTCCCCCATCATGTGCAACCAATATTCTGTATCCAATTTCCTCCAAAATATCTCTGATCTGGATAATGGCCGGCTCACTGTCTTCCACTAATAGTACTGTCTGCAATCTGTTATCACTTTTAACCTCTGGTGCAGGTATCGGTATTTCCTTGTGAAAACTGATCACCCTTTCTGTCTCTAATGCCTCATGCTCTTGCGAATAATGCAACGGCAAAATCAACGTAAACTCAGAACCCTTACCTATAACACTCTTCACCGATATCGTACCATTCAGCAAATTAGCATACTTCTTCGCTATGGCCAATCCTAAACCAGACCCGCCAAATGAACGTGAGGTACTCCCATCAGCCTGACGGAATTCATCAAAAATATGTGCCAAATTCTCCTCGGCTATCCCAATTCCTGTATCTATTACACGGATAATTACATTATTCACACTCTGACTCGCGACTACTTCCACCTTCCCCTTACCCGTAAACTTAACCGCATTGCCCACCAGATTCTGTAAGATGTGCCTGCACTTGTCTGCATCACTGGTTAAATACATCTCAACTTCACTGTCTCTGTGAATTAATTCTATCTGCTTCTGCTTAGCCTGCGGATAAATCATACTGTTCACTTCATCAATTAAATGATTTGGATTGAACTTCGTGATTTCAATTTCTTCCCGGCCTGCTTCAATCCTGGAAATATCCAGAATATCATTGATCAAAGCTAACAAATGCTTGCCATTTCTTTCGATGACTTCCAGATAACTATACTCTTCCTGGGGGATTTGGTTTATTAAGCGACGGTTTAATACGCCAGAAAGAGCTATAACTGAATTAAGTGGTGTACGTAATTCATGGCTCATGTTCGCCAGGAAATTGGTCTTCAATTTATTGGCTTCATCCAATTGCTTCTTCTGCATTTCCAACTCAGCATTCTGATTCACCAACTCTACTGACTGAGATGCCATCTCACTCTTCTGTTCCTGTAACTCTATGTTTTGCTGCTCCAGCTTTTCGGAAAATTCTTTGATTTTTCTATATACAATGACACCCTCTGCCCTGGCGGTCATTGTATCCAGGATACTCTCAATAAAATCAAGAGCCTGCTGACTATACTGTCCAACAGTCGCCAATGAAACAACCGCAATTGTCTCATTACTGTAAATTGGTATTGTAAGAATTTCACTAGGAATAAATTTCCCGCTGGGTGTGTTTAAAACAAACCTGGTGTTCTCGGCAACTTTCTTTATATGCTGTACTTTATGGGAAAATAATGCTGGTCCAAATTCGCCCTCAAAACTGTCTGCTTTAAATGTTTGCGTTGCAGTACCATTCATTCCCAATGAGAAAAAATGTTCAAAAGACTTTTTATCTTCACTCAATAAATATATTGCCCCCATCTGTGACCCGGTATGTGAAGCCAACTTCGTCAAAGTTGTCTGGAAAAACTTACTAATATCATCTTCACTCAACATTATTCCTGATATATCTGCTGCTTTTTCCCTGAGTTCTAGGCTCTTTTGGATTCCTTCAGCCAACGTATTATAGGAATGAGCTAAAATTCCAAACTCATTTTCAGATAAATAGGAACTACGTGCTTCCATATCACCCTGATGAAAGCGTTGAGTGGCTTCAGTTAAATTATTGATCGGATTTTGGATATTTCTTAACAATGTGTAAATAATAATTAGAGAGAGTAGCAAAACTGTTACAAATATATAAAGTAATTGAAAATTGAGTTCTTTCTTTAACTGTTTTGATGTTTCAAATAACTGTTCCGCTTTGGCTTTAGCAAAATCATCAATTTTCTTGATATTAAATAGTAGCACAGCTCTTGCCCTGCCGACTTCTCCTTCATCTCGAAACTTCTTCTTTGCCTCTTCTAACTTCCCGGCATAAATAAATTCTCTGGCCTGCTCGTGTGAAGATAACCACAATACAAAAGCATTACGTGCATTTTGTACCTGATCCTGTGACCCAAGATAACGGTCTTCCAATACATTAAAAGCCTTCAATATTTGGTCTTCTGATACATCAGTTTGCTGCATAGCAGAATCAATTTCTGCACGGGTATCCGCAAGTAGAGCATTTCGATAATCAAACTGAATTGACTTTATATGCTCTTCAATGTCTCCTAAAGCTATCCTGACCTGAAAAGGATGCTCATACATCGTGTCTAACTGTTGGTACAACTTCTCCTTCTGAGTATATGATACTGTACTTAATATTACTACAAAAAGAATCAGTATCGAAAAACCGATCCTTAATTGTGTCGAAATTTTGAAATCCTTCAGTTTCATCTTTTTACTCTCCCCCGTTCCCTATCTTAAAAATCGCTGACTGATTATACACTTCCTGAAAATTATTATTCATTAAAATATCCCTTTCTGCCTGATCGGTAACCAAGTACCCACCCTTTGTTAAACAATTTCCCAGGGTATGCAAAATCTGTTTTCTAACAGACTGATTGTAATAAAAAAGCAAATTTGCACAAATCACCAAATCAAAATCCCCAAATATACTCGCTGGTGGACAACTCAATTGCCCATCCAATAAATCAAACACAGAAAAATCTATTCTCTGCCCTAACTCAGGTTTGATCTGATACTTATCACCCACCTGAGTAAACCAAACTCCCAATCTTCTCGTACTCACATTGTTCAGAGATTCTATTCCATAGCGTCCTATTTTCGCGGCTTTAATCTGTGTTTCACCCTGATCTGTAGCAAATATGCGATAAGTTATACCATTAGAATATACTTTGGTTAACTCCTCCAACAAAATAGCCATACTATATGCTTCCTGCCCATCAGAACAAGCTACTGACCAAATCCTAATTTCCTTCCTTCCGGAATTCTTCCTCTTCAAGATTAATGCTGGTAAAACTATCCCTTCTAATATTGCAAATGTAAGTTGATTCCGAAAAAACTCACTATAATTTATTCTCAAAGACTTGATTAATAACTCTCTCTCATTATAATCCTGTTCAATTATTTTTTTATATTCTACAAAAGATCCGCAACCATTTTCTGATAATCTCTTTTCTATTGATTTCTCCAGGAAAGACTCATTATAATTGGTTACTTCAACCCCAAAGTCCCTCTGCAAACAATCAATTATTTCTTTATATCCCAACTTAAAAAATCTCTCTGTTCTTCATGCCAACCTCTCTTCCACTTCTCCCCTTAATAATAAACTCTTCTTAAAACCTATCTATCAAAACCAGACTAAAGACAGGTTCTACATTTCTCAATCCCTCTCCCCAACTAGAAAGAACACCTTCCCACTGATCCTGGCACCTGACACCTATTCTATTATTTTATAACTCTCAACCAATCCCAATCTTCTTCGTAAATCATTAACTTCTTTCTTCAATTCGATCATCTTTAACTCCCGCCCAACCGTCAACTTATGAAATCTCTGCAACTCTTCCATCTTTTTCATCAATTCAGTTTCTGCCTTCTTCCGCTCCTGCAACTCATCTACAACTTTCTGATTGGACTCAAATAACTCATAAGCCATCTCTATCGACGATCTTAAGACAAAATCCCCGGAATTCTTGATTACATATCCGTACCGGGTTATCTCTTTTACACTATCGACATACTCTTTCTCAGAATGGGAAGTGTGAAAGACAATGGGAACGTTGACACTCTTGAGGATTTGTCGGGCTGCCTCCGGTCCATTAATACCTTTTCCTAAATCGACATCCATCAGGATCAGGCTGATAGCAGGATTAGTCAATGCCATATCAACAGCATTTTCCCCTGTATTTGCTGTGACTACTTCATAGCCAAAACTCTTGATAGTCTTTTCACCTATCATGGCAGTTATCAACTCATCCTCGACTAATAAGATCGTTTTTCTTGCTTCAACCTGCACAAATCACCTCTCACTTCAAAAGTATTCCTATAATTCTATATAATAATTGTTTAAATTGTAAGTCAAGCAAAATATCATCCTTCCGCTCGACCAATACTGTTAATTTTAGAGAAAATGAGGTATTTTTTGAGTATTTACCCTCATTGTTAAAGAGGAAGAAGGAATTGATTTGTTTGAAGTTGTTGCATTTGCTGAAAGAAAAAACTTAGCTTAATGGCATTGCTCATCCGACTCTCTACTATTCACCATTCCCGACTCACCCCTCACCACTTACCATTAACCACTGAATTCACTTTCTCCTTGACACAATACAACATATATGTAATAATTTGTTTGTTCTTGATTTGGGAGGTGTGATGATATTTGTTAAACTGTTATACAATTTAGGATTGTTAGTTTCTTTAAGTATCATTTCAGGTTATCTCACCCAACACTATCAGGGTAAGAAACACTTACCAGCTTTACAGGGATTACTTTTCGGTTTAATGGCCATTATTGGAATGTTAAATCCTTTTGTAATGGGTCCCGGCTTAATTTTTGACGGCAGATCTGTTGTGATAAGCTTGTCCGGTTTGTATTTTGGACCATTAGCTGCAGTTATTTCCGGTTTGATGGCAGCTATTTTAAGAGCAAGCCAAGGTGGAACGGGAGTTTTTACGGGAATTCTTGTAATCCTTTCTTCTGCTCTTATTGGCTCATTCTTTCATGTATTAAAAAAAGAAAAGGACTCTTCTTTCGCTTCTTTTCATCTTTACCATTTTGGGTTGATTGTACATATAGCAATGCTACTCTTGATGTTTACTCTGCCAGACGGGAAAGGGTTAGCCGTTTTAGCCAAAGTTGGATTACCAATCATCCTGATTTATCCATTGGCAACCATCCTTATTGGAAAAGTTTTGACTCAACAACTAACCGGGATAACTCATCTGAAACAATTAAGTGAGAGCGAAGAGAAATTCCGGATGCTCTTTGACAATACCAACGATCCCATAATCTGGGTTGATTTGGAAACTCATCTCATAATTAACTGCAATCCTTTTACATACAAACTATTCGAAAGACAGGAAGATGAGCTTATTGGTCAATCTTTCTTAATTTTCCATCCTCTGGAAACTCACGAAACGATCAAGAACATTTTCCTTAAGCATCTGGAAAACCCAGGAAGCCATGAAGATGAAATTGAAGTAATAAACAAATCCGGGAAAAAATATTGGGTGGAAATTGCTACAACCAGAATAACAATTAACGAAAAACAGATTATTCAAGCAATTTTTAGAGATATTTCTCAAAGAGTATTATCAGAACAAGCACTAAAACACAGTGAATCTGAGCTAAGAAGCTATTTGGAAAATACACCTACCGCAGTTTTAGTAGCAGATCAAGACTGGAATTTTCTGAAAGTTAATCCTGCAGCCTGCAATATTTCCGGATATACTCAGCAAGAATTATATGCAATGACCATAAAACAGCTTATTCCTGACAATTATCTGGAATCCGCTGAAGAGTATTTCATCAGCCTAAGTTCTCTTGGAACTATTCAAGGAGAAATCCCTTTTGTTACAAAATCAGGTCAATATCGCTTATGCCAAATTTTTGCTGTGATTCTGCCGGATACAAGATATTTAGTCAATATTGTGGATATTACGGAAAACAAGAGATATGAAGTCATGCTTCAGGAACAGGCCGGAAAACTTCAGGCTAGTAATGAAGAACTTATTTTGTTTAATACTGTAGCAATCGGCAGAGAATTACGTATGATTGAACTTAAAAAAGAGGTTAATGAGCTGTGTGAACAAATGGCTCAACCACAAAGGTATGATCTAACTTTCATTAATGAATTCAAAACATCCGGGGAAAATATATGAGTATTGAAGAATTACAAAAAAATCTCTTAGAAACAATAATTCTTGCTGATCGCAAAGCAGCTGTACTTGTTATTGATCATGCTTTTGAACAAGGGGTAGTATCCCAACAAATTATTACAGACATACTTGACCCTGTTCTTGTAAAGATAGGAGACCTTTGGATTCAGGAATCAATTTCAATGGCTCAGGCTTTTGTAGGAGCTAAAATAGCTGAAGATACACTTCTACGCTGTTTAGAAACTAATAGCTCTGAGATTGTTCTTCCCCATAAAGGAATTGTTGTCATAGGAAATGTTGAAGATGATTATCATAGTTTGGGCCGTAGAATGATTATATCCTTTTTACAGGCATCCGGATGGGAAATTCATGATATGGGTAATGATGTTCTGGCAGAGGATTTCCTGGCTAAAGCTCTGGAAGTCAATGCCCAAATCATTGCTGTATCTGCCATGATGCATACTACTGCCATGAATATAAAAAAACTGCGGGACTTGATCGACTCACAAGGAATGAATTCCAGAATAAAACTTGCCGTCGGCGGTGCAGTTTTCAACTGGAGACCAGAACTGGTCACAGAAGTAGGGGGTGACGGAACGGCTCAAAATGCCTCCGGAGTTGATCTGCTCTTTACACAGCTCCTGAATCAACTTAAAGAAAAGGAGTGAAAATGAACTCTTGGGAAAGAGTACTCAATACTATGCAGGGGTTACCGGTGGACAGAGTTCCTGTTTTTGCCGTATTAAGCAGTTACGGCAGTAAACTAACGAATATCTCCATGCAGACCTTATATACTAATGCAGATGCTTATTGTGCCGGTCAAAGAGCTGTACAAAAAGCTTTCGGAGTAGATTTGGTTATTCCACCCTTTGACTATAGCGTTGTCGCAGAAGCCTTCGGTGGCGAGATCGCCTGGTTCACCAATCAGGCTCCGAACATGAAAAAACCCGGATTCAAAGATCCCCAACTCTTCCTTGAAACCAATCTACCAGATTTAAATTCAGCCGGCAGATTTCCTCTGATGTTGGAAATTACTACGGCATTAGCCCTAGAATATAAAGAAAAGGTTCCAGTCTTTGCTGTTATTCCCGGACCCTGTTCTTTACCTGCACTTATATTTGGTCTCGATAAATGGCTGGATATCCTTTTATTTGACAACCTTACTGCAAAAGCTGTTCTTGAAAAAATTACCGGCTTCTATCTTGAATGGGCCAACTCACTTCTCAGCAAAGGAGCATTGGCTGTCTTGATCACAGAAATTATTTTTGCTAAAGAAATTATGTCAAAAGAACTTCTTGTCTCCAATTTTCAGCAATATTTTAAACAGACTACTTCCCAAATACATGGGCCATGGGTTTTGACTAATACAGGTGCATCTATAAATCATATTCTCGATTTGACTTACAATTATTCTGGAATGGTAGGTGTCACAATTGGTTCTAAAAGCAGTATGACGGAAGCAAGAAAAATCTTAGGACCAGAAGTGCTAATTGCTGGAAATCTGGATAACCTGAGCTTCCCCTCCCTGAAAAGTGATGATATTTATCAATTGAGTATGAAATGCCTCGAAGAAATGGCTCCCGGAAGCCATTTTGTTTTGAGTAATTCAGGTGCAGATATACCGATAAGCACCTCGCCTGAGAGCATTTTGGCAATGCTTCAGGCTAGTACAAATTATAGCCAGAAAATGGGATATTAAGGTGAAAAAAAACATTGTTTGGATCTGTTGCGGTGTCTTAGAAGCAGAATTAAAAGAACTAAAACGTACAAATTTAATTGAAGGCGAATTAGTTTTCCTGAATTCCATGTTGCATATGTGTCCTCCAACTTTAGAAAACTTGTTAAAAGAAAAATTGAAAACCCCGAATAACCCCAATACTACAATAGTCCTGGTTTATGGTGATTGCAGTGCAGGAATGTCTAATTTATCTGAAAACTACAGAATAAACAGAATTAATGCCATCAATTGTGCTCAAATGCTGGTTGGAAAAAATCATTACAAAGAACTAATGAAACAGGAAGCTTTTATACTTCTACCCGAATGGGCTTCCAGATGGAAAGAAATAATTACACAAGAACTGGGATTAAACGAAAAAGTTGCAAAGGATTTTATGAGAGAAACACGGAAAAAAATAGTCTTTCTGGATACAGGTTTGGTACCGGTTCCAACACAAGAGCTAGCTAAGTTATCATTATATACAGGATTACCCTGCCAAATCGAACAAACAGAATTAACTCATTTACTATCCTATATGAAGGATGCCCTGGCATCTGCTAATGGTAATCATGTATGACAAATAATAAAAAACTGGATCCTGCAGTTCTGGCTTCACAACTTATTGCTATTGAGTTTATTACCGACTTGCTGGCAACAACTGATATAAACGAAATGAGCCAAAAGCTGACAGAATATGTGCATGAGTTGATTGGTGCCAGAACTGTTATGCTTCTTGTTGTCAATTCCGATAATAATTCCATGAAAATGATGAATGCCTGTCCGACCAGAAGAAGTACGCTTTTTTCTCAGGATGAATTAAACTGTTTTTTACCAAATTGTAAAGCTTGGGATTTACCTCATAACACAGTACTTATTGCCGATGAACACCCATTGAAGGAAGTTCTTCTAAAAGTAAAGATTGATTCTTTATTATGCTTTCCTCTTCTGGCTGCAGGTGAAATAATAGGCATTCTTATACTCCTGGGAATACCTTCAACAAACAGAGTTCAGGAAATTAAGGAGATTGTTTCACATATCTCAACTCCGATTGGTTTTGCCATCAAAAACTCTCTTGTCCATCAACGTATTGAAGAACAAGCACTTGAGATGACTTTACTATCAGAAAATCTGGAATCAATTGTCAGAGATAAAACCCGGGAATTAGAAAGAACAAATGAAACCCTGAATAAATCTCGTCTGGCGGCTTTAAACCTTATGCAGGATGCCGTGGAAGCCAGAAAAAAAGCCGAATTAATTACTGTCGATTTGCAAAAAGAAATTCAGGAAAGAAAACTTGTGGAAGAACAAATCCAGGAATCTCTTCTGGAAAAGGAAACTCTTCTAAGAGAACTCTACCACCGCACTAAAAATAATATGCAGAACATCAGCAGTTTACTACAACTTCAAATGAATCAAAGCGAAAATCCCGAAGTATCAGAAATCGTTAAAGATGCTATCAGTCGTATCAATTCTATGTCTCTTGTGCAAACAAAACTCTACCAATCCAAAAACCTTTCCAAAATCAACCTCGCTGAATATGTCGAAGATCTGGTCAACCTGACTATTACTAATTACATTTATATAAAGGATAAAATTATTGCCATCTTCGATATGGAAAGTTTTGATGTGCTTATCGATACGGTTATGCCTTTTGGTCTTGTCCTGAATGAGCTCCTCACAAACACACTCAAACATGCTTTTCCGGGAGATAGAAAAGGGGTTATTTCCATTTCACTCAAAAAAAATGAGACAAATATTGTTACATTTATTTATAGTGATAATGGAATAGGTCTGCCTCAGGATTTTGATCTGAAAGCTTCCAATTCTCTGGGATTAAGTCTGATCAAGAATATCGGAGAAAATCAAATGGAAGGCAATTTTGAGATTATGGAAACAGAAGGTCTTACGTATAAAATCGTCTTTAACATAGCTTTATATAAAGACAGGCTGGCAAAGAAATGAATACCAATGAACTTAAAAATTCTGCAATTGAAGGAATACCCAAGTATGATGCTATTCTGAAAGAAATAGCAAATATTCAGTTTACTCAGACTGACAAATCTCTGGAGATGTGCAGAGAGGTTTTGGAAGAACTGCAAAAGGATACGGACATGACATCTCTTCAAAAACAGAAGTACACTGGCAGAGTCTATTTTGCCATGGGCTTTGGTTATAAAATGAAGAGTGATTTTACTGAGGCTTTGGACTATTATAACAGATGTTACAAGTGTTTTAAAGAGGTGAATCTTCCGGATATGTATTCTCAAATTTTAATCAATCTGGGGGTTGTTCACAGATATCTGGGCAATTTTGAAACAAGTTTTAAGTACTTAATGGAGGCATTGGATTATTACGGCCCGAAAAACGACCTTCTCAAGTTATCAAATATCTATACAAGTCTGGGTAATATCTACAACGATATGGATGAATCTGATAATGCTTTGGAGTCATATATGAAAGCAAAGCATATCAAAGAAGATCTAAATGACCCTGAATCATTGTCCCAGCTTTACAACAATATTGGCACAACTTATGAAAATATGCACAAATATGATGAAGCTTTGGAGTACTATTTCAAAGCCTATAATCTAAAATTAAAGATCGGCAATGAGTACAGTCTGGCTATAAGTCTGCATAATATTGGAAAAAGTTATGCTCAGAAGAATAATTATTCGGAAGCATTGGAGCATTATATTCAATCCTATAAGATCATGGAAAAACTGAATAATAGTCTCGGGATTGCCATGAATTCAAGTTTCATGGGAAAAATCTATACTAAAACCGGGGATTATGATCAGGCTTTGGAGTTTCTTAATAAGAGTATGTCTATTGCCCAGGAAAAGAATATAGTCAAATTGATCCAAAATAATCATTTTTTTCTGGCAGATTTATACGCTGCTATGCACGATTATCCCAATGCCTATCAGCATCAGAGGAAGTATTCAGAACTAACAGAAAAATTACTTTCCGAAGAGAACTCGGCCAAATTCAAGCAGTTGAAATCCAGATTTGAAAATGAGTCCAAAGAAAAAGAGCTGGAAATTTACCAGTTGAAAAACATTGAATTAGCCAAAGCATACGAAGATTTGCAGAATGCTCAGAGTGAGATTATTAATCTGGAAAAGAAAAACTCTGCTTATGCTATGGCAGTAACTGCTAATCACGAAATCAATCAGCCGTTGATGGTACTCTATGGAAATCTGGATATGCTATTTGCCTCTATTCCCCCGGAATTACTGACCGAAAAAATTCAGAACAACATCAACAGAGTCAATATCTCTCTACATAATATAAGTAAAATTCTGCAAAAATTCAGAGAATCGCGTTCAATCAGCTTTGAAAGATATACCGATGAAGTCCAAATGGTAGTTTTTGAAACGGAGTAAGACAGAGGTTAGTGAAGAATGAGAACCAATTCAGCTTAGTACTGTCTGCAGAATTCCCTTGACACAACACCCCCTGCCTTTGATGAATACATACAGAAAAAGTGTAAGGAGACCATAGTGTCAGAAGAAATGATAATTAAGCCACAGCATTTTCCTGCTGATATAGATAGAGAGTTCGATCAAAGTTCAAAGATATATTTCTGGAACCATTCACCCGAGGGAATAGAAAATCTTATAGTCACTGCCAAGGTTTGGGGATTTTTAAAATACTATCATCCTGTAATTGCTGCAGGAAACTATAATTGGGATTATGAGCTTTTCCGTACATTGGCTGCGTTAATGCACTGCACTGATCAAACAGAACGTAACACTATTCTTTTTCAATGGGTCAACAAACTCGGCAAAGTCAAAGGAACCA
>CAYQPF010000025.1:0-41871 GCA_964419225.1 uncultured Candidatus Cloacimonadota bacterium | reverse complement strand
GTCTATCAGAGTGTGGCATGCCCCTGGGGACCATAGGAGAACCGGAATAATCGCCTCTGTCATTAGGATCCCAGGTTTTACTGGGAGGATTTGTAAGGATATAAGGTCTGCTGGAAGCAAGTGGAGTTCGATTAGGAAGAGGCTGGCTCTTTGCGAGAGGGATTTGATCGCGGACATATGAGACCAATTCCTTAAATGTAAGAGTTCTCTGATCTTTCTGGAAGGGTTGCCCTATGCCGTCGAGTACAGTTGAGTTATCTGAGTTTCTGTCGGAAGAAGCTTTATAACAGCCTTGGAACACTCCGGTAATCGGAGAGGAAAACTGCTTTGATGGGTCTTCTAACAACAGAAGATATCTGGCACCGATGTCCAGGGTAGGTACATCACTTACACCCATACCCAATCCATTGAGGACACCACCCGCAAAATCTACAGTAAAAATAGAGCCGGGATTTTGACCGAATAGAGTTTCATTGAGTGACAATCTGTAACGTGTCCGGATAAATTTGGTCTGGTCAGGGTTGTAGCATTCCTTGCTTAAGACTGTTACATCGGCGATCAGTTTGGAATACTGAATTTGTTCCGTAAGGTTCATCGGGATGACTGTTGCATAAGCACAGACGCTTAAGGTTAAAATTAGTAACAAAAGAATTGTTTTCATGTTCTCTCCTTAGGGCTTTCAATACTATGGGTATAATACAACTTTCATAATCAGGATTATGAAAATTCTATGATTCAATTATACTCAAAAATATCAGTAAATTAAAAAGCGGTCAAGAAAATAGTAGAGATAATCGAAAAAGATTTTTTAAAATATGTTAGAGAAGGCCTCGTTGAAAAACTGTAGGCGAACCGTGTGTTAGACTTTGGTTAAGGGGAGAAGGACGCTTAATAGAACGCGGATTAACACTGAAAACGCGGGTGATCACAGATGGGAGAGGTGTCAGGTTTCGGGTGTCTGTTGTCAGTGGGATTGTAGGGGCGAACCTGTGTGTTCGCCCTTTTCTTCTTTTGTCTGAATTAGGATTCTTAGGATAGTAAGATTGTAAGATTAGCTTATCATCTCTTGATCAGTGGTTAAATTCCTCTATCTCCTCCAATAACTTTCTCCTTCCTCTGCTAATTCGTCCAATTCGCCCAATTCGTGGTAAAAATTCCATTTGTGGCTACTCTCGAAAAAGCACTTGACATGTAGATAAGAGTTTCATATAAATATTATAGAAGAAAATAAAGAAGATGTTGCAATTTCTCCACTATCTTCTTTCATTTAAAAGGAGCTAATATGAAACTTACTGTATTATTCGGTATAGCAGCTTTAGTAATTATTATCGAGTGGTTTGTATTTACAAATACTGATATGATGAAATTCAATCATGGTTTTTTACCATTAGTCTTTTATATTGTTAATATATTTCTCGGTTATTATATCAAATATCGAATGAAAAATTAAATTAACACAGACAAACATGTAATATCACTATCACAATTGAAGAGATTTCAGGTATCAGAAAGAGAAGCTTGTCGAAAATATATACAATAATGTATTGTACCTGTATCAATGATGAATGATTATTTAAGTAGCATAAAAAGTAGGTTTTAAGATTTTGTGTTTGGCTTTTGTAAAGGTAAATGAAATATTTTCAATAAGCTAATCTTTTGTAAATAATGACGTAAGCTAAAGCAACAATAGCATTAAAGCTCTGACAATAAAAGCTATTGACAACAAGACACATTTTTTTTGTTCTATTATTATCAAATTGATAGGATATTAGATGAAAAGAATACTTTTTGTATTGCTGATACTTATATCAGGGTTACTTTATGCCGAAATTGAGATCAGTTGCACTGCCGTTGCAGATTTAAACATTCCCTACACTTTTAGAGACACATATACATTATCAAATGGTAATATTCAATTCATCAATCCTGTCATTAATAATGGTAACATTCAGTTTTATGGTTTTCAGTATGATCATGCATCTATGTCATTTACGGAACAGGTTTTGATTGGAGAATTACCTAATTCTTTCAATATTCCTTCTTTTCAAGAAGACAATGAATTACTAACTTCCATCAGAAATGGCTATATCTATTATTTTTACAAGCTGAGTGCCGGTTTTGTGATGTACAGAGTAAATCAAAACGAATTGTTTACCTTTTCAAGAAATAATAACTCATTAATGGATTTTTTTAGATCGCGTATTGAGGTAGGGCAGGGAGATGATATTTTTGTAATCTACTCAAATGCATTTGTAAAATACAATACTATAACTGATGATTCTCTACAAATTTGTACGGGCGATTATACACCTGGGATATTTCCTTTAGCAACTGTTTTTACTCTATATCCCAGTTATGTAGTCTTCATTCCAAATGAAAAAAACGCCACTCCGGAGACTTGGATTTTTTGTGATTTCGAGGGAAATATTGTCAGAACAGAAAGTGTCTATTGCCCGGCAGTACTGTATTATGAATTTATTGGTTCTGCCAAATTCGGATATATTAAACATTTTGGGAATAGTTGGTATCTTACAACATTTTCTCCCAATATCACAAGTAATCAAGTTGAACTTACTATAGATGCAACGGATTCTCTCAGATTTTATGAGATGTATGCAGGATTTAATAATGACTATTTACAGCAGGATTTATGTTCTTTGGGATCTGACAAAATCATTATTCCGGTTGCAAATCAGGATATTGGTATTTTAGGTGCATATACTTACAATTATCCTATTATTGATAATACAGAGACTCTGGGGTCCTTTTCCGGAAGCGGTAATTATCAACAGATAAACCCTGATATGTTTATTGCTTATAGCGATTCTGCTCAAACTTTAAGAATAGTGGCTGTTTGTAATGAGAATTTTCCCGAAATGTACAGGTTTGATATGCAGTTGACTACATCAGAATTAGGCTCTGTTAATCTTAAATTTGCGAGCAATGATACACTATATATAGTAACTGATGATCATCTATATTCTTTTTATATCCAAAAGACCAATGCCATTAATGATAATATAAATGCAATTCCTGATACTAAGCTGCTTGCCTGGCCTAATCCCTTTAATTATTCCACTTCTCTACAGATAAAGACAGAAGATGAAAAACCCGGAACCTTGGAAATCTTTAATATTAAGGGACAAAAAGTAAAAACTATAGCGGTGGAAAATAAGAAAAATGTCATCTGGGATGCAAAAAATGAAGCAGGTCATCTTGTATCTTCAGGTTTTTATATGCTAAGATATACTTCTGATAAAATTGTAAAACAGAAAAAAGTGCTATTGCTTAAATAGGGACTAGCGTCGAGCATGTTTTTTCAGATATCATATTCTTGGTTCTGAAAATATCAGACCTGTAGTCACATGAAAAGAGCTTGAAGCATATGTATTAAGTAACAAAATTAAGGTGCAAGAGATTGCACCCTTTTTCACAAAACCCGCAGGCAAGTACTTAGGTGCCAGTAGTCAGGTGTCAGGTGCCAATTGCCAGTGGAGAGAGAATAACTCACCCCCCGGCCCCTCTCTTGAAAGCGAGGGGAGTGAGAAAGAGACTCAGAAAAATTATTGAAACCCGCAGGCAAGTATTAAGGAACTAATAGGTTGATAGAGATATGCCAGAGGTCAGAATGGCAGAATTTTTCAACTCTCAACTCTCAACTCTCAACTTTCAACTAATATGTTCCCCTCTTCATCCTTGGTGTTGCTTTATCAAATCAGTTAAATTCTAATCTAATATTATCTATTAGTCAAAAGAGATAATTCCGAAGAAGATATTTGCTTTGATTTGACCTGTGTTTTTTCAGAATAAATTCTGAAGGTCCAATTCATGGAACGCCGGATTTATCCGGTAATTTCGTGGGTTTTAACCTACGATTCTCATATAGAGGTTAGAAAATTCATACCACAAATTCTTAATTAACATGTTAAGCAAAACGGCATAAATATCTATATAGAAAGTTATACCACAACCAAGTTTTAAAATTTGTAGTACTCAATAATAATCTTTCGTCCTAAAGGACGGGAATTGATGTTCATTCAAACCTGCAGCTAAAGCTGACAGGCTAACATCGTTCGTCCTACGGACTAATTAGAGAATATACAAAGTGCGAAGTATTGAATTAGTCCAATATATTTTTATAGTTATTTATGCGACAATGTTTATAATAAAAAAACCGGGCAGATTCTTCACCCAAAGAAAAGGTATAATCAACAGCTTTTTCATTGTTTAAAATCTGCTACAAAATATTTTAATTGACAATTAATAGGTAAATGAATGAATAAAAAAGTGGAGGAATATATGAAAAGTAATATAATTGAATACTTTATGGATCTTGTAGCGATAGATAGTGAGTCCAGGAATGAGAAAGCAGTAGCAATGCAGTTACAAAAAGATCTGGAAGAGTTGGGATTTACGACTCAATTTGATCAGGCGAATGAGAAGACAGGTGGAAATGTAGGAAATTTATATGCCTTTTTATCGGGTAAAAGTGATAAAACTCCTTTACTGTTCTGTGCCCATATGGACACTGTTCAGCCGGGTAACGGAATCAAACCTCAGATCAAGGGTGACTATATTGTCTCCGACGGTACAACGGTATTGGGTTCTGATGATAAATCAGGTGTAGCACAGATCATCTTCGGGATCAAAGAATTACTGGCTGAGGGAAAAGAATTACCTCCCTTGGAAGTGGTGTTCACCATTTCAGAAGAAATCGGTTTATTAGGTGCGAAGTATCTTGATCCTGCTTTATTAAAATCGAAGATCGGATTTGCTCTGGATTCTCATAAAGTTGGACAGTTCATGGTGGGAGCACCTTCCCAAAACTCCATCAAGATCAAAGTATATGGTAAGGAAGCACACGCTGGTGTAGCTCCTGAAAAAGGAATTAATGCGATCAGAGTTGCAGCAGAAGCAATAGCTGCAATGCCTCTGGGAAGAATAGATTTTGAAACTACCTGTAATATCGGTATTATCAAAGGCGGTTTAGCCACCAACATCGTACCGAATATGGTAGAAATCAAAGGTGAAGCACGCAGTCATAATCCGGAAAAGCTGGATAAAGTGACCAGGCAAATGATAGAAGCATTTGAAACAACTGCAGCCATGTACAAACAGGGCGAGTTCCAGGCCAGAGTGGAAGTGGAAGTTATCAACGAATACCAATCCTTCTTCCTGGGTGAAGAGGAAGAAATCGTGAAACTGGCGACCAAAGCTACCAGAGATTTAGGTTTAGTACCCGAGACTGTCAAAGGTGGTGGCGGTAGTGATGCCAATATCTTCAATGGTAAAGGCTTTAAGATAATTGTAGCCGGAACCGGTATGGATAAAGTACATACGGTGGAAGAGCAGATTTCAATCAAGGAGTTGGAACTGGGAAAAGAGTTGGTAAGATCAATAATTATCAATTATTAATGTGGGGAGAACAGGACGCTTTTAGAGAGTTTCTTACAGGGATGTAAACTAATTGTGAATTGTGAATTATGAATTATGAATGGGAGAAAGTGAGACATAAGAAGAAGGGAATATGTTGAAAATAGCTTTGATAGGATATGGGCAGATGGGGAAGATGCTGGAGAGTATGGCAGCGGGTCAGAACATGGAAATAGTAGCGAAGATTGATCCATTTGCCGAGAATTGTCATCGGGAAATTACTTTTGCAGCGTTGGAGAATACAGAAGTCTGCATAGATTTTTCCACCCCTGATTCAGCCTTTGCACATATAGAACAGGTTACTGCTTTGGGAAAGAGTCTGGTTGTAGGTACGACCGGGTGGTTTGACCGGCTGGAAGAAGCAAAAGAACTTGTTCAGAAATATCAGACCGGGCTTGTATATGGTTCCAATTTCTCAGTCGGAATGAATACCTTCTATTTAATAAATGAATTTACAGCCAAGCTGATGAATAAGATCCCGGGATATGATGTTTATGGATTTGAAGCTCATCACAAAAAGAAGATGGACAGTCCTTCGGGAACAGCCAAGGATTTGGCATCTATAATTGTTAATAATATCGACAGAAAATCCGAAGCTCAGTATGACAGAGTTAACCGGAAAATTGAAGGTGAAGAGTTTCATTTTGCCAGTGTCCGGGCAGGATCTGTCACAGGTACACATAAGCTTGTCTATGATTCACCGGCAGACTATATTGAGTTAAGTCATGTAGCCAAGAACAGGGAAGGGTTTGCCTATGGGGCGTTGATGGCGGCTCAATGGTTAGCAAATCAAAAAGGGATCTATAATTTTAAAGAGGTATTTAAGGAGATTTTAATCAAATGAAACTGCCTTTTGTGAAAATGCATTCTCAAGGGAATGATTACATTTACCTTGATTTTTTGGATGGGAAGGTCCCGCAAATTGATTTTGCCAAGCTGGCCATCAAACTGAGTGACCGGCATTTCGGTATAGGCGGAGACGGGATAGTCCTTATCCTGCCTGACCAGGAAGGCGATGCGTATATGCGGATCTTCAATCTGGACGGGTCGGAAGCGGAGTCTTGCGGATCAGCTTTAAGGGCTGTAATTGCTTATTTATTCATGAAGACAAAACAGACGATAGTGCATATAAATACTCATTCCGGTCTGAAGAAGGGTAATGTAACAGTTCCTTCACCCAATCCTGTAATCACAGTTAATATGGGAATGCCGGGCAAATTGTCCGGATTTGCAGATTCTCCTTATATCCCGATTCTGACGTATAAAGGTTACCCTGTGAATATGGGTAATCCACATTTGGTGATATTCAGTCCCTATCTGTCGCACCATGATTTAATGGAATATGGCCCCAAGATAGAGAGGCATTCACTTTTCCCTCAGGGGATTAATGTGGAATTTGCCTGTGTTAATTCTTATTCTCACATAGATATCCTGATTTGGGAAAGAGGCAGCGGGCCAACCCTGGCCTGTGGTACGGGAGCATGTGCTGCGGTATATGCAGGTTTTATGGCTAATTTGCTTTCCGATTCTGTGGAAGTTAAAATGCCGGGTGGAAAAGTTAAAATTGATTACGATCAACGCAGCAATCAAATATATCTGACCGGAGAAGTGGATTTTGTATTTGAGGGCAAAATAGAAATATAGAGGTAAGTATGGAAAGTGTCGGCCAATACTTGAAGAATTTTCGCGAGAAGAACAATATCAGTCTTCAGCAGGTACATGATATCACCAAGATCAAAGATTATT
Organism: uncultured Candidatus Cloacimonadota bacterium; assembly: GCA_964419225.1. GTDB lineage: Bacteria > Cloacimonadota > Cloacimonadia > Cloacimonadales > CAYQPF01 > CAYQPF01. Next base: position 34,692 of record CAYQPF010000025.1, on the reverse strand, counting down.
TGCTCCTGGCAATTGAGAATAATAACTTTGCTGATCTTGGTGGATATGGTTATGCCAAAGCCATGATTTTAAGTTATGCACGTGCCATAGGTGCAGATGAGATCGCAATTATCAGTCAGTATGATAAACAGACAGAAAAGACAAAATATAAGACGACTTATAAATCTGAGACACCTGTCCGGGAAAAGAAATTGATGTTATCGACAAATTTGATTTATCTGGTGTTTTTAGGAATAGTCATTACAGGTTTGACGTTAGTCGTAGTATATTTTTATAATCAGGGGATGATTAATTTTAACTTTTTTACTAAGTTGACTGCCAAAAAAGAGAATGTAAGTCAACCTGTTAAGGATAGTTTAAAAGTACCTGCTAAAATTGACACAGTGCGGATCAAGCAGAAACAGGTGTTGGCTCAGAAGCAGAAGAAGCCGAAAGCAACCCCATCTACTACAGTGTCTGATAAAGCGTTAGCAGATACATCGGATTATGTTAATGATCTGATGTTTAAGAAGAAGAACAGTCCGTTTAATCCGAGAAACTAAAAAATAGTTGTTAGTTGTTAGTTGTTAGTTGTTAGTTTGGGAGAGAGAAACTAAAAGAGTCGTCAGGTGCCAGGTATCAGGTGCCAGTATGAAAGATAAAAGAGAGGTTTAATGCGTTTTGAAAAAGTAGAGTATCACCATATCTTATCCCGTTTGAACAAGCCATCCCGCTATATAAATCACGAATTGAATGCTTATAATAAAAAAACTGATGTTAATAAGATCAATTTTTGTCTTGCATTCCCGGATTTGTATGAGTTGGGGATCTCGAACATGGGGATAAAGATATTATATAGTTTATTGAATCAGCAGGAAGATGCGGTAGCGGACAGAGTTTATGCACCCTGGACAGATTTTGTAGATTTATTAAAAGAGCAAAATATCCCGTTATTCAGTTTGGAGAATAAAGTACAGTTACGTGATTTCGATGTTTTAGGGTTCACATTACAGACAGAAATGAATTTTACAACAGTATTATTGATGTTGGATTTGAGCAGAATTCCGATATTGTCTAAAGACAGAAAAGAGGAAGACCCCATCGTAATTGCCGGCGGACCTTGTGCTATAAACCCTTTGCCTTTACAGGATTTTATTGATGTATTCTTTATGGGTGAGGCAGAAGAAGGCATAATAGAGATTAAGAATTGTTTATTAAAGAATAAGAATGCTGACAGAGCAGTGAAATTACAAATGCTTTCAGAAATCGAAGGTGTCTATGTCCCGGCATATTATCAAGCAGGGCAGATAGTTAAGATCAGAAAGTATCATGGTTTTTCCAATGCTACAGATACGGTTTCCCATCAGTTAATCCCCTGGCAGCAACCGACACACGACCGTTTTGTCGCAGAAATTATGCGGGGTTGTACCAGAGGCTGCCGTTTTTGTGCTGCAGGCTTTTTCTACAGACCAACCAGAGAGAAGAATCCGGACATCGTAGTGGAAACAGTGGTCAATGATGTCAATAGATATGGCTGGGAAGAAGCCGGATTGGTTTCGCTTTCCTCCAGTGATTATACCTGTATCAAAGGTGTCTTGGATGAATTATGCCATAACCTGAAAGAGAATAAGGCTAGTTTATCACTACCTTCCCTGAGAGTTGACAGTATAGACGAAGAACTGCTTCTCTTGCTGAAGGAAATGCAGCAAAAGGGGATCACCATAGCTCCGGAAGCCGGTTCCCAAAGATTAAGAAACATTATCAATAAGAATTTATCTGAAGAAGCTATTTTGGATGGAATTCAACTTGCCCTCGATAATAACTGGAAGCTCGTGAAACTGTATTTTATGATCGGCTTACCTTTTGAAACTTCGGAAGATGTGCAGGCGATCATCGATCTGGTAGAGAAAATAGTGGGCTTTACCCGTAAGAGACTGCAGTTAAATATAACGTTATCGCCCTTTATACCCAAACCGTTTACCCCGTTTCAATGGGCACCGATGGATAACAGAGAATCCTTGTTATCTAAGGCACTCAGCGTAAAACACAGTTTGAGCAGATATAAATTTATCAAAGTGAAGTATCATCAGATCGAGAACTCCTATCTGGAAGGATTGTTGACCAGAGGCGATGCCAGAGTTGGTCAGATAATCAAGTTAGCATATGAAAAGAATGCTATTTTTGATGGTTGGCATGAGTGTTTTAACTTTAACAATTGGGAAAAGGCAATCGAAGAATCCGGGATAGACATCAGTGAATTTTTCACAGCGACAGATCCCGAAGCACCTATGCCCTGGGACTTTATTGATATTGGATTGAGCAAGGAATTCTTCCGGGAAGAGTGGAAGAAAGCAGTCCAAGAAGTCACTTCCCCCGATTGCCGTGAAGCCGGTTGTATCAATTGCGGAATATGTAACAAGGAAAATCAGCCTGTTTATTTTAAAGAATTGACCAAAAAAATGCATCCGGAACCCAAAGAAGATGTAAAACCCCAGAATACTTATTACCGGATCTTCCTGCAGAAAATGGGAGATTTGCAATTTGTGACCCATCTCGACTTTTTGCGGATGGTACACAGGTTATTAAGAGCTGCTGATATTCCCATCGGATATACAGAAGGATTCAATCCGCATCCGAAGGTAAGTTTTGCACCCCCGTTATCCATCGGAGTTCAGGGCGAAAATGAGTATATAGATATTACTTTGACGAGTCCCAGGAAAATAGTGGATTTGGAAAAGATCTTCAGATCCGTGTTCCCGCCCAGTCTCGTTTTGAACAAGATTATTTTGTTGGCAGATAAAACGCAAATGAGCATGGACCTGATTCAATTTGAGAAATATGAAATTGGGATTCCCGATTCACTCTCGGGATTGATCACAGATAAAGTCCTGGAATTCAAGAAGGGAAATGAGCTTCTGATTACACGTGTCCGTAAGGGAAAAGAACAGATAATCAATCTGCAGGAATCTATCCCGGAGATTTGTTTTGAAAATAAAGTATTGAAACTGACCAAGAAGATTCATGGAGCATCCATTTTTGATATTCTCAAGAGCATGCTGCATTTGGAGAGAGAAGAATTGGGCGGTTTTGAAATCATCAGAAAAGAACTTTTATAAGAGGAATTATGCTTAAAAAGATACTGTTCTTATTATTGCTGATGGGGTGTATGTTGCATGCTGCGGATTATAGTTCCTTCACTTTTGCAAAGGGAAGTGACAAGTATTATGCGGACGGGAAAATGGAATCATGCAAGCTGAAGCAACCTGCCTTAATAAATGGATATTTATGTAAGAACAAAGTATATTTTCATGCTAACGGCAATTTGAAGCAATGTGAGCTGGCAGAACAGGTGGTGATCAAAGAAGAAGTGATTGCTAAACACACAACGCTACAGTTCAGTGAAGATGGTAAGATCAGCAAAAAGATAAAACGGAGTTTTTGGCAAATGCTTTGGCAGATAATATTTTAGGTATTCATCAGTATGTCTCAAAGCACAATATGGATTGACACACAGAGAATATCTTCAAAATTGCCAACGGAGAGTGAATGAAAAATTTATTAATAGTTTACCGGATAATGTTCCAACATTGGGGCCTGATCATTGGTGGTGTCATAACCATGGCCATTTATGCGATGTTGGGCGGTGTAAGTATTACGGTAATGATACCTTTATTTGACTTTGTTTTTACCAAGAACAAAGGCCAGATCCTTTATAGTAATCTTGACTCTTTTTTTGGTGCAATTCAAACAGTCTTAGCAAATTTTGTCCAGGCTAACGGTAGTTTGATTTCCTTTAAAAGTATTTCAACTTACACACCACTTTGGAATAATATAAAAACAGTATTGTATCATACAGATTCTTCGTTTTTGTTGGCATTCATTTGTGGTTTAGTTGTGATTCTGATACTGGGTAAGAATACGTTTTTCTATTTACAACGGGTGTTTTTTATCAATTTACGAGGTAAAACAGTACTCAAACTGCGAAATTATGTATATCAGAAGTATTTGTTTCAGTCAATGGTGTTTTATAATGAGAACAAGGTCGGTGATTCGTTAGTCAGAATGGTCAGTGATGTGGAAATGGTCAATAATGAGTTTATCGGTAATTTGTTCAATGTTTTGCGGGACTTGATTTCTTTGTTTGTTTACATGCGGATCTGTATTTTCTTGAATTATAAGCTGTTTTTGTTCAGTATGCTGGTTTTGCCAATTTTTACATTATCTGTAGATTATTTGGGGAAGAAGATCAAGAAATATTCCAAACGCATCCAGGAACAATTTTCCAACATGTTTTCCAATGTAGAGGAAGTCTTGAGCAGTATGCGTGTTGTAAAAGCTTTTGTCCGGGAAGATTATGAATTGGAACGTTTTAATAAAATCAATAACAGGTATTTTAGGTTTTGGAGAAAGTCTCAGCTTTATTCGAGCTTGAGTCAACCGATTACAGAGATAAACTCAGTTTTAACGGGAGTAGTTGTACTGGTGTTAGGTGGCAAAGAGATGTTGGCACCGGGCAGTACTTTTTCTTTGGGTGATTTTACGGCATTTCTGTTTGCGATGTTTTCCATGATGCAACCGGCGAAGGCAATATCCCAGGCATATGCGGATATCCGTAAAGCTCTGGTATCTTTGGACAGAATTTCTGAGATCATTAATCGGGAGTCTGAGATCAAGAATGTAGAGAACCCTGTTTTCAAAAAGACTTTTGAAAAGAATATTGAATTTAAGAATGTAAGTTTTTCCTATGTTAATGATAAAGCTGTATTAAAAAATGTAAGTTTTGTCATTAATAAAGGTGAGAGAATAGCGATGGTCGGTTCCAGTGGTTCTGGTAAAACTACCTTGGGAAATTTACTGCCCCGCATGTATGATTTTCAGGAAGGTGAGATCTTTATTGATGGTATCTCAATCAAAGATATCGATGTGAAGTGTTTGAGGCAGTTATTCGGGATAGTGACTCAGGAATCTATTCTCTTTAGTGATACAGTTGCGGGTAATATTCAATATGGCAGCAGAGAACAACTCAGCTTTGAGGAAATCCAAAAAGCCTGTCAAATAGCTTATGCCGATGAATTCATAGAGAATTTGCCGGAAAAGTATGATACATATTTACAGACCAGAGCTTCCATATTATCAGGCGGGCAACGGCAGAGACTGTGTATCGCCAGAGCTATTGTCTCTGATCCTCCGATCTTATTGTTTGATGAGGCTACTTCTGCTTTGGATACAGATTCAGAGAAAAAAGTGCAGGATGCGATTGACAGAGCGACTAAAGACAGGACTGTGATCATCATTGCTCACAGATTATCGACCATCCTTAAATGTGATAAGATCCTGGTTATGGATGATGGTTTTGTTTTAGATATTGGCAGGCACGAAGAACTGATTCTTCGTTGTGATAGATATAAACAATTGTATAATTTACAGTTTGGAGAATTTGAAAGGAGTAAGTAAATGGAAAAAGAAAGAAACAAATTTTTTGATTTCGTAATCTACTGGAGATTGAAGATTGCAATGCTTGTTGTCCTTGCGATCCTGGTAGTATATTATTTACAGGGAAATATTCCGCTTGATATCGTAGATTTTTCTAATCCTTTAGGACCGATTGGTGCCTGGGTTGTCCTGTTGGGTGCTTTCTTAAGATCCTGGGCTGCCGGGATTATTAAGAAAAAGGCCAGATTAACAGTTGAAGGCCCTTACAGTTTATTCAGACATCCTCTTTACATTGGATCTTTGCTTTTGGCTGTAGGTTATGCTTTGATCCTGAACTATCTCTGGTTGTGGATCGTCATAGCTGCTTTTGTTCTGTTTATTTATGTCCCCAAGATTTTTAGAGAAGAAAAAGATCTGGCTAAAGCATTTCCCAAAGAATGGAATGATTTTACCAGAAACACAGCAATACTTTTTCCCAAAAGACCGAGTATGAAGAAAATACTTTATCCCTGGTCTTTAACCCAGTGGTTCAGAAATAAGGAATACAACGGATTATTAACATCAGTTCTGGGTTTGGCACTTTTAGCCTTATGGCAGTCTTTGATGTCTTAGGAGATTAAATGGCAGACAAAATACGGAAGAAAGTACTTTTTTGCTTCGTTCTGTTGAATTTCATAGTTTCTTTAATGATAAATTCAGGTTATCTCTTTTTGTCCTCTTCCGGTGGAGGTTTTTCCCAAAGTTTGTATGGAGTTTTACTGCTTTTATCAAACACTTTGATGTTATATCTGGTAGTGGGATTGATCATATGGCTGGTGAATCTGCTGATCAAGGGCAGGAAAACTTTTTTTGTGGTAAACATCTCCCTCTTTGTCTTGTTCCATTTGGTGAATTTGATTGATCTGATCATTTTTAAGGTTTTCAAATTCCACATTAACGGCATGGTCATTAATCTGTTTTTTACAGAAGGAACCTGGGATTCGGTACATATCGGCTGGAGTAATTTTTTGCTTCTGGGTCTGATCATCGCAAGTTTTATCCTGTTACAGGTATTTCTCCTGAGAAAGCTGTTTACTTTTTGGACAAAGAATCCTCAGGCAGCTTATTTAAGTACGAAGAAGATGGTTATTTTTAGCAGTGTGCTTGTCTTGATAATGCTTTCAGAGAAGTCAGTTTATGCAGTATCCGATCTCTTCAACAAATACGAAGTGATGCGGTTCAGTAAAGTAATGCCCTTATATCAGCCATTGACCATCAAGCGGATGATGAAGAAAAGATTTAATTTTGAAGTTGATCGCGAAACCAATTTCAAAGTATCCAAGAAAGATTCTCAGACCTTGAATTATCCCAAAAACAAATTAAGTGCAGAGAAATTGAATAAATACCCCAATATTGTCTGGATCATTATTGATGCCTGGCGTTATGATATGCTTACCCCGGGGATAAGTCCGAATGTCAGTAAATTTCTACCTGAGACAGTCTATTTCAAGAATCATTATAGTGGCGGTAATGCGAGCAGATTCGGTGTCTTTTCTCTCTTCTATGGAGTGAATGCCTTTTACTGGCAGAATTTCCTGAGTGAGAGACAAAGCCCGGTATTTATTGATGAATTGCAGAAATTGGATTATGATTTCAGGATATTGTCTTCCACAAAATTAACTTATCCTGAGTTCCGGAAAACAGCTTTCGTGAATATTCCTCAGGATATCGATGATGAACTGCCCGGAGTATCCACAGAGCAAAGAGATCCTGCTCTGGCTCAGCATTTTATCAAATGGATGCAGACAAAGAACAGCAATAAGCCATTTTTCAGTTTTCTTTTCTTTGATGCACCGCACGGACCTTATGCTTTCAGTCCTGACTGTAATGTCTATCAGCCTTCGAATAAATCGGCCAATTACATCACAGGGGATAAGAAGAATGTGCAGCCTTTGAAGAACAGTTATCAGAATGCCATTCTGTTTGATGATAAGCAGGTCGGGAAGGTTCTGGACTATTTAAAGAGCAATAAGATGCTTGATAACACGATTGTGCTGATTACCGGAGATCATGGGGAAGAATTCTATGAGAGCGGGTATTTGGGGCATACGAGTGCGTTTAGTGAACAACAGACGCATGTGCCGTTGGTTTTGTATATGCCTGAACAGTACAAGAAAGATTTGAAGCCAACCGCAGAAGTATCCTATTTAACCTCTCACCTCGATGTTGTGCCGACTTTTTTAAGTATTCTTAATTACAAAAATGATTATAGAGATTACTCACAAGGACAGAACCTGTTTGATGGTAAAGGTCATGATTATGTGGTATCTTCCGGATGGAATAATGCGGCCTTGATCGACGGACAATATAAAGTTGTATTTTCCACTGAATCCTATAATGCCGGATTGTTTGAGATCAGGGACAGTAAATATAAGATCGTGGATAATCAGAAAACTGCTCTGCAGGCTGTGAATGCCAAGCTGTTGAAAGTGATGCAGGAGTTCAGCGAGTTTTTAAAGTAAGAATGAGTCCACTCCGGAAAGTCATTTATCCACAGAGGAGACACAGATTTGCACAGATTGGGAGAAAATGAATCTATAATAGGACAATTTGCGGCCATTAATTCCATGAAACGCCGGCTTTAGAGGTATCTGCATAATGCGAAATCTTGATCTCTTGCACCGAAGGTGCATCCTTTTTGGTAGCCGGTGGCGGAAGCCACCGGGACAAATAGCCCCGAAACTCGCCCGAAAAGGGCGTCCAATTGAATTATGCAGCTGCCTCTTTAACCGGTATTATGGATTTTATAATTTATGGTTGTACTTCCTGATAGATTTTTACTTTTTTAGTATCATAGTTTATCAAATATACGAGATCTTCGAATTTATGAACAGCATATTTGAAAGCCCTTAATTGTTCCCAATTGTTTTTTTCAACTATTATGGAGGGATAAATAATCCCCTGTCCATTCTCATCAACATTTAAAACTAAGCAATTACTAAGTTTTTCAGCTATACCTAATGCATCACTTCGTTCACCACCTGGTGTTTCTATGCCTTTGTATTTGTAATTATTATAAAACATAAAATTATCACACAATATCTTATCAGTACCAGTCTTCAAATTCCTCTGTAAAACAGATATCTTAAACTCTTCATTTTCTTTTTGGTGTCGAGTTTCATAAACTATATTTTCAGGGTCGATAAACAATGAAAAGTGGCCAAACTCAGTTGGTTTGGAATAAAGCATATTGCCATCAAGATCAAAAAAGTATCTGTTAGCAAAATAGAGAATATTGTTTTCAACATTGCAGGCAAAACTTGCAGTAAAATCAGGGACTAGCATTGTATCAATTAAAGCCTCTTTGATTAGACTTAAAGTAGTATTTTTTACTTTATAAAATTGTAGTAATTGCTGTCTTTTTTTATTCTCTGCGAGAACCAGAACTCTGTCGGGAGTATAGTAGGCATAACGAATTAATGTTTTAAAATTTCCAACTACTCCTGAAAATGGAATTTTCTTCCCATCTGTATTATAGAAATAGGGAGTTCTATCTCCCGTGTCTGCCTGAGTAATATCACATGAATAACTAAGGCTAAAACCACCCGGATAAAAATATTTTCCATCAGGACTGGAAACAAGTGATCCCACCCCACTTTCAAATCGGAATAGTTCCTTTCCTGACTTGTCGAATGCTACCTGAATTCCATAATTCTCTTCATAAAAAAGATAACTAACTATTATAATACTACCATTGGGGCTGATATTTATATCAAAATCTTCAATATCAAGGGGCAGTTTCTTTTGCCAATACAAGTTTCCTTGCTTATCGTAATAATTAACTACTCTTTGACGCTTATTATTATCATCAATTATTCCTATAGCAAAGTCTCCACTTTGAGAAGATCTTGAAGAACAAAAAAATCTAAAAGGGAATGATACTTCTTTTACCTGTTTATAACTACTTAAATGTGCCTTTTCAAAATCTGCCAGACTAATTTCCTCGATCATTTTTCCATCAAGCTGCATTAATCCTTCTGCATATATACAGATGGTGACACTTAAAATGAAGATAATTACCATTATCCGATTCATGAACTCTCCTGTAAATTTCAGATATGTTTTAGTACTTTGATTATCAGAAAAATCAAAAGATCCTTTTCTGTTCTATAAAAAAAAGGGAGACCGCATCGTGGTCTCCCTTTTTGGTATTATTTGGTTAAAAGTATATTTTGCGGACTCGCTACAGCTGCCTGCGTTGAAGCTACAACTTTATAGAAATTCTTTACATTTGTCCCGGAAGGTAATGCAGGTGTGAATGTGTTGGCTGTGTTAGCAATAACAGGCAGACCCCATTCACCTAATTCCCAGGAAGCATAGGGATTGGTCGTTGCATATACATTATAACTGTTGGCTTTTGCCACCGGTAACCAGGTTAGCATAACATTGTCATTATCAACTCTGCTGATTGTTACGACCGGAGTTGCCAGACTGGTTATAAACAATTTGATATTATCAAGGTAGAGATTATTGCCGTATGCTGAGATAGCATGGAACATGATTTTATTGGTTCCAGCCGGAAGTGTCAGAATTTTGGTACCCCATTGGGCAGCAGTAGGAACAAAATTGGATGTGGTTGTTCCTCCTGTAAGCAGAGGACTGGCTGAGCCTCCCGGATAAAGGATCAGGCGGGTATATGAACCACCGGAATTTGTTGAGTACAGGATTTCCAGTTGGTCAACGGCTGTACCATATGCTGCATAAGCATAATCAAAGGATAATGAACCGCCTGCTGTACTGAAGTCAAAAACCGGAGTAGTCAAATCAAGAGTGTTAGGGGCTTGAATAGAGTAGAAATTAGCCCGGGCACTGCCTGTTCCTGTTTGACCGTATCCATTTGCTGTATGTCTGGCCCAGTTTGTGGAAGTTGATTGCAGTGTCCAACCTGTAGGAGGGAAGGTTGTGCCGGAAAAATCCTGTGCATAAAGAACATCTAATACAGGAGCTGCCAGAGTCGTTCCATTTGTGGTTATTCCGGATGTGTAGTTACTGCTTTCATCATAGGCAAAAGCTTTGTAGTAGTAAGTAGTACCAGCAGCCAGGCCAGTATGATTGAAGGTAGTCAAAGAGCCTTTATACAATACAGTTCCACCACCTGATATTGCATTTCCTGCTGTGTATGCAGTCCCGTTGACCGGGGTTCCAAAGGTTGAGGTTGTATTATAAGCGATCATCACATTGGAAGAACCTGAGGCAGGTGTCCAGGTCAAATTGAGTTGATTACTGACTGTTGCTGTGGCTGTGAATACTGTCGGATTATATATTAAAGCCTGTGTATTGACTTGAATATCATCCACACACCAATGATAAGCATATGCACCAACATAATTCCATTTGAATTTGATATAGGTTTGACCGGAGAGTCCCGAGACTGTCAAGGTTGTCGCCAAAGGATTTGTGGTAGTGGCTGTCCAGGTTTGCATGGTTGTCCAGGATGAACCGGAATTGGTTGAGTAGGATAATGTGCCGGAAGAACCTGTGTAAGATCTAAAATAATGGTTGAAGAGCAGATTGACTGATGCTGCACCAGAAAGAATAAAGTTCGGTGATATCAGATCGGAGTTCTGACTATTGCCTGATCCATAACCATCGCTATTCAGATAAGCATAGTTCCCGGGTGTCCCGCCTAATCCGGAAGTCATCGTCCCGATTTGCCAAACCTGACCATTTCCGCTGTAATCAATGATTTCCCAACCTGTAGGTAAGGTTGTGGAAGCATTAAAATTCTGAGTGTAAGGTAATGTAGACATGGTTGTGGCATTGGCTGTAATACCAGAAGAATAGGTATTGGTGCTATAATTTGCCCAGGCTTTATAGTAGTATGTTGTACCGGCAGTAAGACCTGTATGATTGAAACTTGTCGATGTCCCGCTGGATATGATCGTTCCACCGCCGGAAATCGTTTGACCGACGGTATAGGCTGTGCCATTGACAGGAGTTCCGAAGGTGGAACTGCTGCTGTAGGCAACCATTATATTGGTATAGCCTGAGGCCGGAGTCCAGGCCAGATTAATTTGGTTTTGGGAAATTGTAGTCGCCGTGAAGGAGGTCGGATTGGATTGGTCTCCACCAATAAAGGCAAAGCTGATCACTCCACCCACTTCGGTAATTCCGGTAATAGGCTTAGCTGTATTTGCATTAGCCCAGCTTTTGGAACTTGGAGTAGTGGTATCGGTGAAGGATGTTTTGGAAGAAGTCCCGGGAAATGGGTCACCAGAGTAAGTATCGGTTGTTAAGGTATTATCAGCTTCTTCGATATCCATTCCCTGATGAGTAGGAACTGCATTTATTTTTCCAGTAGACCAGCCGGAGTAGTTTTTATCAACATGATAAATCAGCATTCCATGATAAGGGATATAAGCATCCCAGCTTATCTGCTGACGATTTTCTACCATGAAATATTCATTGATGGTTGAGGTGTTGAAACGGTATGATACATTATTCTGGGCTGAATTCGGCAGGGTTATATTGGTACTGGAAGATAAAATAGTTGTTGTCTGCCAGCCCATTGCATTCCTGGAGTATCCATTATGAAACGGAGGCCTTCTGCCGTCATCATTCCAGGAACCACTTGCCATGGGATCCCAATCACCTAAATCAAAAGATTGACCACCACTTCCTGCGTAATCTGTATCATAAAAGTCCGGCAACCCGCAAACATGACTGAACTCATGGCAGATTACCCCGATATTGGTAATTGCTGAACCTGATGTACCCGATAGTTCAGGAGAGCAAGAATAAGTAGTGATGGTTTTCCCATCCAATGTTACAGAGGGAATACTCCAGGCATGCGACCAGATCGCGTTGGCACTGGCACCAGCTTCTTCACCATATCCGGCAAAAATTACATATACACCATCCACAGCACCATTGCTGTCATTATCATAATCAGCAAAGTTGGTGGTTGCATTAGCAAGATTGACAGCTTCTGTTACTAATTCTCTCGGTCTGAGATCATCTCCGTAACTGTCATTTGCACCATAATAAGCCATGGTATTCGAGGCTGTGAAAGGGCCTTTAACATCAGTTGTTAAGGATAATTGATTGAAAGAAACATCCTGAAACCATTTCTTAATACTGCCATAAGCTCCGTTAATGGCATATGCATCCTGATTGGCTAAATTGTAAAATTCAGTTTGCGTTTTAGTGAAGGCCAGATCTGTAAAACCGATAAGGATCATCACTAACTTGCGATTCCCAGTTGGCGGAAAAGAACGTTGGTCGGTTTGTCTGGCTGCCCGGATTGAGCTGAGCATCGATAATTGAGAAGGACTGTAAAATAATCCTTTACTAATATTTCTCAGATAATTTTGCTCTGAGCTTGTTCTATTTTCAGCATTTTTTGCTATAAATTCAGAAGCAACCAAATCACCTTTAATATCTTTTGTAGCATATTTTAAAACACCCTGATTATCGTAAAGCAGAGTATATCCATCGGTAGAGACAAACCAGTGAGTGATTTCGTCACCTTTTAGAAATACATTTACTGTTTTTCCATCGGGTTGTTTGATATCAATCAGTCCCGGATATGCCGGAACCGCAAGCATTTCCATAGTTAAACAAATTATATAGAGAACGAGAAACAGTTTTGAGTACAACTTCATTTATTACCTCCTCAAAATACATTAACCTAATAAATTAATGCAAATAATGAGTCAATGCAAACAGTAATAAATGCTTAAAGATTGTTACAAATTATTTTAAGCAATGTTTCTTGCTTTCTTAACAGCCTCGTAAGCTTCCTGAATTTCCTGGAATTTCTTGTTAGCATATTGGACAAATTCTTCAGGAAGGCCTTTAGCGATAACTTTATCCGGGTGGTTTTCCAGAGCAAGCTGACGGTATTTACTTTTAATTGTATCGTTATCATCCTGTGGACTGCAGCCTAATACTGCGTAATACTTGTCCTGAGATGCAATTACATATCGTTTGAGAATGTTTTCATAATCTGCATCACTGATTTGAAAAACTCTTTGAGCCTGATTGAGCATACTTTTTTCATATTCGTGGAAATGGTTGTCCGCGACTGCCAGCCTGACCATTAAATCAAGCTGAAGATTAAGCATTTGCTGATCAGTTTGGAATAACTGATAGAATTGCTTCAGTAAATCCATATACTGATATTGGGGAGAAGCTGCTTTCAGGAAAATCTCATAGGCTAATTTTGCCTGATTAGGATTCAAACGAAACTGATCCTGAATAACTTTTTGAAATGCCTGATCCTCTTCAACTGAAAATTCTCCATCTGCATGGACTATCTTACCTAAGAGAGAAAAGGTCGTGACAAAAAAGGCAGCTTGAGCTTTTTCCTGACCCGACATGGTTGTATCTCTATAATCTCTTTTCTTATAATTATCAAAATCATCTTCTTTATCAAAAAGTCCGCCAATAGCAGCACCAAGAATTGCACCTAAAGGACCGCCTGCAAAAAAACCTAACGACCCACCTAACAATTTACCAAACCAAGCCATAGTGTCTCCTAATTTTTTGTATTAAACTTTCAATCCCCTCTCTTCGCAAGAGAGGGGTTAGGGGTGAGCTGAACACTTCTTTTATTTTACCATTAATTCCACATTATCAGATGGAGCCGAAACAAGAGCTGTAGGATTGCCAAAGTATTTCTTCGCAACTCTCAGCACATCTTCAGGCTTAACTTGAATTCTCTTTTCTTTAACTTTATCCAGGTAATCGAATCCGAGTCCCATGACTTCATAACGGCACATGATATTTGGTGCTGATTCGTCTGTCAGATCATTCTTAATGATCTGATAATTCTCATCGATAGAGGTATTAATTTCCTGCTGAGTTACGAGGGTTTGAGTTAATTTCTTCAACTCATTCTTCATGACACTGACCAATTGATCCTTTTTATCAACAGAAGTCTGCGAAACAAGTTCAAAGTAAGCCCAGTTGTTATTGAAATTGTAGTCAGCATAGGCATAATAGGCCAGATCTGTTGTACCCCTGGTAGCTTTATGAATTCTGCCTGTACCGGAACCACCGTTCATAATACTTAAAATAACCTGCATAACTTCGAAATCAGGATCTTTCATAGTGGGTGCCGGGCATATCACTGTAACATTGGTTTCTTCAAAAGGGTATGCTTGTTGGAAATCTTTACCGGCAAATTGTACTTTAGAGAATACTCCCGTCTCAGTTATCATTTTCTTGGGTAGCTTATTATAGAATAAATTGGTTATAGTTGTAGCTTCTTCTTTGGTTAGGTCTCCAAGTAAGCTGATAATGATCTTATCTGCCTGGAAATATTTTTGATAAAGGTTCTGCAGATCTGCTCTGGTGATATTCAAAAGCTGCTTTGTCCGGATTTCCGGATTGAGACTTTCTCTTTTATTCACAAAGATCAGACTGTCAAAGAAAGCTTCATGATAAGTACCGGGATAACTTTTAGCTCTTAAGTAATCCTGATATACGGCTTCAAGTTTGAGTTCTATTTCAGCCTGGGGAAATTGTGGATTGATTAAGCCATCCAGAATAATATTTTGAAACTCTGGAAAATCTTTTTTCAGGCTGACAAAAGAAATGTAAGTTCCCCGGGAATTCGTGTTGATATTAATGCTGGCTGCATGATCTTCCAGCCAGTTGGTGATAAACATGGAGTCATATTTCTTGGAACCACTCATGAGCATTTCAGTCATAAAAGAAGTGTATCCAACGTTTTTTTCGGTTTCGTAATTGGTTGTCAGGGGAAGATACATTGTCCCTCTGATAATGGACTTCTCATTATTCATTTTATAAAGAAGAGTACTATTCTTATCCAAAACTATTCTTTCTGCCTGTCCTTTAATGATCTCTTTATGAGATTGCTTTTCGAATTCCTGCTTTAATCCTTTGGGGAGAGCAACAAAGATAACCCGGTTATGATTACCCCAGAAATAGCTCAAGGCATCTTCCAAATCTTTAACAGTTAATTTGGAAATTGCCTGGATTCTTGATTCATAGTAATCGATAGAATTGTTCATCAGAATATTCATCCCGATTCGATTGGCTTCTTCCTCAATACTCAGGACATTCAAGTCTCTTTGTGCTTTGATCATCTCCAAAAGATTGTCTATTTGAGACTGTTTGAAACCAACAACAGACTGATTTTTACTCTTTTTTGAACCGGATTTTGACTGTTTCCCAGGATTGCTGTATTTAGCGATCTCCTGATCGATAATGGCAATTATTTTGTCGATGTCTTTATAATCTTTCGGTTCAAAGCCAACAGAAAATTCTCCATTAGGTGCATTCAGGCTAAAAGAGGAATAGCCGTAAACATAATTAACAAGTTGTGTTTTTTCTTCCAGAAAATATCTCAGGGGTGCATTGCGTTTTCCAAAGAGTAGATCAAATGCTGTATCCAAGGCAACGGCTTTCTTGCCGTCATTATTGTTGATCACATTGGACATGGCTACATAAGGAACCTGGGTGTCGAATTCTTCCAGATATCTGACTTCCTGATTGATTACAGGATCTGCAGGCAGGTAAACTGGTTCGACGGTTCTGCGTTCAAAATTCTTAAAAGTATCTTCGATCTTGGTCATGACATCATCCACATTGAAGTTTCCAACTGCCACAAAGATCATATTGTTGGGAGCGTAATGGGTGTTGTAATAATCAATCAGATCGTTTCTGGTCAGTTTTTTGAAGATTTCCGGATAACCGATTATCGGATATCTGTTGTTGGAAAAGGGACTGTTCAATTCATTTTGCTTCTGCATCATCTTGTCATAAGGCTGAGAAGACCGCATGACTATTTCCTTCAGAATAACCTGTTTTTCCCGGTTAACTTCTGTTGTATCGAAGGCACAGAACATAATGTGTTCTGAGAGTTCTTTCAGAGATCTGTCGGAATATTGTTTGTCGGCTATCATATGAAAGCAGGTAGTGTTCTGATTGGTGAAGGCATTGGTGATAGCACCCATTTCTTTTTCTTCCTGCTGATATTCTTCTTCTGTCTTGAATTTTGTACTACCGCCGGATACGATATGTTCAAGATAATGAGAAATACCGGAACTTAAATATTTGCCCTCATTCAGGGAGCCTGTTTTAACAAAACAGAAAAAACCGACGGAATTATTAGATTTATTCTCTTTTACAACCACTTCCATCCCGTTGGGAAGTACCTTGTGGAGCATATTTACTGCAACTAAAGGGAATACCAGAATGACACTTAATAGCAGAAATAAAACTTTCTTCATGCACGACACCTCTACTTTTTTACTTATTATAACTCTCAAGAGCCAAAAAAATTACTCTTCTACAGGCAATTTTATCTGATTCCTCTATCTGGCAAGAAGAATTTAGTTTTCCATTTTTTCGAGATTAATCTCTGGCTTTTAAGATTGACGCTAATCTGGTTTGGATTTATATTGGTATCAGTTAAAAAGTGGAGTTGTCAGGGTATAGTTCTTTGAAAGAACTTTGGTCCCTGAAACTAAAGGAGTAATTGTGGAAGAATTGCTGAATGAAAAGAAGTTAATCTTACTGGAAAGATACACGGAATCTGATCCTCCCCGCTTTATGTATGAATTTGAGACAATTTATCCTCAACTCAAAGATCAACAAAATAAAGATCATTTGAAATATTTACAAGCCAAGGCTCTCATATCGCTAAATCAATTGGAGCAAGCCGAAACAATCACTCTGGAAATGCTGGCACAGGCCATCGAACACAGTAATCATTTATTGATCTCTAAATGTAATCTTGCTCTCAGTATTTGCTATAAGAATTCTGAAAAGCAAAATAGACAAAAACCCTGTTTGGATATCGCTTACAAAGCTGCTCTTGAGGCAAAGAATAATAAGGCAATAATCGAAAGCTTGATGCATATCGGATCCTATTATCAGTCACAAAATGACAGAATATTAGCTATGGAATATTATGCAAAAGCAGAAAAATTATGTCAATCTTATGATGACATACATTTACAAATGAGGATTAAAATTAATATTGGAACAGCTTATTATCAGTATCTGGAATATCATAAAGCTCTGGATTTCTTAAGCACTTCCTTTGAACTTTCTCTTAAAACAGACGACTATGACTCACAGCTTCTCATAATAAATAATCTTTCTACACTCTATACAGTTCTTAACCGTTTTGCTGAAGCAGATGCGATGCTCCAAAAGGGTTCAGATATCGCTACAGAGCATCAAATAGAAATCCGCAGGATTCTCATACTTTTCAATTTGGGTGTCCTTGATATGAGACAGGATAAGCATTCTACAGCTTTGGAACATTTTACTACCTGCAAAAATTATGCTGACTCCATTGGATTTCAAAACCCGCGTTATTTCTATGAACTTTTCAGTAATATGGCCGGCTGCTACCGTTATCTTGGTCAGGAAGATCTGGCTTGGTCTTATTTGGAGCAAAGTGAAGGTTTTGCCAAAGAACTTAATGATATTGTAGCTCTCAAGGAAATTGAATTGAATATGGCTAATTTATTGTTGAGTATGGGAAAACTTGAAGAAGCTAAAACAAAGATCGTTTCTTTCAAAAAATATGCCAGGAAGCACAAGAAGTTTGATATGTTGATCATTGCACAGCAAAATTTGGCTGATTATTATGAGAAAAAGAATGATTTTAAGAAAGCGAATGAAGTGCTCAAAACAATCAGTCCATTCTATGTTGAATATATGAGTCAGGTCATGAATGAAAAAACCAAAGAATTTGATAACCAGATTAATGACTTGATTCTAAAGTATGATAAGGCTCAACAGAATTACTTAGAGATGAATACGAAATTGAATGAAACAATTTTCTCAGGTTTTGTAGGCCAAAGCAGTGGATTTAAAAAAGTCCTCGATACGGCTTTGCTTGCTGCACAGCATCCCACTGCAAATGTTCTGATCACGGGGGAATCCGGCTCAGGTAAAGAAATTATTGCCAATATTATTCATCTCAACAGCATCAGATTCAATTATCCTTTTGTCCCTGTAAACGTTTCTGCAGTTTCCAAAGGTCTGTTGGAAAGTGAATTTTTCGGGCATAAGAAAGGATCTTTTACGAATGCTCTGGCTGATCATACCGGCTATTTTGTTCAATCTAATAATGGTACTCTCTATCTGGATGAAATTGGAGATATGCCGGCTGAACTGCAGGCTAAACTTCTCAGAGTATTGGAAACCAGAAAAGTAACTCCTGTCGGTTCTGCAAAAGTTATTGACTTTGATTCACGGATCATTAGTTCTACCAACAAAGATCTTCTGAAGATGATAAAAAACAATGAATTCCGCCTGGATCTTTATCATCGTTTGAACACCATTGAAATTCATATTCCACCTCTGAGATCAAGACCGGAAGATATTGAAATTCTGATAGATTACTATGTCGATTATTTCTCTAAATTGAATAACTGCAAAAAGCCTGTACTTGAGCAGAGCTTTCTGACTAAAATGAAAAATTATGATTTCCCGGGTAATGTACGCGAACTTAAAAATATTATTGAAAGAATATTTATTATGTTCAAACAAGATCATTGGGACGAAAGGGCGTTTGTCTGGCTGCCGGAAACTACCCTAAACAATGATTCTGATGTCGTTCCGCTAAAGAACATCAGCAATTCTCTGGAGAAGGATGCCATAATCGATGCTCTTCTTAAATCTGATGGCAAGCAAAAGGAAGCAGCTCTGCTTCTGAATGTCTCTGAAAGTACACTAACCCGAAGAATAGTCAAGTATAAACTGGAATTATATACCAGAAAAGGAAGATGAAGATAGTTGTTAGTTCTTAGTTGTTAGTTGTTAGTTTTTGAAAAGATAATAAATTTCATTTCTGAAATTTCATTTCAAACTGATTTCTTGTAAAAATTGAAATTTTCATTAATTCTCAAATCTTTCAAATCATAAATTACATTATTTCAAGAAGATAGGCACGGTAACAATTCTCATTTTAATTGGCTCCACAAATGCAATAATTGCATCAGGAGAAAAGAATGATGAATAGTAAAAAAGTGATAGTTGGGCCAATTTTTGAGAAGACTCTTAACTCTGATGGGGCTGGTATCGCCGGATTCATTGAGTTACCAGGCAAAGATAAATTCATTAATCATACACTTTATTATACAACAGAGAACCATTCTCGTGTCCTGGCCGAACTGAAAAACAAACGCGAAATGATATTGATATCCAAAAATAAGAAAGTAACAGAGTAAAGGAGAGAGAAATGAAAAAACTATTATTAGTGTTTTCACTGTTGGCCTTGTGTATGTGTATTGCAGCACAAACACTTAGTGCACCAACAAATGTAACGGCGAATCCTTCCACGATTGCAATAGGAAATTCGTCAAACATCAGTGCCACCTCAGTCGGTGCACAGATTAGATGGTACACTCAGAGCAGCGGAGGTACAGCTTTTGCTACAGTAGCCAGTAATACTGAATATACTGTTTCGCCATCAGCCAGCATTGGTTATTATGCTGAAAGCTATATTCCTTCGAGTACTGGAAGTCTTTATATTAATATGACCCCAAATGCAGCGGCTCGCGGGTTATATTTTAATGTTACAAACAATTCTGCAACTTCTGCCACCCTGAGTAAAATAATATTCCAGGAAGGATCAGGTATTGGTGACAGTTATGCAATATATTATCGAACAAGCAGTTATGTAGGCTATACAACCAATTCCGGGGCCTGGACTTTTTTAGGTAATTATACTGACGCTTTCAACAGTTCAGTAGCTCCCTGGCCCTTTATGTATTTTGATATTTCTTCAGCAAATGTATCGATTCCGGCAGGTACTACTTACGGTTTTTATGTTTTTAACAATAGTGCCAGCAACAATAGTACTATTAGTATGCTGTCAGGCAATCAATCAACCAGCGATAGTAATATTGCTGTATCCAGTACGGCTTATAACACCACTTTGTTTGGTTCTACGGCAAATTATGGAGCCAATATCGGGGTTGCTTATACAATAAATGCAGCTGTGAGTACAACCCGTACTTCTGTATCTCTTACGGTGAATCAGGAACCTACAACCCAGGCAACAGGAGTTGCCTATTCATCCATTGGTGCTGTTCGTTTAACTGCAACCTGGAGTAATGGAAACGGGGGAAACAGGATCGTTTTCATGAAGCAGGCATCAAGCGATACTGCTACACCCACGAACGGATCAACATACACGGCTAATCATGTGTTCAGTGGCGGTTCTCAAATCGGTTCTACAGGCTGGTATTGTGTTTATAAAGGCACAGGATCATCTGTCACAGTAACAGGATTATCACCTGAAACAAGTTATATTGTTCAGGTTTTTGAATATAATGGAACTGCCGGAAATGAAGCATACAACAAGAATTCATCGACAAATAATCCCAACACGGCTTTAACGACTACTATGATAGTTGCTCCAGCAGGAAGTGGAACAGAATCTGATCCTTATCAAATTGCCACTTTATATAATTTATATTGGATCGGTGCTTCTGATTTTTCTTCCAACAAATCAAAATACTATATTCAGACAGCAAACATAGATGCTTCTGAAACCTCAGATTGGTTCAGCGGACAGGGATGGGTTCCCTTGGGCAATTTGTGGAATAATTCTTTTAACGGTTACTATGACGGGCAGGGTTACTCAATATCCAATTTATATATTAACAGACCTTCTACTGATTATGTAGCACTTTTTGGTGATGGCAGAGCATCTACTTTAAAAAACATTAATCTTGTGAATGCCAATATCACAGGTAAAGATTATGTGGGCGGCATTGTCGGTATTATGGCAGAAAATTATGGGGTTTATACAACCGTTAAGTACAGTTCAGTAACAGGAACAGTGAAAGGAAACAACTACGTAGGTGGTTTAACCGGCTATAATAATTATAGTAATATTATAAACTGTTTCAGTCAGGCTGCTGTAGCACGCGTATCGGGCGGTACAGGAACAGTGATCGGCAGTATGATCGGATTTAATGCTTATGGCTATGTAGATTATAATTATTGTTCAGGAGCTGTAACTTATATCGGGACAAGCAGTCCGACAGACAAAGGTTTCATAGGACAATTATTTGCGACATCATCTCTGGAAGGTAATTTCTTCAATACTCAAACGAGCGGTCAGACTACCGGAGCCGGTGCAACCGGTATCAATACAGCACAAATGCAGTCTGCGAGCACTTTCACAAATGCCGGCTGGGACTTTAATTATATCTGGAGTTCTGGTGGTATAAATGGATTTCCTGCTATAAACAACAGACTTAATCTAATCCAGCCCGGTGGATCAGGTACAGAAGGCAGCCCATATCTGATCAGCAGCTTGAATAATCTTTACTGGGTTTCTCAGACATGGGAATCCTGGAATAAGTATTTCCAGCAGACTGCAGATATTGATGCTTCAGCGACTAATTTAACTGGTGTGTGGAAGCAGAGCGGGTGGCACTCCATTGGATTATATATTCCGTTTTTCCAAGGTTCTTATGATGGTGCTAATTATACTATCAGCAATCTTTATATTAACCGTCCAACAAGGGATAATATTGGATTGTTTGGTAATATATCTAACGCAATAATTAAGAATATTAAACTGGTTTCAGCTACATTAACAGGCAGTAATTATGTGGGAATGATCGGGCAGGCCCAGACTTCCACGATATCAAATTGTCAATCCTCAGGCACTTTTGTTTCTGTCCAAAGTTGTGGAGGTATTGCAGGATATACCTATAATTCTCAAATATCCTATTGCTACTCTTCAGCTACAGTATCAGGTAATTGGACAGTAGGAGGATTAATAGGATCAAACTACAGTAACATCAGTTTTAGCGGAGCAACAGGAAATGCTGTGGCAGGAAATATGGTGGGCGGATTACTCGGCAGTCATCAAACCGGGGAGGTTATGAATTGCTACAGTACAGGTAATGTGACCCAGGTTGCTGGCGGTTATAACAGTTATTATGGTTCCTTTATCGGCAGTAACACCAGCAGTACGATCACTAATTGTTATAGTACCGGTTCTGTGACAAGTGAGATAGAAGATGCTGCTACAATGGGTACTAACAGAGGATTTATCGGATATGAGTACTCTTATATGCCGTGGGAAACTCCGATACCCAGTGTATTTACAAACAATTTCTTCGATAGTCAGACTACAGGGCATACTTCCAGTATGGCAAGTTCTGCAACACCAAAAACAACTGCTCAAATGAAAGCAGTAGTTACCTATACAAACTGGGATTTTAAGGATGGGGTTGGTAATGATTACTGGAATATCGGTAATTCCAGAAACAATAATTATCCTTACCTGAATTGGCAATATCCATCAGACCCGATATTACCAGTAGCACCTTCAGCTCAACCTGTCAATATGGTTTTCTCAATTATTAAGTCTGGTTCAGACAGGAATATCAAAGTTTCCTATACTGCTTCAGCCTCAGCTGAAAAATATATAGTAATCAGAAAAACCGGTTCGGCTCCTTCATTTGTTCCTGCAGATGGTACAGAATATTCTACAGGATCTCAGGGTGACAGTTATGTTGTATATTCAGGGGCTTTAACATCTGCAACAGATTTATCTGTTACTGCCTCGACAATATATAATTACAAGGTTTATGCTTTCAATGGTTCAGGCGGTTCAACTAAATATCTTACTACCAGTCCTTTAAGCGGATTTACTTCCTCTACAGAAAATAATAACAATTCAGTTCAAAATACTACTGGAACAGCAGCAATGAGCTTTCCTAATCAGGGTGTGACTGTAAATTTCCCTTCCGGTACGACAGGAACCTCCTTGACGGTAGTTCAGAATCTGACAGCACCCGCTGCGAATTTCTCAGCCATGCCTGGAATCAGGGGCTTACAAAATATGTATTTTTCCATTACTTCAACCAATGCAACTCCGGGTAATTATTCTCTGATCCTTGATTTTTCAGGTCTTGTTCCTGCTCCATCATCCTGGAATTCTTTCAAAGTATTGAAAAGAGCTAACTCAACCTCTCCCTGGCTTGATATTACAACTTTAGGTGGTTCTATCGCCAGTCGTCAAACTGATGGAATCTGGGGTAAATTCACAATTAATGGCTTAAGTACATTTTCTGAATTCACTTTAGGTGAAGGTGCAAATATTTATACCGTTACTTCAGCTGCCAATTCCGGTGCAGGAACACTAAGAGACTTAGTCTCAGCTGCAACAGCAGGTGACTTTATTAACTTTGATACAGCACAAATGGGAACTGATGAAATTGTGTTGTCCAGCACTCTTCTTATTGATAAAGATCTTACCATCAGAGCTGAAGATGCGGGAGTAAAACTTAAAGGCAACAATTGTAAGGTGCTGCAGATCGGTACTGCTCTTCAAAGCCCGGCTACCCCGATTGTCAGAATAGACAGAATGTTTGTCGTAAATGGTGATGATGCTGAGAACAGAGTGGGCGGTATTGATAATTATGGCCAGCTTACTATGGTTAACTGTGTTGTTTCTGATAATGCAGATACAGGGTCTCTGGAAGGTACCGGAGCAGTTGGTGGTATCCTTTCCAATGGTGATTTGACTTTGGTCAACTGTACCTTGGCCAATAACACCGGAGCTGCTGCTGACGGAGGAATTGGTGCTGTTTATTGTAATGGAACACTGAATGTTTATAATACGATAATCTATGGAAATCATGGTCAGTATAAGAGCTTGGCCTACAGTTCCGTCAATGAATCCTATAATTCACTTTACGAAGAGAGTCTGACTAATCTGGAAGATTCAGGACAAAATAATGTATTATTCATCCAGGCTGATCCAGCTGCAAATAATCTTTTTGCAACTAATCCCCGCTTTGTCGGTTCAACAATGTATCCTCAACATCCTTATCTGATTATCATGAGTTCTCCTTGTGCAGATGCCGGAGATGATTCCTACTCATTCGAAACCACAGATATCAGGGGAACTTCCTACTCCAGAAAATTGAACAAAGCTACTGAAGCCGCAGGTACAATTGATATGGGTGCTTATGAATTTAAATATAGTGCAGACCATACACTTCCTGTCACTCTCTCTGCTTTCACAGCTGTCAGCACTAACTCCGGAAATGTGACTTTGTCCTGGACAACCCAGTCAGAATCAAATATGCAAGGTTATTATTTATTCAGGAATCAGGCTGCAGATCTGGCTACAGCTGAGAATATCACTTTCAGAATCATCCAGTCGGAAAACCTTTCCACTGAAAACCAGTATTCCTACAAAGATTCACTTACTGCTGAGAATACAGAGTACAATTATTGGCTGAAAGCTGTAGCATATGACGGTTCTCAGGATTTTTACGGACCTATCAAAATAAAAACAGGTTCCACCACTCCGGAAACACCGGCTGTACCTCTGGAAACAGCACTGAAAATGGCTTACCCCAATCCATTCAATCCGGTTACCTGGATCAACTTCTCTCTGAAAGAAGAAGCTAATGTAAATGTAACAATCTATAATATCAAAGGTGAAAGAGTTAAAACTCTGCTGAATACCAGAAAAAATGCAGGTAACTATAAACTCGAATGGAATGGAACAGATGATCAGGGCAAGAATGTAGGAACCGGAATTTATTTCTATAAAATGAAAGCCGGTAAATATAATTCTATCAAAAAAATGATGATGCTCAAATAATTAGCATTAAGCATATTGTGCAGATAATGTAATAGATGTGTTGATACTATCAGAGCTGGAGTTATAAAACTGGAGCTTATAAAAGGGACTAGCGTCCAGCACCATTAGTATGGAACATAGTTACAGGCAGGTGCATAAATTGTCTGTAAGTTAGATTTTCATCCCGCAAACAAACTCAGGGTGTTCGAAAGAACACCCTTTTTTTTCACTCCTTTCGCTTTGCAAGTGAGGAGTCAGTGTGAGTTATTCTCTCGATTGTCCAGTCCTAAAATAGTGGAATCAGGTTTTGATTGTTTTACCTTACACATATCTTTCCGATCTGTGACCATCTGCCTAATCAGCGTCATCTGCGTTCTATTAAACCGTTCCAACTCTCAACTCTCAACTCTCAACTAATTAAGCTCCTCAATCCTGAGCTACTCCCTCACCGCCTTCACTCTGTAGAATTTCTTCGTCTCATTGGTGGAGATATTGAAATTAATGAAATGATCTACAGTAGTTCCTGCAAGATCCCAACTGCTTGCATTTGGATTTGATGAGGAATAAATTCTATAGAAAGATGCTCCCGGAATAGCTGTCCAGGTTAATGTAACAGTGTTACTTGTATTTGTGATATTTACAGAAGGTGGGTCAAGAAAAGTTGTGGAAATAAAATTTCCTTCATCTGCCCCGATATCGGGAGTCTGCAGGCTTCTTAAATCACCTTCCAGATCCTTGTTGATCCAGGAATAATCTTGAGTACCAATCAGGTATGAACCATTGCCTTCGACCAGTGTAGGGGAGAGCAAAGTTATATGATAATCCTGAGAATTCACAAATAAAGGATTACCGGATAGACTGTGTTCATCAAGCTCATTATGAGCTGTTCGCCAGTCTGTCAGATCAGAATAGGAGTTGTCTGGTGTCTTGATGAAAATTCCTCTGAGAGGATCGCTTAAATAGAAAAGATTATAATCAGACATGCCATTGAGAAACAAGTTTTCTGCGTTCAAGCCCAGCAAGTAATACTGGGTAGTGGGAGATTGGTTTATTGTTTCATTGACCAGAATATTGTTGCCCAAATGAAAAACAGAAGCAGTACTGTTCAAAGTGAGGGCTGCACTCGACATATTTGAAGGGCCTTTGATCCTGATTGTGTTAAACATAAGATCAATAAGGGAACTACTTCCTCCAGTCACATCCATCCCATTACAGGCCACTACTGAGGTAACTGATTCGGGATTTGTACGAACAATATCATAAAGAGCATTGTTATATATAGTTAGACTGCTGTTGGGATTGGCCCTGGTATAGATGCCTTGGGTTGTGTAACCTGGCAGAGCTGCAGAAACTGAAAGTCCGTGGATTTTATTGTTTCCTATATAGGAATTTCCTTTTAGATCTGTCGCAGAAATCCCTGTCACACCTCCTGAAATACCTGACAAATTTCTAATTTCTGTATTGCAAATAGCCAGATTATTCTGATAGCAGGCAAAGATCCCATAGGCAGATGTGTTGGCATATCCGATATCTCCGGTATTGGGACCACCAATGCAAAAGGTGCCTCCATTTATCGTGTTCAACTCGTTATCACTATCGTAATAGCTGCTTCTCCCCATGAATTTAACCCCGGTACAGACATTTTCAATTACAATGTTATAGTATTTGTTGAAGGAATTACTGCCTTCAGCCGAAGTCGGTATAGTCTCTGTATATTGATAGATCCCTACAGTTCTGGAGTTACTGCGGGTTAGACATATCCTACTGTTCTTGATCGTATTATGCCAGACTCCGTTTGTTGCACCGCTTTGCTTAAGATAAAACCCGAATTCCAGAGCTATTCCGCTGGCAGTGGCGATATCAAGTCCGTCGAAAGTAATATAGTCTCCGCCGAGAATGACTACTGCTCCATCGTTAGTTGCAGAGGTTCCTGTACTTTTTAGAAGAGGTCTGGCAGTTCCGGAATTATCTCTTTGGAAAATAATCGGATTAGCGAGAGTACCTGTAGCTGTTAAAGCAGGCAAATTCTCTGTAAAAATAGCATTATCTTTGATATTGAAGACAACGCCACCTTCTCCTGTACCGTTGGCATTCAAAGCATTAATTGCTTCGCACAGGGTTGTGTAATTATTAATTCCTGTTCCAAGAGGGTCAATGGTTTTAATGCCTGTAAAGGGAATAAGTCTCCTGTCTGTCTGAATAATGGTTTCTGGTATGGTTAATTTTGAGGTGTTTGTTGCTGTTGAACCGAATATAAGTCCGGGCATAATGAGTAAGATCAATATAAACTTTTTCATATATTTCTCCTGCAATATTATTATAACAAATTATAACTATATTTTAGCTATTGTCAATTAATATCTACAAATAAATACAGAAAAGAAGTAAATAGGGATGTGACGAGTGACGAGTAACGAGTGATAAGTGATAAGTGACAAGTGACGAGTGACGTGTGACGTGTGACGGGTGACGGGTGACGGGTGACGGGTGACGAGGGAATTTATTTGTAATATTTACCAATGTGACGTCACCAATTTGTATTTGGAATATTCCACACTAAAAAAGTCAAAAGTTAAACAAATTATTTGACAATTATTAATACTGCTTTGATTATGAAAAGGATATAGTTAAGCAAAGGATGGTTTTGGTATGAAGAAATTTTTACTATTTATTTGTTTTGTTTTTATAGTTACTGGCCTAATGGCTCAAACAATTTTAACAGAATCATTCGACGGGACAACATTTCCTCCCGCGGGATGGACGAATGTGTTAGTCACTGGTACTACTACAACCGCATTGTGGTCCAGAGCTACAGTTACAGCTCACCCTTCTGGCATTGCCCCACATTCTGGTGCTGGTATGGCTGAATACAGAAGTTGGACTTATAACGCTGGTCATAGTGCCCTGCTATCAACCCCGGCAACCAGCTTAACCGCCTATACAGCAACTAAAGTTAAATTCTGGATGTACAGAGATGCCGGCTATGCAACTACCTATGACTCTGTTGGTGTTTATGTCAACACAACAAATTCGCTAAACGGAGCAAGATGGATTGGTAAGGTTAACCGTTCTTATACTTTAGCTCCTGTTGAAGCAGCTATTGGCTGGTATCAATATTCCTTTATGATTCCAAGTACTTTCAACGGTGCAACCAACTACATCATGTTCTATGCTTATAGTAGATATGGTAATGATATGTATGTTGATGACATCGAAGTCTTCCAACCTTCAAATATGTGTTATGTTTCAAGCACAACCCAGCAAATTACAGAAGCTGTTGCTCCTGGTACTACCAATGCAGCAATTCTTGCCTTGCAATTAGTTACAACCGGAGATCTTAATTCTCTTTCAACAACCTCAATCACCTTTAATACTACAGGTACTACTGCTGTATCTGATATAACTAATGCTACATGTTATTACACAGGCACTTCTACCAGCTTTAGCACTACAACTCCTTTTGGTTCTGCTGTGGTTAATCCCGATGGAACCATCACTTTTACCGGCTCACAAACCTTAGCTATCGGAAATAATTATTTTTGGTTAGCTTATGATGTTTCTTCAACTGCTCTTCCAGGTCATTTCATTGATGGTCAATGTAATTCTGTGACTGTTGCTGGTGTTGCCCATGAACCTACTGTTACAGATCCTGCAGGCAATAGAGAAATTAAAGCTCCCATGAGCGGAATTTATACTATTGACCAGGCTGGTTCAGGACCAAGAAACTATATTTCTTTTACTGCTGCTAACAATGAGTTAAATACACTTGGTATTGGTGGTCCGGTAACATTTAATGTTACTTCTGGCCAGGTATTCAACGTTACTGCCGGTGCAGCACCTAATAATTATGCGTTGAAATTAACTGCTACTGGTACTGCTGCTAATCCAATTCGTTTCCAAAAATCAGGTACCGGCACAAATCCACGTATCAATATTATTGGTACTTTAGCAACAAATGATGTCGGTATTTTCCTTTACGGTTGCGATTATGTAACTTTTGATGGAATTGATATCAATGATGCCGGTACTACTGCCTATGATTATTTGGAATATGGTTATTATTTACAAGGACCTGCAGGTAATAGCTGTAATAATGTTATTATTAAAAATTGTAATGTTAACCTGTCAAAGATTAATAGCAGTTCAAAAGGCATTTATGTTAATTCCGTAAATGCAACGTCTTTACTTACTGCTAACAACAAGAACAGATTCTACAGTAATATTGTTACTGATTGTTATACTGGTTACTATTTCGCTGGTAATTCCACTTATCCTGATGACGGTAATGAAATCGGTACAAGTGGGGGAGCCAGTACAATTAATAATATCTTTATGTATGGCGTTTACTATACTAATCAAACTAACTTCAAAGTGTTTAATACCACTATTGACTATGTAACTTCCACTGGTACTGCTGCCGGTATCTATTCCGGATCCGGTGCAACCAACAGTACGAGTATTTATAATAATACCATCAAAAACCTGACAACCTCAAGTACTTATAGTGCTGTTTATGGTATCTACCTTACTGCTGGTACAACTGCCAATATTTATAACAACACAATCAATACCTTATTTGCAGGATACAGTGTATATGGTATTTACATCACCAGTGGTTTAACTGTCAATATCTACAAAAACAAGATATTTGACCTTGCTTACACTGGCACAAGTTCCTACTGTCCTGCCGGTATTTATATTGCCAACACAACAGCTAATAATGTGAATAACATCTACAACAACTTTGTT
The DNA here is from genome assembly GCA_964419225.1 of uncultured Candidatus Cloacimonadota bacterium. GTDB lineage: Bacteria > Cloacimonadota > Cloacimonadia > Cloacimonadales > CAYQPF01 > CAYQPF01. The sequence continues at coordinate 4,937 of CAYQPF010000025.1, read as the reverse complement.
TATGATATTAAAGCTGTTACTGGTATAGGTTCCCCATCAGCTGCCGGTTTGTATCTTAGCTCAGGTAAAGCATTCAATGTTTATCATAATACTGTTTTGTTGAACTATGCTGCTACCGGAGCTGGTAATAATAGAAGTGCTGCAATCTATGCAACTGCTGCGGCTGTTGCTAATACTACTGTTGATATGATCAACAATATCTTCATCAATAAAGTTAATCTCACCGCAAATACTGGTGCTGCTTCAAACCGGATCTGTTTATGGCGAGCTGGTACTGATTTAACCAATATCTCTGCCACTACAAATAAAAACCTTTATTATGGCGGTGTTGTAGGTGCAAAATCCAATATATATTATAATGGAACTACCTACTTTCCAACCTTAGCTGAATACAAGGCATACGTAGCAACTGTTGATCAGGCTGCTGTAACTGAAGATGTTTCTTTCTTAAGTTCCATGACTCCCTATAATCTTCATGTTTATCAGCAAAGCATGCCAACTATTGTAAATGCAGGTGCTTCTGTGATTACCACTCCTTTTGCTGTTACTGATGATATAGATGGTGATTTAAGAAACCCAGCCACACCGGATATTGGTGCTGACGAATTTTTCATTTCTGGCCCTTCACCTGTCGGGATTGGTTATGCAGCATTGGGAAATACTAATTCGACTTCCAGCAGAACATTGGGGAATGTGTATATCGGTGGAGATGCCAGCCCTAATTGGACAAACTACAAACCCAGAATATACTACAAAAAATCAACAGATAACAATATTTTTGCAGCTAATGATAATTCAGTAAGTGGGTGGAAATGGACTGAAACTACTGACCCATATTCTCCATACTATGGTTCTACTATGTGCAGTTTCGATATTGATTATGGCAAACTCACTTCTCCAGTTATTGTTAATGATACTATTCAATATTTCGTTGTAGCACAGAATGCAGACTCGGCAAATCCTATGGTTACTGCAAAACCAAAGATAGGATTTGTTGCAACTTCTGTTTCTGCGATAACTTCTGCTCCAACTACTCCAAATCAATACTATATTGTATCTACAGTAAATTCTTTTCCCTATATACAGAACTTTGAAGGTACAACAGATTCAGACTGGGCTACAACCGCTGTTAATAATGGCGGAAATGAATGGGGTAGAGGTATTATCTCTAAACCTGCAATTAATGCTGCCCATTCAGGTACAAATGCTTGGATCACTAAACAGACAGGAAATTATTCCGCTATTTTAAATTGTGCTTTAGTATCTCCTTACTTCGATTTCTCTTCTCTTTCTTCAGAGCCAATTCTTTCTTTCTGGCAAAATCTGATGGTTGAAACAGGTTGGGATGCCGGGATTCTCGAATCATCAACTGATGGTGTTAACTGGACAAAAGTTGACCCTGTTATAGGAAACGGTTCTGATCATAACACCACTCTTAGCACTCAATGGTATAATAATGCCTCTACAGACGGACCCATCACTCCCCCCAAATGGTCATCAGTTACATCTGGAACTGCTTCCGGATGGTTTCAGACTACAACTCTCCTGAGTGGATTCCAAGGGTTATCAGCTGTTCAATTCCGATTTCGTTTTGGCTCTGATTCTTCACTTAGCTATGATGGCTGGGCTATAGATGACTTTTGCATTACGATAATTCCAACTACTCTTGATACTCCGGAAGTTAGTATTACAATTAATTCCTTGGGGCAAACTCAGCTTGACTGGTCTGCCATTACGGGTGTCAATTCCTACAAGGTATATGCTTCCGATGATCCAACTGCTGCATTCAACACATGGACTTTGCTTTCTACAACTGCAGGTACTCAATTTATAGATTCGGCTATTACAGGCAGGAAATTCTATGTGGTAGTAGCTTCCACAGATTCAGTCCCATCCCCTACTATTATAAAAGAAGGCCAAACGAAACAAATCTTTCTCAAAGAACTAACAAATGACAGGTAAACTATAGTTCCAACACTCGACTCATGACTCATGACTCATGACTATTGACTGCCTTTTCCGCGGCTAAAGAGATAAAGATCTTGTATTTTGTCTTGTCCGGAGACGGGCAGTTTCCGAATTTAGTCAGCTTATGATCAAGGATCTCATTGACTTCCCGGAATTCTTCCAGAGTGAGATACAAATCTCCAAAATAGAGTCGCTTGGGTAAACAGATCTCACCGTCACAATTTTCCAGAAAATTGTTTTTCGCTTTATCAAAAATTACAGTTGCTTGTGAGGAAATACTGTCATTAACTAAGGCTGCAGTTGAGGAATCTACATCACAGGAAATAATCTTGAAATGTGAGGCCGTAGGTGCCAGATATTTAGCAATGATGCCATTGACTACTTCTGTCCTGACAACTTCCAGTACTCCAATACTGCAAAGCTTCTTGGTGTGAAAATTAACAGTTGAGGCATTTATCCCTAAACATTCTGCAACCTGCTTCGAAGTCATGGGCACTTTTTTTTCTCTGATAACCCGTAATACTTCCATCCTTTTCTTATCCATCAGGATCTTAATATGATCTCCGTTGGATATGGTTATAACATCCTCCATAATTCACCTCCGGAACCACTAAAATCAGTGCTTAAAAAAAGGCAATCTTTTTATTTGACAATTTTGGTACGTTTGAAAATATTAAAACGTTTTAAATATATAGTATGGAGGCAATATGAAAATGCTCGCTACTCTCTTAGTCCTGATTCTTTGCTCGCAAATCTTTGCAGCAGGACAGGATTTACCAGTATTAACCGATAAGAACAAGGCAAATGTCATCGATTCTCTGGCATCTGCTCTTAACACCAAGTATTTCTTCACAGAGAAGTTGGATAAAATAGTGAAGAATTATCGCAAAGCAGTTTCGAATGGTGAATATAAGAAGATCACAAATCCGAATGAAATGGCAGATAAGCTTACTGCAGATTTTCATTCTGTAACAAAAGACATCCATTTTAGGGTTATGTACAATCCTGTCATGGCAGAGGCTTTGAGTAATACTGCCTCATCATCATGTGGTGGTAGTAAAAAGGATGTATTTGGCAGTTCTGATACAGAGAAAATGAATAATTATGGTTTTAAAGAAGTAAAAATTCTGCCTGGTAATGTGGGGTATTTAAGGTTAGATCATTTTTCAACGTCCTATGAAGCGTATGAAAAAGTTATCCAAGCCATGAATTTTTTGGAGAATACTCAGGCTTTGATCGTCGATATGCGTTACAACAATGGTGGTTCGGCAGCATTGGTTCAGTTCATGATCACATATTTGGTCGAGGCGGAACTGCCTCCTGTTCTTTTGAACACACTTGAAATGAGGGGAAATAAGATGCCGACACAGAGTTGGACTCTTCCTTATGTCCCCGGAAAAAGAATATCAGAAGCTCCGGTATATGTATTGACCAGTCGTAACACGGGATCTGCTTCTGAAGCTTTTTCCTATTTTCTACAAAACCTGCAAAGAGCAACTATTGTCGGGGAAACAACAGCCGGGGCTGCACATCCGGTTACATTTGCTAGCGTAGGTTCCGGTTTTGTAGCGATCATTCCTATTGGAAAAATCAGCAATCCTCTGACTGGTACTGACTGGGAAACACAAGGTGTAATCCCGAATATTCCTGTCGAAGGCACGAAAGCTTTGGATACATCTTACAAAATGATTTTAGATTCTTTGTTGAGCAAAACTGAAGATCCGGAAGTGAAGGCAAAGCTTGAATGGGCTTTGGATGGCTTAGCTGTAAAGCTCAATCCTACATTACTTGCAGCCAATGAGCTGGGTCAATTTGCAGGAGTCTATGGACAAAGAACGATCTCATTCCAGAACAATAAACTCTTTTATAAAAGGTTTGGACCGGAAGCTCCGATGTATGCTTTAAAGAAAGATCTCTTCGGTGTAGAAGGAATGGATAATTTCAGGATCAAATTCGAAAGAGACAAGAGTGGTAAGGTTAATAACCTCATCGGCATGTATGAAGAAGGCCGGACAGACAATTCTCCGAAAACCCAATGAATTAAATCTCCTACTACTAACGCACAGGCAGGGATAGTTCCCTGCCTGTTTTGAAAGGAACAACGACATGTCTGACATGTCAAACTAGTCAGACTTGGCCATTTGTGGTTACTCTCGAAAAGTACCTGAGTAATTACTATATTTTTAATTTGAGTAAATGAAGTATGCCAATGATTCAAATTGCTGTTGACACAAAATACATATTTTGTAATATAAATATTGAGGTTTAAATTTATTTGTGCGATGAAAATAATCATTTTCCACGCAAATATTCCTGGATAAAGAAAAAAACTCATTTTGAAGGAGATTAAATGAAAACGATAAGTTTGCTCATTCTCACATTGCTCATAGCTTCACTTGGAGCTCTAAATACGAAGAGTTTTTACTGTCAGGATAAGATCATTATCACCTATCAGTATTATGCTGGTGCTAATTTTATTGCCTTTAAAATCTTTGATAATCAAAATAAACCTTTAAAGCAGGATGCTGTTTTGGTTGGTCAGAATGTCTATTCTTCAATAAATCCACAAATATTCATGGACGCTGATAACAAGCTTAACTTTGTCTGGTACTCCAAAGGATATTTTAAGTATAATGTCAATTGGCAGAAGTATGATCTCAATGGAAAACCTGTCTGGAAAAACCCTAAGACCCTGGCAAAGGTCGTTAATCCCCATGATTTCACCTTTCAAGCATTACCAGATGGATCATATTTGACTTTCAGCCATCTGAAAGAAGTCAGTCCATACAAAACTAAAAAGTATGTGCACCATACCACTAAACGCTATTTAAAATTTCAAAATCCCATGAGTTCTACAATTTATCCAGAGGATGCTAGAACTGATGTCTGGCAGAAGTATAATACCAGCACAAATAACAACGCTTATTTAGTAAAATATTATGATAAATCACATAAAAAAATCTGGATGA
>CAYQPF010000024.1:0-44717 GCA_964419225.1 uncultured Candidatus Cloacimonadota bacterium | reverse complement strand
CCCCCCCCTTTGATCAATACAGCCATGATCAGAAAAGAAAATGCTGTGGGTTGGCTGGGAGCTCTGGAAAATCGGCTCGAAAGCACTCTTAATGCTATGGACATGGAAACCGATACTCTCACTCAGGCAGAAAACAATATTACCAGTGTTGATTATGCAACTGAAATAGCTGAATTCATCAGGAATCAGGTCATGTCTGAAGCCGGTGTGGCGATGCTGGCTCAGGCGAATGTTCTGCCTCAAATGGCTTTGAGTTTATTACAGCAGTCGGTGTAAATCCAGTGTTAATTGTTAAAAGCTAATGGTTAAAAGGAGGAAGCATACAGAAAATAGAAAAAAATATTGACAGAGAAGAAAATTGTTTACAAATTGTATTATTAATGAATTCTCTGGGGGAAAAATGAAAAAGTATCTTATAATTACTATTATAATATGCTGCACAGGCTTTCTACATGCCCTGATTCAGGCTAATCTTGGTTTTGATTTAGGCGGAAGTATAGAGATGGCTTACGATGGGGGAGGGTCTTACACTCCCAATGTAAATTTGGGAATTACTACGGGAATTGAGTATTTAATGCAGAAAGACAAATTCCTTTACGGTGCAGGCCTTGAATTCCAAATTCCCAGAGGTATTAATGATACTGATGCAGATAAAAAAGCTACCTTTAGTTTTCTCCCCATTTACTTAGCCGGAAAATATCAATTTCCAGATATCCAGTATAAACCTGAAATAGGTTTGGAATTTGGATACAATCTTTTTATGGGTAGTTCCCAGTTTAAAAATGACAAAGAGCTAAATGGTGGTTTATACTTTGGCATCGGGGCTGCCGCAAATTATAATAATTTCATTTTCCAAATCAAGTTCAAATCAAATAAAGGTTCCGGAGATTGGAAAGATTCAGATTCTAATGATTCCGGAACGGATGATTACTCCTATAATCATCTTACATTTATGGTAGGATACAGATTCGGCAAATAAGAAGAATTAACTTTCAAAACAATTACTAATCTTGAAAAGGATCAATCTGTTTAGCAATTGATCCTTTTTTTTCTTCCTAAAACCATCCAATAAACAAAAATCTTATTGACAAAATAACAGCAGGCACTATAATGCACATATGTGCATTAGAATAGAGTGATTAATAAGTGGTTATATTGGAGTCAATTGCTCAATTATAGGACACTGGTTACATATTTAGATTTATATATTTGGAGGTTTTATGAGAGCTCTTTTTTGTCTAGTTATCTTCTGCTTTATGGTCAGTTTCGTATCTGCCCAAGGTTCTCCTTTTTTGCAGCACAATATTTTAAGTACTTTGCCTTTAGCTTCCGGAATAGGTACTGGCGATATTGATGAAGATGGTCTTCCCGATGTCGTGGTTGGTTCAGGAGCAAATACAGGGAACACAGTCCGTTGGTGCAAAAATATGGGAACTGATCCGCTAACTTGGGAAACCTTTGACATTGATAATGCCATAAGTGCAGTAATGTCAGCTCAAGTTGCAGATCTGAATGGAGACGGGCATCCTGATATAACAGTTGCAGCATGGGTAAGCGGTCAAATAGCAGTATATTACAGTAGTGGCACTAATCCCATAACCTGGCAGAAACAGCTTGTAGGAACCAGTTTTTTAGGAGCACATGAAGTATATGCAGACGATTTGGATAATGATGGAGACCTTGATCTCATGGGAGCAGCAGCAGCCAGTCATGAGATAGCAGTCTGGCTGAATCAGGGAGGCAATCCTGTTGCCTGGCAAAAATATACTTTGTCCCAAAATTACGGTGGTGCCAGATCAGTATTCAGTACAGATCTGAACGCTGACGGAGTGAAAGAAGTTATTGGTGCTGGTTTGACTAATAATCGGATTTCCTATTGGAAGCAGATGGATTTTGAACCATATTGGGAAGAGGTAATTGTAGCAGATGATTTTGTAGGTGCACATAGAGTCCGGGTATGTGATTTGGATAACGATGGACATCCTGATATTTTAGGCGAAGCTTATACTTCGGGAAAGGTTGCCTGGTGGAAGAATTCCGGAACAGAACCGCCAACTTTTCAAAAGTATGTTATAGATGCATCCTGTACATTATGTTTGGATATTGTGGCTGCGGATTTTAATGGTGACGGCAATCAGGAAATAGTGTCATCCTCACAGAATACAGCCACTCTGGCAATATATTATCCTACAGCAGATCCCGCTGTATGGACCAAAGAAATCCTCACCAATACTTACACTGATCCCTGGAGACTGCAGGTCTGTGATTTGGATGGTGATCAGGATATTGATATTCTCTCTGGTGCTTATCAACCGGGAACTGTAGATTACTGGGAAAACTTCCACTACGGATGTTACTTTTCTGCAGACAGAAACTCCGGCCAAATGCCTTTTACTGCTAATTTTACCAGTGTGGTTAATTCAGTTGAACCATTTACTGATTTTGAATGGGATTTCAATGGTGATTGGGTGATTGACTCAAATGAACAAAACCCTTCCTATACATTTTCAGAACCTGGCCAATATTCCGTTACTCTCATCGCCAGCAATTCTACAACATCCAAAACTTTTACCCGTGAGGATTATATAACTGTTTTCAACGGTGAAACAGCCCTTTCCTTTGCCAATCTTCAAGCCCTGGCTTCTGCTGAAGCTTCTCCCGATTTGAATCTTACTCAAGCCTTGACTCTGGAAGCCTGGATCTATCCTACAGGTTGGGGTACAAACAACGCTCATGGCTTTGGAAGAATTATTGATAAGCAAAAGTTCGCTTTATATATTAAAAAAGAATCAAATATTCTGAATACAAATTGTCTTATCTTCCAGTTAACTAATGAAAACAATGTCAATTATTTCTGTTACACTCCCGAAAATTCTATTCAGTTGAATGTCTGGCAGCATGTTGCCGTCAGCTATGATGGAAATGGTAATGTGAAAATGTATATTGATGGAATGGAACAGGTTGTGGAATACAGCACTACAGCTCCTTCTGGTCTTATTACAGACAATGCTGCGAATGCCTTACATATTGGAGCAGGCTTTTCGAATTCGAATATTTTCCAGGGAGTTATTGATGAAGTTAGGATTTGGAACTCAGTACGTAGTTTGGAAGATTTGACACAATTCATGAATCAGATTATTCCTGTACCGCATCCTGATATGAAGGCCTATTATCAGTTTAATGATGCCTGGGGTAATATTGCCCAGGATAATTCTAATCATGCTCATCCTCTGACTCTGTCTTTTATCGCCTGGGTACAGGGTGCAGAACTAGGCCATCCGCAGGGAATAGAGGATGGAAGTATTCCGATGAGCTCATTTGGATTAACAGCATATCCGAACCCTTTTAATCCTGAGATCAACCTGACCTTAGAGATTAAAAAGCAGAATGTTTACAAGTTGTTATTATATAATGCCAGAGGACAACTGGTTAAAGTAATTACTGATCAGATCCTTCAACCCGGTCAGCATAAGTTCACTTGGAACGGTGTTTCGCAATCAGGAAAAAGAGCTGCGTCAGGAATATATTTCTGCAAACTATCTTCTGGTAACAGCAATATCCTAAAGAAGATCATTCTCCTAAAATAGTGATTAGCGTCATGGCAGGCATTACATGACTGATGAGAAGTTTTAAATATATGTGTAAATGACCTGCGACTCAATACTCCTCTAGAGAGGAGTACCCGTGAAGTGGGGGAGGTGTGTTGTGTCTTTGTTGATCAATTTTGTACGAAGTTACACTCATTCGGTATTCATTGGCGAAATTCACCGGGCAGAAAAAACCTGCTACGGCAGAAATCTAAATCTATTTTTTCCTAAATGTCTAAGTTTAACCTCTAAAATATGTAATATTTTGTTTGACAATTTTATATTATCCCGGATTGTGCAGTAGAGGTTTGCAAACTGGGTCGAAGATCGTGAAGAGTGAAGGTTTGCAATCGAACGAGGTTATATAATAAATATATGGTGAGTGAGATTGTAAGTCCTTCAAATCTCTTTCTCTTAAATCTCTCCTGTCCTCTGCCTACTGCCCACAGCCCAATGATATAGCTTGAGCCAGATTGTAAAGATTCTATTGCACAGTTCGGGATTATGATCCCTCTTTGAAAAGAAATAGGGGAGAGCCAAATGTTTCTGATACACTTCCTGAATAATTTTCTCAGAATAAAGTAATTTGTGAAAAACTAAATGAAAAAGAGGTTCAAAATTATGCTATTAATATTTTTATTGGTAATTATTGTTGTTTTATTATTAATCCCGGGATTTACTCCAAAAATAAGAAACAAGAAAACTGTTAAAGGCCAAATCAGCATCGCTTCCTTGGAAAAAGTACAGATAGGAAACTCCGTGCAATGGGTTCTCATCAGATCTGAAAACATCAATAATCCGATTATCCTCTTTGTACATGGAGGTCCAGGTACTTCTGAACTGACACTAAACAGGAAAAATACGAAGGAACTGGAAAAATATTTTACTGTCGTTAATTGGGATCAACGCGGTGCCGGTAAATCATTCCAAGCTATAAAAAATAGGGAAGACATACATATCGACCGCTTTGTTTCAGACATTCTGGAATTAAGTGACTATCTCCGACAGAGATTTAAAAAGAACAAGATTACTTTAGTCGGGCATTCTTTTGGGAGTGCTATAGGAGTTCTGGCAGTTTCACGCAAACCGGAGTTGTTTAATGCCTACATTGGGATTGGACAGGTTTCCAATATGGCAGAGGGTGAAACTATCTCCTACAACTATGTTCTCCAGCAAGCAAAGGCTGCTAATGATCAAGCCACAATCAAAAAGTTAGAGGATATTGCCCCACCTCCGTATTCAGGTGAGAAATGGCGGTCTAAGTTTATGACAGAAAGACAGTTACTCGGTAAATATCGTGGTGAGTATTATTCCAGTACCAGTGGTGCTTTTGGGGTCGTAATCAAGAGTCTGATCTTTTCCACTGAATATACTTTTCTGGACAGAATCAATTTCTTCAGAGGCATTTTTGCTTCGGTTAATCTGGTTTTTCCTGAACTGCTCAAGTTAAATCTGTTCAATCAGGTACCTAAACTGGATGTTCCTGTCTGGTTTATGCTGGGAAGACATGATTACGAGGTACCGGCAACTCTGGCAGAACAATACTTCAACATGCTTCAGGCTTCTCAGAAGTCTCTGATCTGGTTCGAAAACTCAGCACATTTACCCAACACTGAAGAACGCGATCTGTTTAACAGCATTCTGATCAACCAAATCCTGCCGGTAGTACTAAAGGAACATTGATACTAAGGCTTTGGAACGCTGGCTTAAACCGGTAATTCCGTATGCTTTAGCTTACGGGAAAACAAACTTTTCTTCCTCATTATTCGTAACTACTCAGGTTCTTCGTGAATATAAGAAGAATATGGTTTATCCGGACTCTCCGGGAGCCGAAATGGCCACATTTCGGATAAGAAAGTTATTTTTGACTCTTAAATCGGCGTAAATCTGACGAGAAAATAATTCCTGATTTATGCACCTGAGTAGTTACCATTACTCTCTGAATATTAATTTTATTCTACTTTCAGGCAATTGAAGCTAGTATCTTCCACCTGACACCTGACCAATGTCGTTGACTAAGCTTTTCATTCCCCTAATTCCACTCCATTTCAGAGGGTTGGCAGCAATATATTGTTGGATGCTAATCCCTGACGTGGTGGTTAAATTCAATTTTCTCATTATTTCTTCTTAAGCCAACAGTATTGGACGACTGATAAATGGCAACTTTCTCCATATCCTTGTCTTAATGGTACACTGGTGTACAAAGCATGAATTATTAGATTGCTGTTGTGGCTATGGAAGAATATCAACTAACTCAATTTAGTCCATGATTGTCTTTGGTATTCATTGTTTTATATTTCTTCTCTCAATTTTATAGCCTATTGCCAGATTACTATTTTCGGGTACGAACTACTCTAAATCCCACAATTATGTTCCCAATGTTTGGATCTATGGAAAATCTCGCAGTAATTCTGCAGTTGCTATCGTTTGTCAAAAATGAACCACCCCTATAAACTATCTGATTATTTGTCGGGTAGTTGAAATAATTGAAACAATACTCCATTTCATTCCCAGTTAAATCATAAATTCCTAATTCATTCGGTTGTTTTGTACCAACTTCCTGATTAGAACTTCCTGAGTTTCCTAAATACCAAGCTACGTTATCAAGAGTATTGCTTCCTGAGTACAAATAGTTATGTGTTTGAATACCGCCTTTCGCAGCATATTCCCACTCAATTTCAGAGGGAAGTCTGTAACCGTTTGCACAAGTATTAACAGAGAGATTTTTCATCCAATGCCAATCCTCAGGATTTGTACTGTCATCTGCCTTATAACATGGAGTTAGACCTTCTCTGATACTCCTCTTATTGCAGTATTGCAAAGCCCTATTCCAGCTGATTCCGTAAATAGGGCGATTAGTCGCTCCATAAGGTTGATGCATGATACTCCTCCATTCCCCCTGCGTTACTTCCTTCGTACTCATATAAAATGATGGAGCTATTACTTCTTCATATAATTCATCTTCAGGATAATCTGGATTTCCTTTCCAGTATTTACCACCCATTACGAATACCATATTAGCAATTTGTGGGACAGAAAGATCATACTGCTTACTGACAACTTCACTCTTTATGCAGTTTCTATCATAAACGATAGCTTTAAAAGTAGCAGATTCAGTTAAATGTATGGGATTTATATATCTGGTAGAGTTTGAATCAGGTTCTGACCCATCCAAAGTATAATAAATTATCGAAGTTAGATTATTGTTTGCAGATGAAATGACAACATTGATCGGAGGTAAGTAAGTTATTGCTTCTGGATGAAAATATGGATTGTAACATTTCTTTCGTAGTTTAATAGTCAATGTACTATCCTCGCTGCAGTTCATGGCTTCATTACTCGTACGTTTGAATAGATAAAGCTTGAAAGTTGTCAAACTTTCATTATCTACTTGCCAGGTTACTTTTCGGTATTTATTCTTGTAAGAAGAGTTAGTGGAAGATTTACACCAAAGAATACAGGTTTTAGTATAATTAGAGAATGAATAAATATTATAACTTGTAGTATCTGTTTTCGTCTTAATTGAAGCATAAAAGTAATCAATACTAATTTCCCATGTATTATCTGTTGTGCTTGACTGGTTTTCAGATACCCATATTCCCGTAACTTCAGGCTCGCTGAATTCTTCATCATCAAAACTATCACCCTCTGGCATCGTTAAACAACCACAAAGAAAAAGCATAACCATACTAAACATAGTTAACAGAAACAAACTACCTTTACAATACTTCATAGGTTCTCCCATTATTTACTGGCAATAATTATTATTTATCCAATTTCCTCCTTGTATTCTCTCTTGTCAATGATTTTTGAGATATAACATGCATTCCCCACTTTTTTATTTGAACTTTATTTTGTATTGTAAAGAGTCTTGAAAGACGCCATTGAACTTATCAGTTTTGTATCTATGCTTTGGAATGAATTAGATTCTAACAAGTTCCGCAATTGGTTACTTTTCATACTATGTAATTTTTTTTCGGGAATGCCTGTTTTTAAGAATTTTATGGAATTTTAATTTGAAGCTGTTTTCGACCTGGAATTTAATTGTAAAAAATAGGGATGAGGCACTTCTCACTCCAACTCTCAACTATGAACTATCAACTCTCAACTATCTCACCCCCCTTTTCTCCCTTGGTGTTCATGGCACTTATCACATAATCCCCATCTCTTCGTAAGAGATGGGCCAGTGGTGAGTTGCTCGTTTCCCCTTCGTGTTTTCCAATAGTACCTTACAACATTATCTTCAGATCTCTTTATCCTGTCCGTGTTCGTCAGTGATAGTCCTTGTAAGTCTGTGTTCCAAAGTGTTCTCTTTCTCCTGGCTCCTTACTACTGACGCCTAATCCCCCTGTAACTTTTTCTCTTCAGTGCAGTTATTATAGTAAGAATATATTTCTGGAAGGTAAGATGAAGGTATTTTTCAAAGATGGCTCGAACCGCTATCCCAAAGGCGGGAAGAAGGATGGAATTATTTTCTGTTATTACAGGCAACGAGACCTCTGTGTCGGCAGAAAGTATATCACGATACCGCTTTTACCCCAAAATGCTAAAATTATCACCTTGGAAAAAGTAACACTCGACATCTGGCATAAGTTACCGCTTCGCTTTAAACATGATCTTGTTGTTTATACTAAACAATATAAAGTACAGTACCCGGATCTTCGTCGGAAACATTTGAATTCTTATGGAATCTTCTTAAAAATCATCCATCGTATTGACAAAGATTATCAATTATCACAGAGAGACGATGCTTCCTTTGAATTGTATGTACAGATGTTTGGACTATATTCTACTGCTGATTTTATTAAAGCCGGATACCTTCTTCCAGTAAAAGACGGGTCTAAACTCACAGCCCGGATTATTTCTCAAGAGCATGAATTACCAGTTTTACAGGATTTAGTGTTTTCTGAGTCAAACTGGGTGTACCTAGTTCGATTATGTAAACCTGGATAAAGGGATAGTTATTAGTTGTTTGTTATTAGTTGTTAGTGAAGAGAAAGAGAACATTTCATCCGAATATGTTGAAAAGTTTAAATTAATTCTGAAGTTTTTAGTTTAGTATATTTTTTAATGCAAATACTACTTATTACTAACATCTGACACCTAATAAGTACCATATGAGGTAAAAGCAAATGGAAGGATTTTAACCACAAGATTCACAAGAATGTACAAAAAAGAAAATTTGGGACTATCTGTAATCTAATGAACAACTCTGTTTGTAAAACATCAATTTTCCCTCGAAATTTATGACGCTTCAAAAATCAAGGATACATCCCATGTATCCTCAAATGAAATGAACGCGAATAAAGGCCATTTTTGGAGGCCATTATTTTTAGTCATTTTATCACCGTTCGACTAAGTTATTGCAGTACAGTTTATTACCAGATAAGTCGTAGAAATTTATCGATCTTTATCTGGCATCCTGCTATAATCCGGTCAAACCATTTGAAATTCTAAAAAAAATAATATTCTGCTTTTTTCATTCGTGATTATTGGTGTGTATTCGTGGTTAACACAAAGTGTCCTAAAGCTTACTATTAATTCACTTGACTGGAAAGGTGACAAAATTATAGTGAGGGAGTTATGGGAATGAGCCAGACACAGCTCCCCCATAACCAAGATTATGTAAACTCGAGGTAAGTATGAAAAGTATGACAGGGTTCGGGAAGGCTACCTTCTTCTCCGAACAATATGACTTTGATATAGAAGTAAAATCAGTGAATCAGCGCTTTTTGGATCTCAAGATCAACATGCCCAAAGAAATTCTGCATCTGGAATCAATTCTGAAAGATACGATCAGTAAGAAAATCAAAAGAGCAAAAGTTGATGTCAGGATAACTCTTGTCGATAAACGTCCACCTGCACTGATCCTGGATGAAAATAAATTAATGGCTTATTGGAATATTTTCCAGAAAGCACGTACGATCCTGCAGATCGAAGCCCCTGTCTCTCTCGAGAAAGTCATGGAAGAACCAGGAGTGATCTATCAGGGCAGTTCAGAACTGGCTACAGCAGAATTCGTTGAAGCCCTGCAGGGATGTTTAATTAATGCTTTGGATGAGCACCATGCTATGGCTATGAAAGAAGGTGCATCGATGCAGGAAGCTTTACTTATTTCAACCAGTAAAATTAATTCCTCCTTATCTATGATCGAGGAATGCTTCCCGGAGTACAAAGAACAGGTATATCTTAAACTCAAACAACAGGTTATGGAATTTCTCAAGGAAAGTCTGAACGAAGAAACCGAACGCCGGATTATCACCGAGTCTGCCCTATACATCGAGAAAGCCGATGTGAATGAAGAAATTGTACGTTTAAAGAATCACTTGGATAAGTTCCGTGAAAAACTCTATGATGACAAGAATGAAGTCGGTAAAAGCATTAATTTCATTTTACAGGAAATGCAGAGAGAGATTACAACTATAGGTTCGAAATATAATTCTGCTGAGATTTTCTCTTCTGTTTTGATAATCAAAGAAGAAATCGAAAAATGCCGGGAGTTGATCCAAAATGTCGAATAAAGGACTATTATTAAGTTGGGTATCCTTTCCTGCCAGGGAATATCCCCGCACCACAGCTTTATTGGTTTTATTCATCATCATGATGGCTGTTATTTTATGGCAGATCACGGTAGTGCATTGGCAGATGCCTTTGTTTTATGTACTTGGCTGTTTAATCCTCTTTATCGGGATCATTCCGTATTTTGTGGCCACCAAGTATGAATTTTATTATGACGGGTTAAAAGTCCTCTACCCCTTTGTCACAGTCGAAAAAAAATATAGCGACTTCGGTTGTTTCTACATGGATAAAAAAGGTGTAATGCTCAGCACCTTCAAGATGCCTCGCCGTCTTGATCCTTTCAGAGGTCAATCTATCCGCTTCACACGCAACAAAGCAGAAAAAGAAGAGTTAATCAAACTCTTAACAGAAAAAATAGGAAAACAATTCTAATGAAAGATATCGAATCGATAATTCTGAGTCAATTGACTAAAAATCCCGAAACATCTTATGCTAAAAAAGACTTAGCAGTCTTTTTAAAGATAGCTAAATTCCAGTACAAAATACTTGAAACAGCATTAGATAATTTACTGAAACATAACAAATTAAAAATGATCGGGAAAAGGTATTCATTTTTAAAACCGGCAGAAATAATCCAAAAAATTGAGAGTGAGAAGGTTGTAATAGAAACTCAGGATGAGGATTCCAACTATGTGAAGGGTACCTTTGATGCAACTTCCCTCGCCAGGAATTATTCCTATGCTTTTGTGATCACGCCTGAATTTGATGTCTTTGTCTCGAGTGAAGATATCCTCAATGCTTATCATAAAGATACTGTCACTGTGGAATTGAGAGACAGGAAAGGCAAACTCAGCTATGGTAAGATCATTTCCGTGAATGAAAGAGCCCGAACCAAATTTGTAGGCAACCTGGAAAAATACAAGAATACTTATTTATTTGTGAATGATAATTCCAAGATCCACACTAATTTCAATGTTGATGATCTGAACGGTGCACATGAAGGCCAGAAAGTTGTCCTGGAGATCACGAACTGGGGCAATAAGAAGATGAACAAGCTGCCGACAGGAAAGGTTGTCGAGATCCTCGGTAAAGCCGGAGAACCTGAAATTGAGATCTTGTCAGTTATCAGACAATACGATTTGCCTTTAACATTTCCTGATGAAGTTTTAGAATATGCCAATAATTTATCAGAAGAGATCGCACCTGAGGTGATCAAGAAACGCAGGGACTTACGCAGTTTATTAACCTTTACCATCGATCCTGTTTCAGCCAAAGACTTTGATGATGCCATATCTCTGGAACAGCTCAAGGATGGTTGGAGATTGTATGTTCATATCGCTGATGTGGCACATTATGTACCGAAGAAGTGTCCGGTATTTAAAGAAGCTTTGAACAGGGGCAACAGCTATTATTTCCCGAAGAAAGTAATCCCGATGATTCCGGAAAGACTGTCCAATAAAATGTGCAGTTTGCGTCCAGATGAAGATAAGTTAACTTTAACTGTGATAACAGATTATGATAAGTCACTTAAAGTATTGAAACAGGAAGCTTGTGAGAGTATAATCAGATCAAATTCCAGATTAAATTACGAAGAAGTTGATAATTTGTTTGATGGTAAAGAGCATGATATACCTGCAGAAGTTGTGAAAGTTCTGGAGCAAATGCGGATCATGTCCTCTACCCTATCTCAACAGCGGGATGCCAAAGGTTATTTAGGTTTTGATCTTCCTGAAGTACAGTATTTATTTGATGCCGAAGGCCATATCTCATCTATTTTCAGAAGTTCCGAGACAGATTCCCACAAATTAATCGAGAACTTCATGCTTGTTGCCAACGAGTATGTAGCAAAAGTATTGACACAGAAGGCTCCCTACACGATGTACCGGATCCATGCTGACCCGGAAGAATTCGATTATAAGAAGATTCTGGCGATCTTGAAGAATTATGGGATCAGTGTAGGTTTCCGAGAAAATTTGAACAAATCCTATCAGGCTTTACTGGAATCACTGCCTACGCATGATTTTCACAGGGTTTTCGATAAGATGATCCTGAGAAGTTTGAAGAAAGCCCGCTATTCAGTTCAACATATCAGGCATTTCGGTCTGGCCATGGAGACTTATACCCACTTCACCTCCCCTATCCGAAGATTATGTGATTTGGTAGTACATCATCAGTTAAAACAATATGTATTCAAGACTTCCGGAGATAAGTTTGATCCAAAAGAAATGTTGACTATGGCTAAAATAGCTTCTGACAAAGAGTTAATAGCTGATGAATCAGAAAGAGAAATCGACATGAAAACCACCATGCACTATATGAAATCCAAGGTGGGAGAAGCTTTCAACGGAATTATCACCAATATGAATACCAGTAGTATTTTTGTTGAATTGGACGATTTTCCAGTTACAGGAGTTCTTAAAATCAATCAAATGAAAGATGATTACTATGAGTTCAACGATAAATTCATGATCATGATGGGCAGAAGAAGCAAGAGTGCATTGAAGCTGACAGACAAAGTAAAAGTTCTGATAGACAAGGTTGATACTGACATTCATTTCAGCATAGTTGATAAACCCAAAACTAAGAAAAACAAAGAATACAAAAAGATCAGAGATTATAAAAAAGAGCAGGTTGTTAAAAGTGAGAACAAAGGTAAAGGAAGGTGGAACCGTAAATGAAACATGAATACAGATATGGAATAATTCTTTATATTGTACTGTTTGTGTCTTACCTTTTGATTAACAAAGGGATATCTATTGTAGCCGGTTTTTATCAGCAGGATCCTGTGTTAAGCATTATCTTAGGGATATTCTTGTCAGCCATATTCTTCCTGTTTGCCCTTTATTTCTTTTGTTATAACCTGTTCATCTCGACGACCGGTCTGTCGAGAATGACCAGATTACCTGGGATGTTTTTCCTTTTCAGAGCTAGAAGAGCACTATTAACAGACGAAACGGAAATAGAATGGGAACAGATCAAGAAGATTAAATTATCCACTTTTCTTTTCAGAGAAGCTGTCGAAGTTGTTTACTATATTGATGGCAAGAGACATAAATTTACTATCTCATCCTACCTAAGCAACTATGAGCATGCAGTCAGAATGTTGCTAAAGCATTTTGATCCATTCTTTTACGATGAGTATTTTAAGAAATACTTATAAGTTGTTAGTTATTAGTTGTTAGTTGTAAGTTAAGTGAATGTTCGACTTATTACCCGGCATTTATACGGGGTTATTATAATAACTTACCTTCGCTTTTAAAAGCCAATGACATAATTCAAATATCATCCAATTGCACAGAAGGTGCATACTCCTTTAGTAGCCGGTGGCGGAAGCCACCGGGTTGAAATGCATTCATATTCGCCCGAAAAGGGCGTCCAGATTAATTATGTCAATGCCTCTTTAGCCCAATATAAATATAGAGGCTTACTTCCGCTTCAAGCTAACTTTATCATCCACATGAACGCTTCTTGAAGTAGTTTGTTGAGAAAACAGCAGAAATTTATTATTACACGTTGAATTAAACCCGGTAACACTAACCCAAAGACCTGCTTGTGGAGATGGATAAAGTTCAACACAGTTCATTGGAAATGTAAAATTATTCGTATTCTGATCAACACCTTTTACAAATTGATTATAATTAAGCAGATTATTATATTCATCACGCAGAACAGAACGCATAGTTACATATTGAAACTGGTTTTTACTGCTGATATTCCAATCAAAATGGTAAGGAACAGTATTTGACAAAAGAGAATCTGCGGATGAAATTGTCAGCCTGGATGCCGCACGAACAGAGTTCGTATAGGTTTTATCGAGAATAATCCCCAAGCTGTCATTATATAATTGAACTCTGATTTCCACATCGATATTGGTATCCGGGAGAAAACCTTTATTAATAGGTATTCTGGTATATTCATAAAAATCGGGAGCTGGTGTTGTACTTGCGTACATGTCTTCCCCATTGATCTTTACAAAATACAATTCCTGTGCATTAGTCAGGTTTTTATAATTCAAATAAAGATATGAAAAAGTGGAATCAAAATTGGCAATTGAAGCGAAAAGTTCGTTACTATTCAGATTAACACTCTCATTATAAAGATCTTCAGCCTGAGTGCCTGAAGTGTAATTACCGGGGCTTAAGTCTTCTTTTCCGCTACAGGAAAGAAGTAAAAATGAAACACATAGCGTAATAATAAGTATCAGTAGCAGTCTCATATCATCTCCTCTTTAATATTATCTAAGCAAAGCAAAATCACTTTTAAACAAGATATTTTTTAGCCTTGAATTAGCAACTATTTTTTACAAAAACTTGTAGAATCCTGGACTGGGAAATACTGGTAATTGCTTTGTTGCGAGAAAAGAAGAAATTTGTCTTTACAGGATGAGTTAAAACCAGTTATAGAAGCAGAAACTTTATTTTCAGCTGAATAGGGTTGTACACAGTTCAAAGGAAAATAGAAATCATTAATATTCTGATCGACACCTTTCACAAGTTGATTAAAAATAAACGAACCGTTTGTTTCATCATAATCTGCTGCACGCATTTTCACATATTGATATTGGTTTTTACTGCTGTATCGCCAAGTGAAATGATAAGGAATATTGTATTGCAAAAGAGAGTCTGCTGAAACTATGACTTGTTTTGAAGCTGTTCGAACAGTATTAGTATAGGTTTTATCCGAGATAAGGCCCGTTGACGGACTATACAATTGTAGTCTGATCTCGACATTTACATCTGTATCAGGCATAAAACCCCTGTTAAGGTAAATTTTGGTGTATTCAAATGTGTGGGTAGCTGGTGTTGCAGACTCATAAAGCATTTCCCCATTGATCTTAATAAAATATAATTCATAAGCATTCATCGGGTTTTTACAATTCAGTAAAAGGCAAGAGGTTAATGAATCAAAATCTGCGATAGCAGCAAAGATTTCATTACTATTCAGATTAACACTCTCATTGTATAATTCTTCTGCCTGCATTCCGGAAGATTGATAGACAGGGCTTAAGTTTTCTTTACCACTACAGGCAAAAAACAAAATCGAAATACATAGTGTAATAATTAGTATCAGTAACCGTCTCATAACATCTCCTCTTTTACATTTATCAGTTATAATCTAAACAAAGCAAAATCACTTTTGTTACAAGATTATTTCGAACTTTTTGTTTTATAAAACATTTGATCTTTGCAAAAAAACAAAGATATGACTTTAGTCTCAGAAATAAAACTTTGACATTATCAAAACATAAGTGATATTGGCATTGATTAGCCTGATTAAGGAGTAACTATGAAAAAATTAATTCTGGTTATTATTTCTATCTTATTTTCATTTGGAATGAATGCTATAGTACAAGTCAATTTAGGAATTGATTTTGCAGGTGAATTTTCTCAAAAATGGAAAACAATTCATTGGGATTATGATTCTGTCTGGTACACAAAAACGGGTGTATCTCCATCATTGGAATTTCTGTCCGAATCAAAGAACATTTTATTCGGTTTCGGTGCCGAATATCAAATTGAAAGAGTTATAGAATTCAAAAAGTATTGGGGTACTTCCGGAAAGGATATCAGATTTACCTTCATTCCCTTGTATTTTACAGCAAAGGTTCCTATTTTCAAAAAAATAGATGAAAACGGCTTATCTGTTATTGGTTCCTTTGGCTTCAATTTCTATAAAGATAACCAGTATTTAATGATCCCGAATGAACTCAATGGAGGTTTATATTCTGGGTTTGGCTTTGAATATGTTAAAAACAATTTTATTCTTCAGACAACCTACAAAATCAATAATTTTACTTTCGACGATATTAACGATTTAGCTCTGACGAACTATACATGTAAAAACACTTATTCACACTTTACTACTACTATAGGATATAGATTCTTAGGGAAATAGAGAAAGAAACTAAACAAGGAAGAACAAAATATGAAAAAAATCATTATCGTTTTACTTTCATTGATTTCAATATGTAGCTTATATTCAGAATTCCAAATCAATTTAGGATTAGATACAGGTGGAGAATATAAAGTAAAAAATCCATCGCATACAGATACTTATAAAATAAAAAATAGTTTCAGTCCAAGTATTGAAATAATGGATCATAATAATTTCTTTTATTATGGCCTTGGAATTGAATATCAGTTTCCGAAATCTCTAGATACAGATCTTGATTCTTTTGAGGAAATTCCCACATTTAATTTTATTCCCATATATTTGACATTTAAAATTCCAATTGTAGAAGATTTTAAGAAAATAAATAAAAATTTTTGTGTAGAGATAAACGGGAATTTTGGACATAATTCTTTTTGGTGTAACAAAGCCTACAATGATAACTATAATTTACACGGTGGTTTTTACTATGGTATTGGATTGGATTTTGTAACTCAAAATGCTGTTATACAATTAATGTATCAAGTAAATACAGGTAGCATAACATACAATGGCAATTCGTATTACTGGGATCCGGTTAAAGTGCAGAATGATCAACTAAGTATATCTCTTGGGGTTAGATTTGATAATATAAGGGAAATCCAATGAAAAAGATGATTGTTTTAGGAGTTTTTTTGCTGGGATTTGTATGCTTATCTGCTGTAACCCAATTCAATTTGGGATTTGATTTTGCCGGCAAACAGAATTGGAAAATGGATCAGGGAACAAAGGATTTTGATGTAAAGTCGGGATTATCTTCCTCCTTGGAAATAATGAAAATAACTGATTACTTTTTAATAGGTATTGGACTGGAATATCAATTTCCCAGATCTATTCCGATTAGAGCAGGATACAATAAATTTATAAAGGCTAACTTCAGTTTTGTACCCGTATATGTCGCCCTGAAAATCCCATTAAACGATGATTATTTGTTAATGAACGATAAAAACACCCTGGAAATTGATGCCAATTTGGGATACAATGCCTTTATTGCTGATGATTTTTTTAAAAATGATCGTCAAACCAGTGGTGACATTTTTTTTGCAGCCGGACTAAGTTATTTAAGAGAGAAGTTTATCTGTCAGTTACAATATAAAATTAACAATGGCAAAATTAATTCAGATGAACATTCAAATTATGCC
Organism: uncultured Candidatus Cloacimonadota bacterium; assembly: GCA_964419225.1. Lineage (GTDB taxonomy): Bacteria > Cloacimonadota > Cloacimonadia > Cloacimonadales > CAYQPF01 > CAYQPF01. The sequence continues at coordinate 27,541 of CAYQPF010000024.1, read as the reverse complement.
AAGATAACAAATACTCAAATTGGATTTACAATAGGTTTAAGATTGGATAATCTATAAAGACAGGTGCGATTGGTAAAATATCATCAAAAGCCTCCAAATCTCATAAATTTCATTTGACATTAAAAAAGAAATTAGTTTTATTATAACCTAATGAAAATGGAGTACTAATTACTCTTTTAATGATGAATATGACTTCAGGAGGATAGGATGGAAGAGAATCAAACTCAAGACACAAAACAGATTGATACGATTAGAGTTAACGTTTCGTTGTTAAATGAACTGATGGTCTATGCAGGGGAATTAGTATTATCAAGAAATCAATTATTGAGACTAAGCGGGGATATTGTAAAGAAAATACCTGGTCTTTCTGGGGTACTACAGGATGTGGATTTGACCACTTCAATACTTCAGGAAAAAATAATGAACACCAGAATGCAGCCAATTTCGTTAGTTTTTGGTAAATTCCCCCGGGTGATCAGAGATTTATCTCCCAAAATAAATAAAAAAATCAAATTGGATACAGTAGGAAATGACATCAATCTGGATAAATCCATCATCGAATGCTTGTCGGAACCTTTGAATATCCTGATCCATTTCATTACTTACTACTTATTGGAAACACCTGAAGAACGCAAGCGTCTCAAAAAGGATGAAACCTGTAAAATAATTTTGAAGGCTTATCATGAAGGTGGAAAAGTCAATGTTGACATTGTTGATGACGGATCAGGTCTTAATGTTAAAGAGATCTTAAAGGAATTTATTGATGCAGGAATGATCAATGAAGCAAGTGCCCAGAAATTATCTAAAAAAGAAATCATTAATTTGATTTTGACTGAGGGATATTATACCTTTAAGATTACGAATGAAGATGGTGTACAAAATGTCACCCTTTCCAATGCCAGGGAGATGCTGGAAAAAATAGGCGGTACGATCACAATTGATTCCGAACCAGACAGACCGACAAAAATCAATATCAAACTACCCCTGACCTTAGTTATAGTACCTTCTATCATTGTCTCTACCCAAAAGCAAAGATTTGCGATCCCCCAGGTTTCTTTAAGAGAAATTGTCAGAATAACTTCTGAAGATAAGAACCGTCACATAGAAATGGTGAATGAAGCACCTGTTTTAAGATTAAGAAATAAATTATTACCAATCGTCTATCTGGATGAAGTTTTAGGGTTACCGCGTCAAACAATCTCCGATCAAACCGTGAGGATCTTGGTCTTGCAGCATGACGATAATGAATTTGGTTTAGCAGTACAGGAGATTTTTGATGTTGAAGAAATTGTGGTAAAAACAATTCCCAGATTCTTCAAAAACTCAATTTGTTATTCAGGTGCTACGATCATGGGAGATGGATCAGTTGCTTTGATCATCGATATCAGCGGTATTGCTTATAAGGCTAAACTGCATTTCAACAATACTAAAGAAATCAAAAAAGATACTGATGATGACCATACTATGCAACAGGATCTGCAGAGCCTTCTCCTGTTTGAAGACAAATTTGAGACTTATGCCCTTAACCTTGATCTTGTTAAACGCATAGAGAAAGTGGAAAATGCAAAAATTGAATTAGTGGGTGACAAAAATTACATTGAACATGAAGGAAAAAGTCTGAGAATAATAAAATTAGCAGATTTTCTCCCAGTCCAAAATGAAGCTGAATTACCCAATATTATTTATGTAATAATTCCCAAAATGGTAGATACACCTTTAGGGATTATCGCTTATAAAATAATAGATTCTGTAGAAGTTAATCTTGATATGGACGTGGAAACAATTACAGGAAAGGGCTTGATCGGTTCTACTCTGATCAAGGACAAACTTGTTCTTTTCCCGGACATTTATGAGTTAATTGAGATGGCCGAGCCGGAGAAGGCTTTTAAATATAAACAAAAGAAAGATCAGAAGCACAAAGTCCTTTTAGTAGAAGATACTCCATTCTTCCGTGCTTTGGAAAAACAATATCTTGAATCTGTGAATTTTACCGTTGATATTGCATACGATGGAATGGATGGCTGGAAGAAATTCCAGGCAGGAACCTACGATCTTATAGTTTGTGATATTGTTATGCCACGCATGGATGGCTATGAATTTATCAGTAAAGTAAGAGAAATAAATAAGACTATCCCTGCTGTTGCGGTAACAACCCTGGCAGATGATGAGCACAAGAGCAAAGCTTTGGAAGCTGGCTTTAGTGCTTATGAAGTTAAGCTGCACAAAGATAAATTACTAAGTACAATTAAAAAAATATTAAATCAAGAAACAGAGGAGGAAATTTAAAATGATCCAATTCACAACATTCTATATAGGTGAGACACTTTTCGGAGTGAATATTTTGCAGGTTAAAGAGATAAACAATCAGATAAAATATACTCCTGTACCCGACAGTTCAGAATATATTAAAGGTTTATTCAATTTACGCGGTCAGATCATAACAATATTTGATTTAGCTAAAAGACTTGGACGTAAAGATACAGAGATAAAAGATAAGACGAGAAATCTTATTCTAAAAACAGGAAATGAAACTAAGTTACTGGAAAACAAAATCGGTGTATTTGATGAGATCGGTGCAGATGCCGTTGGATTTATCATTGATAAAATCGGTGATGTTATCGAAGTAAACGAAGAAGAAATTCAGGCAGCTCCGGCAAATGTGGGTGATATTTCCAAAGAATTCATCAGAGGAGTAGTGGAATTGAAAGATGATCTGCTTATTATCCTGAATGTAAGTGAGGTACTCAAATAAATGCAGACAATCGAATTTATCAGAAATCAGCTTCTCCTGGAAGCTGAAGCGATAAAACAAACTGCAGCAAAAATAGATGATAATATTCATAAAGCTTTGGAATTACTTTATAATTGTCAGGGTAAAGTAGTCGTTACAGGGATGGGCAAAACAGGACTCATTGGCAGAAAAATTGCCGCGACCTTAGCCAGTACTGGTACTACAGCCATTTTTCTTCATCCGGCTGAAGGAATTCATGGTGACTTGGGTATGCTCCAGAAAAGCGATGTTATTTTTGCCATTTCCAATAGTGGTAATACCCAGGAACTGGTTTCAATTATTCCTTATATTAAATTCCTGGGCTGTCCGATCATTGCCTTAACCGGAAATCTTAATTCTACACTGGCAAAGAATTCCGACGCTATAATTGATTGTTCGGTACCACGGGAATTTGAACCGTTCGGGCTGGTACCTACGGCGAGTACAACTGTCGCACTTGCGATTGGTGACGCTATCTCTGTAGCCTTGTTAGAACGCAGAAATTTCAAGATTACAGACTTTGCTCTGTTCCATCCCGGTGGAACGATTGGCCGAAAAATGTTACTCACAGTTAATGAGCTTATGCATCAGGGTACTGGTAATCCTATCGTTATGGAAGATCTTCCGATGGATAAAGTGATTCTGGAGATGACTTCCAAAGGTCTGGGTTGTGCCAATGTAATCAATAGCCAGGGATATTTAGTCGGCATAGTTACAGATGGTGATTTAAGAAGATTCTTGAATAAAGGTGATATTTCTCTGCAAAAAGCTGTCAAACTGGTTATGACGGTAAATCCCAAGACTCTTAAGCCGGAATGCTTAGCTGTAGAAGCCTTAAATTTGATGGAAAAATTCAATATAACAATGCTCCCGGTAGTGGATAATCAAGCAAAGCCAATCGGTCTGTTACATATGCACGACCTGATCAAAGCAGGAGTAGTCAGTTAGTATGGCAGTACAAAAAAAAGTTGATATTGGATCGTTTCAGGGATTTTCGCCTGAAACTTTCAGTTTCCTGCAAGCTTTGGAACTGAATAATGAAAAAGAATGGTTTGAAGAAAACCGAGAGAATTACCAAATAAATGTTTTACAAAGAGTGCAGCAGCTTGTTGTTTCCTTAAGTGATTTTATGCTGACCATCGATTCTGATTTTGAAACAGCCCCAATGGTTGATAAAACAATCAGTAGAATATACAGGGACACCAGATTCTCCAAAGATAAATCACCATACAGGCCAAATGTCTGGATTGCTTTTAAAAGAAGAGTGAATGATTGGAAGATCATCCCCACTTTTTACTTTGAGATCTTTACAGACGGTTACCGGTATGGTATGGGTTTCTATAATGCTGATAAGACCTATTTACAACATTTCCGGGAAGATATACTGGCAAATCAGACTAAATTTCTTGAAATTGTATCTTTCCTAAAAACCTCAGATATTTTTACTTTGGAAGGAAATGATTATAAGAAGGAATTAATCAAAGGTCTTCCTCAGGATCTTAGTTGCTGGTATCAGAAAAAAAGCTTTTACTTATCTTGTACCAAACCCTTAGAACAAGTTCTTTTCGAAAAAGGTTTAAGTGAAAAATTGAAAAATGATTTTTCATTATTAATTCCCTTATACCATTATTTATGGGAAATATATGAGTAAATACGATCATTTACCAGTACAAGAATTAGACCAAGCACTTAAAACAGCTTTAAAAAATCTTCAAAACATCTTTACAAAGGCAGGAACTGAATTTTATAAAGAGCTGGAAGAGGTAATCCAAGTTGCCTCTAAATATGATTTGCAGGATACTTATGTGTATGGACTCTGTCTCCAAACTTCTACTTATGTTTACCATCAGTTTTTTCCAAAAGCTGAAACAAATTTCAAACTTCTCTTAAAAATTTATGATTCAACAACCATTGCATCCATCAAAGCACAGATTATGAATTTTATGGGAAGCATGAAATGGAACCTCGGTTTGTACGATGAAGCTTTACATTTTTTTGAGCAATCTCTACAGTTAAGTATTGAGTTATCAAATCCCCGGACAGAAATCATGGTCAGGAAAAATATTGCTCTGGTTTATTATAAGAAAGCAAATTTGTTAGAAGCATACATTAAAATAATGGAAGCTGAGAAATTGTCTTCACAGATAGAAGACAATACGATAAAAAGTTCTTTATATTCCTGGGTCGGAATCATCCATCGGGAAATGGGATTTTATGAGCAAGGTTTTGTTTATATGCTTCAAGCAAATGAATATTGTTTAAAGAATAACAACAAAATTGAATACGCAGTTAATCTGAATGCAATTGGTTTAGTACATTTTGAAATAAAGAACTATGACATTGCTTTACAACATTTTCGAGAATCTATTGCGATAGCAGAAGAATTATCTTACAACATGGTATTAGCTGATGCCTGGAATAATATCGGGATAGTTTACAATTCCCAAAAAAACACAGAAGAAGCTCTGAAGTCTTATGAGAAATCCTGGGAATATAGACAAACAGTAGTTTTTGACGACAAGGCTTTTTATACACTCAACAACATTTTTGATACCTATCTTGTGTTAAATTATGATCAAAAAGCTGAAGAATTTTTATTAAAAGTTAAAGATCTTGCCAAAAAATTGAATACTCCCAAAATTAATTTACTTTGCTTAATTTCCATAGCCAGATTTTATCAAAAGCAAAATAATCACAGAAAATCTCTGGCTGCTGCAAAAAAAGGATTAATGCTTGCTCTTGAACTTCATGATAGTAATAATCTTCAGGTAATTTACAAAATTCATGCTGATTACTTTGAATCAAAAAAGAATTATAAAAGATGTCTCGTATTTACTGAAATGATAGCTGCACTAACAGAAGAAAACTTCGATGAAGAAATCAAAAGTAAATTAACTAAAACTCATCTGCAGAATGAAGTTAGCAAGTTAAAAACCAGTTACGAAAAGAAAATAGAAAAAGAAAATAAAGCAGCAGCTCTTGCTATGACTATTACTGCTAATCATGAAATGAATCAGCCTTTAATGGTTATCCGAGGCAATTTAGACCTTTTATTGAATTCCCTGCCTTGGGAAGATTTTTCTGATATCCAACAAGATAATATTCGAACGATGAACTCTTGTCTGAGTAATATCACATCTACCTTAGATCTGTTTAAACAGGAAACATCTAATATGTCCGGATAGTTTCTGAACAAATTAGTAAAACTTAAAAAAATCAGAAGCGGAAAAAATTTATGGAAGAGAAAGAAAATGTAGTTAAGTTTCTTATCAGAGAGAAGTACGGTAAACAATTGAAATGGTACTCTGATAGTATTACTCAGGCAAACTCCAAATATTTTCGGGAACTCGACATTTTGCATAGTAATTGCTTACAGGCTGAAGAATATGAATTAGCCTTGAAAGCAATTTGTACGAAAGCCAAAGCTTATGCTTTTCAAAACAATTTGGATGAAGCCAAACTTCATTTTGAAATGGCCCGGAATATGGTTAAAAACCTTCCATCAGAAAACCTGGAAGCTGTTTTATTCAACCAACTTGGTACTTTCTATTGGAACACTTCCCAACATGAAGCAGCAATTGATTACTTTAACCAGTCACTGCAGTTATACATAAACTTCAATGATATGGTCAACATTGCACTTGTCAGTCAGAATTTAGGCGTAGCATATTACAAAATATCTGATTTTAAAAAGGCGTTTGAATATTTGAATTATGCCTATATAAACAGAAACATTATTGAAGATCCAATATCCAAAGGCAATATTTGTACGTGGTTTGGCATTTTACATAAGGATATTGGAATATTAGACAGAGCTTTCGATTTAATTAATGAATCTAATGAGATTTTTCTCAGTCAAAAACACTTTCTTGGTTATGCTAATAATCAAAACACACTGGGTTTAATATATAATCAGATCAATAATCTGGAAAATGCTCTTAAATGCTTTATAGAAGCAGAAAAATATGCAATAGATCTTAGCATTCCCATGATTTTGGCTGATGCTCTAAACAATAAAGGTATGGTTTATAATGAATTATGTGATTACCCCCACGCAATTGAGTGCTACTTAAAGTCACTCGAAGTAAGAAAATCCACCGGCACGGAAGATAAAGAGATTAATACTTTGAATAATCTGGCCTTAGCCTGCATTTCCAACAACGATCTTGAGACTGCAGAATTGTATGTCCAACAAGCTATTTCAGGGAGTCAACATATCGGAATCTTAAGTTGCGAATTTATCTCCTATAATTCTGCTGCAAATCTTTATCTGGAAAAAGGTGATCTGAAGAAAACAGAGTATTATGCTCATTTAATGATGCAGAAAGCTGTAGAGACCAATTCAGATAATTACCTTAAAGGTTCCCATGCCTTTTGGAAAGAACTTTACAAAAAGAAAAAAAAGTATAAGATGGCTCATAAACATGCTGTCTTAGAACTTGAATATGAAGAAAAAATATTTAACTATGATCTGAAGAGGAAACTTGCTGATGCTCATTTTAAAAATGAGATTCTAAATGCGAAAAATCACTTTGAAGAGAAAGTTATTCAGGAAAAAACCGATACTGTACTCAATATGGCTTTAAGAGCATACAATGAAATTAACAGTCCTATTCAATTGTTTTCGGAATGCTTTTCCAATTTCGAAGCATATTTAAACTTAACTTCATTAACAACACGCCAAGTCTCTCAATTAAGCAAAATTAAATCTGGTATTGACAAAATAAAGAGTATTTTAGAATCATATAAATTCAATAATGAATTTACCTTTACAGATTATGCTGAAGGTTATTTGATGGTTGATTTTCCCAAAAAATCGAATCAACCATAAAGGTGTTACATGGAATTAATTGATATTTTTATCCATAAATTTAATAAATTGAATGAAAGGCGCTATCATCCTGACGAAGATTTTTTCAGAGAGATGAAAGAATTAGCTGACAGATGCCTGGAAAAAGAGTTCATTCTCCTTTATATTAAGGTTGTTACCAATATAGGGCTGGCCTATTCTGTTACTAATAGATTAGATAAAGCCAACGAATATTATAATACCGTATTGAAAATTGCGCAAGATTACAAACTGGAAAATCTAAATGGTGCCACTAATGCAGCACTGGGAACTTTTCATAGAAATTTTGCCGAGTATGAAAAAGCAATTGAATATTTTAAAAAAGCACTGGATGAATTTATTCTTTTAGGTGAAGATAAAAATATCATAAATATGCAACAATATATCGGCATATGTTATTACAAATTAAATGATTATACATCATCTTTTGATTATTTACAACAAGCATATTATAATCTGGATAAAGTCGAAATAAAAAGAGTAAAAGGGAATATTTGTGCTAAATTCGGTATTTTGCACAATGAAATAGGTATGACTGAACAAGCTTACAACTTGCTAATGAATTCCAACAAATTGTATAAAGAATGTAATCATAAACATGGCATTGCACATAATCAAAACGTTCTGGGGTTAATCAACCTCGATTTGGGAAAACCGGATCTTGCACAAAATTGCTTTCTGGAAGCTGAAAAACTGGCACGAGAACTCAACGATTATTCTCTTCTCGCAGATAGTTTGAATAATCTTGGTTTAATGGCACGATTTATAAAAGATACTCATACTTCAATAGGCTTCTTTATCCAATCTATTGACATCAGAAAGAATTGTGGTCCAATGGATAAACTGATTGAAACCATATCCAGTTTAGTGAAATCTTATGTTGATCTAAATGAACCAAGAGAAATATATCCTTATCTGGAAATATTGCGGAAACTTGTGGCTGATGTCAGTTCTACGAAAAACCAATATATTTACCATAAAGCATTGGCCTACTATCACATATTGAACAAAGATACAGAGCAGGCAAAAGAAAACTCTTTAATCTGTCTTAAGCTATCTGAACAATTGAACAATCAAATGTATGAAGAAGATGCTTTTCTAATAATAAGCAAATACTACAAATCGGTTAAGGATTTCGAAAATTCTCTCGAATTTTTAGAGAAGTATTTTAACCTTAAGAATAATAGTTCAAACCAGTCTAAACAGAAACGTGCTCAAAGTCTTCATGTTAAATACGAAATCACTAACCTTAAGTATGAGTTTGAGAGTCAGATAAAGCAGGAACGGGTAAATGCTGCTCTTGCTATGGCTGTTACTGCTAACCATGAAATCAATCAGCCCTTAATGATCATTCAGGGAAATTTAGAAATGCTTATCGAAAGCATTAAAGAAGACAATATCACGGTAAAGCAGGAAAAATATATCACGAAGATAAATGATGGTTTACACAGAATATGTGATCTATTAGATAAATTTAAAACCCAGACAGAGATTAACTTTGTCGATTATACTAAAGATCATGAAATGGTAGAGTTTTAAGTTCGTTTTCTGTTAAATATTAATTGGAAATTCGAACTTATTAAATAAGAATCAAAAAATAATCAGAGGAGGGAAAATGAAAAGTTTGAAATGGATCCTGGTAGTTTTATTAGTGCTATCCATTATGCTTGTTGGTTGTGCAAAAAAAGAAAGTAAAGCAACTGAAGGTAAGAAGTTAAAAGTCGGATTTGTTTATGTTGGGCCCATTGGAGATGCCGGATGGACATATGCACATAATCAGGGAAGATTGGCTTTAGAAAAACAGCCTTTTATTGAAAAAACTACTTATGTAGAAAGCGTACCTGAAGGTGCAGAAGCATCAAGAGTAATAACTCAACTAGCAGAAGCAGGAAATGATATCATTTTCACAACTTCTTTCGGTTATATGGATCCGACAGCAGAAGTAGCTAAGAAGTATCCGGATAAGATCTTTATGCACTGTAGTGGTTATAAGAGAGATGCCAATATGGGTACCTATTTTGGCAGAATGTATCAGGCTGAATATCTTGCAGGTATGGTTGCAGGTAAAATGTCCAAGAAAAATAAGCTGGGTTATGTAGCACCTCATCCGATTCCTGAAGTTATCAGACATTTGAACGGATTTGCTCTTGGTGTCAGAGCTGTTAATCCCAAAGCCACTGTTCAGGTTGTATGGGTAAACTCCTGGTTTGATCCTGCCAAAGAAATGGATGCTGCAAATGCTCTTATCGATATGGGCTGTGACATCATTGCTCAGGGAACAGATTCTGCAGCTCCACAACAAGCTGCAGAAAAGAAAGGTATCTACTGTATTGGCTATGACAGCGATATGCGTTCCTTTGCTCCCAAAGCAAATTTAACAGGACCAATCTGGCATTGGGATGTTATGTATAATAAAATTTGTGAAGAAGTTTCCAAGAAAACCTGGAAAAGTGAAGATTTATGGTGGGGAATTGAATCCGGTTTAATTGGGCTTGCACCCTATAATGATGCAGTACCACAGGATGTTCGTACCCTTGTTGATGCAAAACAGAAAGAAATGACAGAATTAAAATTTGATGTTTTTGCCGGTCCTATCAAAGACCAAAAAGGCGTTGTTAAAGTTCAGGCCGGAAAGACTCCTACTGATCCCGAATTGTTAAGTATGGATTGGTTTGTCGAAGGAGTTGTCGGCGAATTACCTAAAGCCAAAAAATAAAATTACTTGTTCAGGGCGGACTGAATTGTTCGCCCTTTTTAAATTAAATTCCCAAATCAAGGATATTTATGCCTGAACCAATTGTAAAAATGCGAGGAATTACAAAATCTTTCCTCAATACAAAGGTTAATGATAATGTTGACTTCGACCTGTTTCAAGGTGAAGTACATGCTCTGTTGGGAGAAAATGGAGCAGGTAAAACAACTTTGATGAATATTCTATCCGGTGTTTACTTTCAGGACGAAGGTGATATTCTCTTCAAAGGGAAAAATATCAGGTATTCTTTTCCCGGCGAAGCTCTCGCCGGTGGTATTGGAATGGTGCACCAACGCTTTAGTCTTGTGAACAATCTTACAGTTTTAGAAAACATTATTCTGGGTCTTAAAACAAATAATTTTTTCTTAAACTATAAAAAAATCTATAAGCTCGTAGAAGCTTATTCCAAAGAATTTCAACTGGAAGTTGATCCTCATGCTTTTATTTACGATCTTCATGTCGGAGACAGACAGAAAGTTGAAATCCTTAAAATGCTTGTAAGAAATGTTGATGTTTTAATCATGGATGAGCCGACCAGTGTCTTAACTAAACAGGAATCCGACCATTTGGTCACAATCCTGAAAAAAATTGCTTCTACAGGAAAATGTGTAGTCTTTATTTCACACAAAATGAATGAAGTCCGGGAAGTTGCAGACAGAATTACAGTTCTTAGAAAAGCTCAGAAAATAACTACCCTGGAAAATAAAAACATTTCAAATACAGAATTAGCCAGACTCATGGTTGGTAAAGACATTAATTTTGATTTTAACAGAGAAGGACAAACAAGCAATATTAAAAAACTGGAAATAAATAATCTGTGTGTCAAGGGTAATTTTCAAGCAGATTCTGTGCATGATCTCTCTTTTGAAGTAATGGCTGGTGAAATTTTCGGCATTGCCGGTGTATCAGGCAATGGACAAAGAGAGCTGGCAGACGCTATTGCAGGATTACTAAAAACAAGTTCAGGTGAAATTATCCTTAATGCTCAGAATCTCAGCAGGATGAGTGTTTCCCAAAGAATTGAAAAAGGTGTTTCCTATATTCCCGAAAACCGTACAACTGTCGGAACTGCAGGACTCTCCCCTATCTGGGAAAATCTGATCATGAAAGTATTTCAGAAAAAAGAGTTTCTTAAGACTGGCATTATGAATATCAAAAAACTTAAAGAATATGCTTTAACAATTCTCAAAAAGTATGACGTTTCCTATCCTGGACTCCAATATCATGCAGCTCTTCTTTCCGGAGGTAATCTGCAGAAAATAATCTTGGGCAGAGAAATTGAAGCCGATAAGGAAGTTTACATCTTTATGTATCCATCTCAGGGGCTTGATATCGGAGCAACAAATTTCGTCAGAACCTCTATTATGGGACTACGTAATAAGGGAAAAGCTGTTATCCTGGTTTCCGGTGATCTTGATGAATTATTCGAACTGTCCGATAGAATTGCAGTTATTTACGAGGGTGAATTTGTAAAGATTCTCCCACAGGATAAATTTAATGTCGAAACCATTGGTTTATACATGAGTGGAGTTTGTGATGTTTAGAGTTCAATTTGATAAGAGGGAAGTAATTTCTTCACGACTGGAACTTCAGTATTCTCTACTGGCCATAACCATAGCATTGGTTTTGGGCGGTATCTTTATTGCCATTAATAAAGTTAATCCTTTTGAAGCTTATTGGCAAATTATTAAATCAACTTTAGGTTCTCCATACGGATTTTCTGAAACGATAATTAAAACCATTCCTCTCATCCTAACAGGTCTTGCGGTTTCTGTGGCTCTGAATAATAAGATCTGGAACATCGGAGCAGAGGGCCAATTATATTTCGGTGCTTTTGTAGCGACTGCCTTTATTCTGTATGTTCAACCACTGCCAAGATTCCTGGAATTGTCAATTGCAGTCTGCCTGGGCATTATTGGCGGAGCTTTCTGGGCTGCTATCCCTGCTTTTTTGAAAACTGTTTTTAGAATTAACGAGGTTATAACAACCCTACTCCTCAATTATGTCGCATTATCAATCATTGATTACTTTGTTTTCGGACCCTGGAAAGGTGCTGATAATTTCCCCTATACTGCGACCTTTCCTATTCAGGCTCAGTTTCCTGGTCTGGGTTTAGGCCGGGTTCATTTGGGTTTAATCATTGCCTTTATTTTGGTTTTACTTATTTATTTTATTTTCAAATATACTACCTTCGGCTACAAAGTCCGTTTGTCAGGCTCAAGCTTGGAAGCCGGTAAATATGCCGGTGTTTCGGTCAATAAAACCATTTTTCTGGTATTTCTCATTAGTGGTGGTTTGGCAGGATTGGCAGGTGTGAATGAGATTTGTGGTATTCAACATCAACTTCACCATCAAATTTCTTCAGGTTATGGTTTTACAGGAATTATTGTTGCCTGGCTGGCACGCTCAAATCCCTTTATTGTAATTCTGGTTGCCTTCTTCCTGAGTCTTCTGATCACAGGCTCTGAAATTCTGCAAATAAGTATGGGGTTACCTGCTTCTGTCGGTACAATCCTGCAGAGCCTTATCCTCTTTTCTATCTTAGGGTGTGAATTATTTAAAAACTATAATGTCAAGTTTTCAAGGACAAAAAAATGACTGTTGAAGAAATTGTAGTATCAATCCTCTCCTCTGCTGTTAAAAGCGGAACAGTTGTCTTATATGCAACACTTGGAGAAATTCTTTGTGAAAGAGCCGGTGTTCTGAATCTGGGTATCGAAGGTATTATGCTGGTCGGTGCTTTCAGTGCCTTCCTCTTTGCTCTCATGTTCAACAACCTTCTGCTCGCAGTGCTCCTGGCAGCTCTTTTAGGGGGGTTGATGGCTCTGATTCATGGCTTTTTGTCTATTTCCCTGCGTGCTAATCAGGTAGTATCAGGACTGGCTCTCACGATGTTCGGTACCGGGATCAGTTCCTACTTTGGGAAAGACCTCGTTGGTAAAACTCTATCCAAAAGTTTTGATAATATCTCTATACCAATTCTGCATAACATTCCTGTTATCGGAGAAATTTTCTTCAATCAGAATATACTTGTTTACTTCTCATATCTCCTGCCTTTTGTGCTGTTCTTCCTATTTAAAAAGACAAACTGGGGGCTCGCCATCCGTAGCAGTGGAGAAAAACCTTTAGCAGCCGAAATCATGGGGATTAAAGTGACCAAGGTCAGATATCTTTGTGTTTTCTTTGGTGGTGTGATCTGCGGTCTGAGCGGTGCTTATTTAAGCCTGGCCTATACTCCCCTTTGGGTGAATGGTATGACTTCCGGCAGAGGCTGGATCGCCATTGCATTAGTTATCTTTGCTAATTGGAATCCTCTAATCGCTTTCGGAGGTGCTTATTTATTCGGTGGCCTGGAAGCTATGCAACTTCGTATGCAAGCTGTCGGAATTCATATTTCATCAAATTTACTAAATACAATACCTTATTTATTTACTATTCTCATACTTGTGATTATATCAATAAGAGGGAAAAAATCCAATCTTCCGGAAAGTCTGGGTCTCCCCTACTTCCGCGAAGAAAGAGATTAATCAAGTTTTCTTAGGAGTTATATTATATGAAAGGAATGATTATTTATAGATCTACAAGAGGAGCTACTGATCAATATGCCAAGTGGATTGCTGAAGAAACCGGGTTCAAACTGGCCAATCTTGATTACAATTATGACATTGTTATCCCTTCTGAAGTAAAGATCATCGTTATCGGAAGCAGTGTTAAATCAGGCAGAATGACAATTTATCATTGGCTGAAGAAAAATCTGAATGTTCTGATAGATAAAAAACTAATTTTCTTCTCGGTCCAGGCATCCAGAGTTGATGCCAAAACCAGCATAGACATTAAAGAAAGCAGTATTCCAATGGGATTGATCGATGATTGTGCATACTTTTCTCTCAGGGGATGCATGAAAACTGAGGATGTTGTCGAAAAACCAGAGAAGAAAGGATTTTTTCAATCTCTCTTTTCCCGCTCAAAACCAAAATCCAGATCCCAAAAAGTACTAAGCCATGTTGAAAAAGGAAGTATCAGAGAATTGCTGGAAGCTATCGAAAGAAAGAAAAAAGATTTGGTTTGACCCTAAAGATATTTTCTTCTCACAATTCTCTGATTAAGTACAAATAGTTTTACCTTACTGTAAAAACTATCATACCTATGATGCCTCTTACAACACTAATCGCAGAGACGAGAGTAAAGAACCAGTTCAAATGTGGGAAACAAAAATAGATTATACCTGCGATTATTCCTGTAGAAATAGCTTCGTAACTGTTTATCTGATGGGATAATAACATCTCTCTCTCATCAGGTTTATGTTTTGTTAAGACTACAATCATCCCTATCAAAAAAGGGATGAAACCGATTATGACACCCATTACATCATACTTTGTACATGCCCAGTATGTCAATAACCCTGTGATAAGTTGACTGCCAAAGAGCAAATGGTAGTTACCTCTGATTGTCATTTTTCCTCCTCGAAATAAAAGATTTCTTCCACGCTTGTTTTAAAAAAAACTGCCAATTTCATGGCACTTACAACTGACGGGACAAAAATACCCTTCTCGATGGAATTAATGGTCTGCCGACTCAAACCTACAGCAATCGCCAAATCAGCTTGAGTGATATCTCTTTTTGCCCGCCATACTTTTAGGAAATTTTTAAGTTCCATCTTACCTCCTGATGTAATGTAGTTTACAATAATCTTTTTGTCAAGTTTATTTTACTTTTAGTATGCTCTAATTGTCTTTAATTCATTTTCAGTAGGAGATGACTATTCATATTTTTATGAAGATAGCATTATTAATTTTCTCCAATTTTATTGTCTCATTATACCATATTAATAACAACTACATTGTAACTTGACATTTCAGAGATAATTGATAAAAAGTTGATAATATTTTTTTTAATAAGTAATTTAAATAAAGTTGAGGTTAACAATATGAAGAAAGGTGATCTAAAAAAACAGAGCATAATCGAAAAAATGGCAGAATATATACTATTAAACGGGATTCAAAAAGTAAGTTTGAGAATCTTAGCTAAGGCTATAGGTACCAGTGACAGAATGCTCATGCATTATTTCAAAGATAAAGAAGAATTATTGACAGCTGTTCTTACTTATATTTCAGATAGTTTTTTAGAGATCTTAAAGGCCAATCAAACAGAAAAAATGCCGATGCAAATACTTATTCCCTTTCTTTATCAAGCAATGAAGAATGAAATGATTCGGCCTTATATCCGTTTATGGCTGGAATTAGCAGCACTGGCAGCACATAAAGAAGAGCCCTATTACACCATTGGAAGAGAGATTTATACCAGTTATATAAACTGGATCTATTTGGCAATTCAAGTGGAAAAAGAAGAAGACAAAGAACATATTTCTGCAATAACTCTGGCTATTGTTGAAGGGTTTGTCTTTCTTGATGCCCTGGATCATGACGCAACAATTTTGAAAGCTATAGAAGGATTGGATAAGATTATTTGCTCTAAAAGTTAAAATAATTGTAGTAAGGACGGATTTTTCATGAATCCGTCCTTATACTATGTCATTTTATTTGGATTCCAAACGATAGGCTACTAAAATTGCTGCACCAAATAAAGTAAAAATATTCCACAAGATCCAAGCAGCACCTAAAGATATTTGCAACGGATCAGTTCCATACAGCCAGGGTGTCCAGGTGATTGCTATACCATCACAGAATGTAGCCACAGCACCTCCAATACAACAACCCGGAATAATCTGATTTGGTTTTAGTTTTGCTATTATTTTCAATATAATAACAGTTACCCATCCTATTAGAAATCCCGCTGCATATGATAGAATACTTGTTTTAGATCCAAAAGCTCCAATTTCTGATCCCATACGGACGCAGGTAGCTCCTATGTACCAAAAAACCAACCCCATAACTACTAGTAAGAAAATCTGTTTACCGGTTAGTGAATAAAGTTTCCCAATACCGATAGCAGTATTTTTTTTCTGCTTGCCATGTTCATTTGACATATTACCTCCAATATCTATTATGTAGCATGTGCTACATTTTAGATATTTTTGTCAAGGGTAATATTGAAATCGAACAAATTTGCTTATGAACACCAAGGGAGAAGAGGGTAAATAGTAAGTAGTGTATTGTAAGCAGTATGGTTTTAAAGCGGAATTTATAGCTAGCAACAGCTCAAATTCTAATAAAAGACAAATAACAATCGTTATAACCAGAGCAGATTAGTAGAACTTTTTTGTGTAGCATGGGTTTAATCTACTAAATCACAATTATTTAAGTTATGATTTTCACTTCTTAAAGAAAAAGTATTGACATTTTGTGTAGCACTCGCTACATTGCATTAAAGAAAATATTAAGGAGGCTATTATGTTAGTATTTAGGTTATTACTCGTTCTGATGCTTATCAGTATTATCGTTGTTACCGCTTTGGTAGTGAACAATCACGGATGGAATTTAATTTCCATTTTCTTTAGTGATATTGGTGCCCTAAACTGGCCTGGACAATTCAATTTTGATTTCTTGTGTTTCCTGATTCTTTCCTGTTTATGGGTTTCCTGGAGACATCATTTTACTCCAGTCGGACTATTTCTAGGAATTTTTGCCTTGTTTGGCGGAACATTATTCTTGGCACCTTATCTTCTGATAACCAGCATTCAAAGCAAAGGTGACATGAAACTTGTCTTTTTAGGGAAGAACAGAGTATAACATTATCAACTAATTTGTAAATTGGACAGGAGACTGATGGCCGAAGCTTGGCGACTGATTCTTGTCGCCAATACTTCACCCCCTTCCCTAAAAAACGGGGATTGGTCGTCGAATCGTTCACTCCCCTCTCTTTGCAAGAGAGGGGCGGGGGTGAGTTATCTCCCCACTGATGCCTGACGACTTCAGTCTGGGGACTACTACTAACCCTATCCTAAATCCTTTCCCTTAAAAGGGCAAGGACTTTCCATTGAACCAGCCTGAAGGCTGATTCTACAAATAAACACTTAGAACAGTTAAAACTGTTCCCTTAGCTTTTAATTGGGCAAGCTGCCCAATCTCTAGAAAAGCCGGGATTCCCCACTGCCGCCTGACGACTCCAGTCTGGGGACTACTACTTTGTGTCTGCCAGGCTTTCGGCTGTAATATAGTAGTAATTGCTGTTTCCGGGAGCAGTCTGATCGAGAAAGGAATTGGTGGTCACTCGGGAAATTTCGGTATAAGTACCATTGATAGAGGAAGATCTGTAAATATGAAAAGAAGTTGCATTGGAAACCGGTGACCAGTTAATATGTATTCCATCAATCTGAGGTTGGATAATAACATTTAGCGGTGGATCGACATTAGTATTTGTTGATTGTGTAAGATAGATTGAGTCGGTTTGTGATACACTATTGTAAGCAGTAATTGTTAATTTCATTGTGTCTGGTGCTGCGGGTAGGTTTGTCAGATTCATGGTTGTGTTTCCAGTGGAATCAGTGTATCCGCTTGCTATGATTTGATTGTGATGAGACAAGCATATAAGTGCATCCTGGATTCCTGTAGAAACCTCATAAGTGGTAGTTCCTGTCGGAATAGAAGCCGGATACACAGCATTGATGATCTGAGGTACTTTTGTGCGAATTTGTAAAGAAGGATCTCCAAAAATATGCCAGGTAAGGAACATGCTGGCACCTGAGGTACCATAAACTTCCATCATCTTGAGGGAAGAATTAAAGTAAAGCCCACCCAGAGTATTTTTCTGATTTGATATCAGCAAGTCGGTAAACTCATCCTGAGCACGCATAGGTTCGTTCCAAGATTGGTTGATCGAAGAAGCATAGATACCAACAGCACCTGTGGGATTTGCTCCGGATGATGCTCTCATCCACGCTTCTGCGAAACATGTCGTCGATGTAAAATTTCCATTTACACAAGCAACATCCATAATGAAAGGCAATTTATTCGTATTGGTTAAGGCATTTACATTAGTATTGGAAAAAGTAACAGATCCCCAACCGGTAGTTGAACCATGCCCCACGTAATTCACAAAACCCCGTCCGGAGTTAATGGCAGAAGAAATTCCAGCAGTTGAACCACCTAAGCCTTGATAGATTTGATCAACTGTATTATAACCGTATCCCAACAGATCATCGCGAATATTGTTCATGTGAATTGCATCAGATTCTCCATTATCACCCTGGGTAGGACCACCTTCATTGGAAGCGATTCCTGTAGCTGATTGAAGCCATGTAGCTGACTCATCTAAATCCCGTTCATATTGTATTGTACGGTTAACCTGCGTCAGCAACTGGGTTGTGTTCTCAGCAGAAAACCTGCCGACAAAGATCTCGGGATAATTATCATTACCAGCCAGAAGTGAATATGTCGGGTCTGACCCTCCCCCACCCGAGGTAAAAGTAGGAATCTGAGCAGCATCACCACAGAGAAGAACAAAGACAAGACCATCATTCAGATTATATTGATTTTGCAGATAGGTTTTGAGGGTTGTATTTGAGGATGCGACACTACTGTAATCAACCAGAGTTGTTTTAATACCCTTCTGGTTTTTCCAGTCAACTAAAGCCTGCATAGATGATAAATACAAGTTAGGTGCGATGATCAGCATACGTCCCTTATCATTGACCTGTGTATAGCGGTCATTCTGGAAATTGAGAAATTGGTTTTGGTAGATGTTCTCAAAATATTTATTATAATTATTTCTACTTGTGACAGAAACATTTTCAGGATCTTTACCAACAGTTACAATTTCCAGGATTAGATGCGTATAAACCCTTAGAGTTTTCGTCTCAGGATAATATACAAAAGGATTTGCAGTCACAGTTATTCCTCTAAAATCACGGAGGATAAAGGGCTTACTCAATTCTGCAATTGCAGATGGGTAATTTTCTTTTGTCTGATAGAAAGGAGCAAAGGTAAAAAGTATTTTTTGGGGGTCGTTGTTTCTGGTAATAATCCCTTTAGAAGGAGCTACAAGCATTTTAATCTCAACCCAACGGCTCTCGATAATATTGACAGCCATTTTGGTCTGATCCGGGATAATGATATTGCGATTGATATATGGTACTGCAGGCATTCCTTTTTCGTATTTATTCGCTTCTTTGGTAAGCTCTGGTTCGTAAAATGTGTCTTTCCCTATTTTGACAGGTTCGTAATTAAAGTTAGAGATTTTGTAAGATATACGAATTGACTTTGTATTTGATGATACTAATTCCACCTGATTTTGTCCCTGATCTATTTGATAAACTTCTGCATTAAGCCCAAAGCTTATTAATATGACCATAAATAAAGAAAAAAAGCATTTCATACCTGCAACCTCAATCCTCACAAGATATTATCAAAATTAAATTATATTATTTCAATATTATATTATGGATTCTGTCAATCACTTTTATTAAACAGATCATCATTTCCTTTAAAAAAGAAAGAATTCTTGACATGACAGGACGTTATTCCAAAAAGAAATAAATATAATTTTGTGGTGGTTATGTGAAAATATTTTTTTCTATTTGCTTATTGTTCTTCAGCACTCACCTGAATTGCCTGAAATACGTCGATCATTATCTTCTGGCCGATAAAGCATTTGAAGCTAAACAATTCTCTGCAGCTATTGCAGAGTACAAACAGGATCTCTCTGAGAGAATTTCCTGCGACGCTTATTCCCGGATCGGAGACTGTTATTATATTTTAAGTCTCCCTGATTCTGCTATAGTCTATTATAACAACGCTCTTGATGTCGATGAAGATTACCCTTTTGCTTATTTTGGTTTAGGCAGAATTGACTTCGACCGCCAAAATTACAAGTCTGCACTGGAAAATTTCCAGACTGCTTCAGACTGTTTGGACAACTTCACAGAAGCCCTCTTCTGGCAGGGAAAAGTTCTCTTAGCCAAAAAGAAATATAAGAAAGCATTGCTGATATTTAAACAAGTACAGCAAATAGATCAATCCTATCCCGAAATCTCTCATTATCTGGCAGCCTGTAATCCCTAAAAGATTACACAGCCGAAAAAGAATGTTTAACTCATTAACTATCATTCACATTATATAGTCCATACAGTCCATATAGTCCATTAAGTCCATATAGTCCATTTGCTAAAAAAGGGTACGATTAATTAAATCGTACCCTTAATTTTATGCCTGGACTCTCGTCCTACTTGAGTATTGTTATTCTCTTGATCTCCTGATAATCTCCGGCATGCATCTTAACATAATAGATACCTGATTTACAGGCTTTTCCACTTTTGTTTTTTCCATTCCAGGCGATTCTGTGTAAACCGGCTTTCTCAAAATCATCAAACAAAGTAGTTACAAACTGACCTTTGGCGTTAAATATTTTGATACTAACTCGGGAAGTCTTCAGTAAACTGAAGGAAACAGTTGTTTCAGGATTGAAAGGATTGGGATAAACTCCCTGAAGCTTTGTTACTTTGTAGATTTCTTGGATAGGTGCATCTGTGCTTGGTTGCTTAACTTGAACAAAGACAGGACCGTATAATCCGGTTGTTCCACCAAAATCAACATTCTCCAGCCAGTAGTAGTAGGAATCAGCTTCAATAGTCTTATCCGCATAGCTGTAACTTTGTCCCTGTGAACTGTTGGCTCCTTCAATAACTGAGAAATTTAACCTTTCAGCACTATCCAAAACATCTTCCTGACTTCGGTATATGTTGTAACCCAGAACATTGCTTTCAGATTCTGTTCTCCACTGAATATTTACATTATTCTCATCAATTGCGATAGCAGTAAAAGATGATAACTCGACAGGTAACGTAGAATCATCTCTGTCACCCAGGGTAAGCTCGTGACTACCTTTTGCAGCAACTAAATTCAAGCCGGTAAAAGTTAAAGTTGTATAATTCCCTGAAACTGATACAGTGGGTAAAGACGCTTCTGTGTGCTTTTGCCAGACACCGGTTTTTCTCTCACAGATTGCCAGATTGCTTGCTGTTAAGCCTGTCAAATCAGTTGTTCTAACTTTGAAGGTAATCGTACAATTTTGATTAGTTCCCGGATTAACTATCCACCAGGATTTGATTCCAGTGGATGCATTAGGATGCTTTGTCCCGCTATAGTGTTGGACTGCTGTACTTCCCATATCTCCTGCTGGTGTGATGATCACTTCATCCAAACTGCCCTCAGGTCCGGGAAAAGAAGTGGCTCCGCTGCAGGCCTTTGTGCTCTGGGAATAAAAAGTACTCGTTCCTGAGACTGTCAAAGCCCCACTCACTGTAAAAGATGCTCCGTTTGATACGGCTATTGTGCCATCACTGATTATTACCCCATTTATTCCAGCAGAAAGTAAAGTACCAAACAGCAAAATCAGCATTATTACACAGTATTTCATGTGCTCTCCTTGATTCTAAAAGAATCTGTTTTCACTTTCTATTATTTTACTCTTTCTACTGCCAAATTTATAGCATAAACATAGTATATTGTCTCATTACCTAATAGTCTTTTATTACCAAGCTGAATAATATCACCAGCTGAACAAGACAAAAATCCTGAAAATGAACCGGTTGTTTGATCAGTTGAAGCTTTATTTGTTGCTACTACACTCGATAGACTTTCTGCTGTACCATCACTAAAGGCTGGTAAACTATTGGATTTTGAAATTTCAAATTCTACTGCAGCAAATTTGTTTGTTGCTCCGGTTCCACAGACAGCCTGAAAAGATGAAATTCTATATACTCCTGATGTATTTATTCTAATTGCAATTGGCAAACCTCCTGAAAGTTCTATGGTTACACCTTCTGCTACTGAAGAGTAGTAATAAGAGTTACTTCCTGTACAAGGAAAGCAATTGTAATAAACACCTGAGGTTTGAAGTGTTAAATAAGTGTTGGTTGTTACCGTTGGATTATAACCTGTGACACCGTATAAACCGGTAGTTACATCAAATGTGCCGTTTCCGTGTTTGTAAGATATCTCTCCATAAGTAGGTGTAAACCCAGTGGTTGTTAACGGTGACCAAGTTCCGCCGCTATTTTTTGTTTGCAGTGTTCCAGCATTATCCCTGATCCCATAACCTGCTTCACCGACGGCTGTCGCATCTCCAAAATTGTGATAAGCACCTGCCGGCTGTGCAAGATCCCCATCAGAAGTTACTTTCAATACAGTAGCATCACCACTGTCCTTTACAGAAACACCTGTTGTCCCATTGTTTGAGCCTGCCTTAATGTCCACATCATCTGCAAATGCTGCAGTATAGCAGAAAACTGCTAAAATGAGAACTAAAATAATACGATACATACTTCCTCCCTTTTTATTATGAAATATTGAACAGATTCTAAGCATTCTTTTTTCAATGTCAAGAAAATAATGAATTAATTATCAATAATTCTCCCACTGCCCAATATACTTTTCACTCCCCTCGCTTCGCAAGAGATGGGTCGAAAGTGAGCTATTCTCCCACTGATGACTGACGCCTGACTATCAAATCAGCATTTTATCCTTTTTGAAGAGCCTAAAATATTGTTTTATTGTAGGTATATGCAGAAAGCATTTGAAACTGCTGCTCAATGTATAACAACTATTCCAGCAGCCTGCACAATTTTCAACTAATTGCAAAAATTCAGCATACTTTTCACTCTTAAAGATGTCTTCTAATTCCTGTTCCAGAATATTCCCTACTGAGTCTCCTAAACAGGCATACAACTCTCCGTCAGGAGAAATGAAAAACTTCCCCGCAAATGCTCTGTTCTTCAAATAAGGACATATTTTTTCCTGCTCATTTTGCAAATAGGCAGGATAACCATCATAAAGCCATAAGGGCGTATGCAATACGGGCGATTCTGTTATTTCCTGTAAGGCTGAAGTTAATTCTTGTACATCAATTATCTTCAAATCAGCATTTTCCTTATTCGTATCGGAAGTCCAACGGTATAAATCCACACTCGTCCGCCAATTCACCCTTTCCAAAAAATCTATGATCCGGGGTAACTGATTAATATTAATCTTGTTCAAAGTGACTGTTGCCGAAGTCTTTATTTTATTCTCTGTCTCCCTGTTCTTTTTATTCACATACTCTATTGCCTGCATTACTTTTGCACTGACCTGGGTACCGCCTCTCAGATGATCTGCGACATCATCAAATCCGTCAAAAGAACAAGTTAGTGAAATCTTGTATTTGAATAAAAGGTCGATAGTTCTCTTCACTAATTCTTCCGGCCCATAAAGATTAGAAAGAAATTGGATTCTGGAGAAATTATGCCGCGTTACTTCCTGAAAAATCTCCTCCAGCTGTGGATGGAGCATTGGTTCACCACCTGATAAAACTAAGATTCTGGTTCCATAATTATATAATTTAGTCACCATTGTGCGAAAATCCGCTAAAGTAATAAACGGATTTTTCGTCTGAAAACTAGGGAAATTACACTGTAAACACCGTTGGGTACATTTATATGTTAAATGCACTGTATTATAAATCAACGATGGCCGTTTCTTCACAAAATGCTTTAAACTTTTATATATTTTTTTCATAGTACTCACTTACAAATATTCCAACACTATTCAACAACTCTGGTATCAGAGGCGTAATTCTTTGTTTTAAGAATTCTTTACCTCTGCCCACTGCTAACTGATAAGACTCCCACCGGAGCCAGATAGACAACAAATTCATCAATCCCATCGAGTTGCAGCAGTTCATCATATTTCTTTTGCTCATATGCTGCAATTCCGCAAGTCCCGCAGCCAATCGCTTCACAGGCTAAATAAAGATTCTGACATAAATGCCCACAGTCAAGAAGAATATCTTTTTTACTATGCAAGGCATAACGCCATTCCGTACGATATGGTACTGCAGACCAGATGAAGGTCACTGCACATTCTCCGACAAAAGTCTGTTCGCAGGAAGCATTGATAATCTTTTTCTGCAGATCTTCCACGGCAAAAAGATATACTAATTGGTGCTCCAAGGGTTGATAACGGTATATCCCTGTTTTTAATCCTTCGACCCTGTGTACTGCTAAATAAGTTTCAAAAGGATGACGTGACCCGCCCGAGGGTACTGTCCTTTTACTGATTTTATTGTTATTGACCAGATTCTTTACACCCTGCGTTGCCCAAAGAAGAAATGATAACTCTTTCAGACTTAATTCCGTTTCAGCAAATTGGCGTCTGCTGATTCGTTCCCGAATGCAGTCTAAAATATTGCTTTTCTTTAAAATAGCTGTATCTACTTCCGGTAAATTAATAATCTCTGCTTCAGCCTCGATACTCTTTTGCATGGGAGGAAAATCTATGCCCATCATTTGATCAGATTTTACAAAAGGACCATCTCCGGCTTTTAAAATCTCCCGGTCTTTCAGCATCTGCTCCTTGGCTTTTTGGGTATTCTCGTCGATCTCAGCTAATAAAACCGGTATTAAAACATTGATTATTTCTTTTACTTTGTTTTCAATGTCTCCTAATTCTGTTTCAAATACTTTTTCAATTTTTGTCAGTTCCTCAATCATCCAGTCAATATTTGTCATCCCGCTAAACTTAGCATAAACTGTCTGCAGTTCTTCTTCCGGTAGGGATTTGAAGTATTTCAAAACAACTTCAGCCAGCTCAGGACTTTCTATAAAAACTTCATTATAAAACAAAGACAACTCAAATCTGGGATAATCAACTATAGTCTGCACAATATTATTCATAAGAACCTCTACAAAAAAATATTAAATATGTCCTGAAAGATTTCAACAAGAGTACATTGTCAAGTCAAATCTGAGGTATGATGCTTAATAGAAAAAGGGCGAACACACAGGTTCGCCCCTACAGATATATGTCAGCCAGGTTCAACTTGTGCCTCCTTCCCTTTGCAAGGGAAGGATAAGAGGATGTTTCCCCCTGATGCCTGACTACTGACGCCTGACGCCTAACTAATCTTTGCTTATAAACTTCTTCATTTCTATGAAGACACTAACCAGCTTTGTCTTGATTAACAAACTAACTCTTCCTTCAACCTTCACATTCTGCATAAGCCAGTTGCCTGTTTTTGTATCGTAATTGACTGTCATCTTGAAATCTTTGGCCATGATCGGCATACCATGCATTTCCTGTTGTAACTGGATCGGAGCACCGGTCTCTTCATCCAGCCAGACAAATCCCGAATCATTGATTTTCTTGCCTTCTTTGCTTTTCTTCTTGAGAGTAAATTTATATGCGACACATTGATGTGTACCGATTTTATCTTTCTGTCCAACTATCTTACAGATCGTCACATAGGGTTCATTCAAGGGATTGAATATCGAGTCGTCTTTGGATGTGCCATACTCGACGGATTTTTTCTTTTTCCCTACCTGCTCTTCTTTAATCTCTTTCTCTGTAACATCTTTGCCATTCTCAATCACTCTGACAATCTTTTTACAATATTCGCCATCTTTAATGAATCCCTGCATTTCTGTCAGAATCTCATCATCAACTTCCTTATTCTTGTCCATTGTTTTGACAGTACTGATGATCTCCGAAGGATACATTTTCTCACTTTTATGAAAGAATCCATATGCTTTTTGCCAGAGTGGATCATCTGTGGCAAACAAACTCAAACAACTGGCCAGCATAAACGAAATAATAACTAATGTTCTACACTTCATTTTTTCTCCTTAAAATTAGCGGGAACATAATTATCGTCATCATCTCTGTCAATGATTTTACTATAAGGATCAATTGCTACTTTGTCCGGAAGTTTATTCACAACTATCTTAAATTTCGTCTCTTTTTGAGTAAAATTAACTTTCTGCACATAACAAGGCTCAGACTTATTGCCATTTTTGGTAAAGATCCCAATGTCGATTCTGTCATTGATAGGGATTGGCTTCTCTTTACCAAGACTGTCTGCCAGTACCTTATTGATCTCCACTGTGAAAGCAACCTGATACTTATCCTTGGCCAGCTTATTCACTTTTATATTTTTAATTGTATTATTGAATAATACTATCTTTTCAAAGGACTCGTGTAAGAGCGTCTGTAGAGAATCTGGTGTAACTTCTCTCAGATATGGCATGAATTCCAGAGAATTCGTATAAGGCGGATTCTGATAAGCCTTATCTCTTACATATTTGGCCAAAGCCAGATTCATATTCTTCTCACCTATGTTATCGGCAAGATTATAGGTCACCAGTGATCCTTTATTATAATGAATATATTGCTGATTTTCGACCAGATATAGTGGAACTTCCTGCTTACTTTCACGGCTTCTCCCGCTCAAATAGGAATTCAATTCATAGCCCAGAAAACGGCCCATTTTCTTTTCCCCATGCTTAGCTTTCATCACCATCAACGCAGAATATTGCGACAAAGCTTCCGCCATTAAGGTGCTGCCCTGTACATTTCCGCCGATAACCTGATGTGCCCACCACTGATGGGCAATCTCATGAGCAGTAACATAATAAGGGAAATCCACATCATTCACATCATCCGGATTTACATCAGCAATGAACCCTAATCCTTCAGAAAAAGGTATCAAGGTCGGAAATGACTGTGCAAATTCTGAATACCTGGGTACTTCCACTATTCTCAAAGTCTTGTGGGGAAACGCCGAATAATTCGTGGTATAATACTCTAGGGAGCGTTTTGCTGCATCCAGCAATACCCCGATATTGTACTCATGTCCTTTATGATAATAGACCTGAATATCCACATCCTGGAATTTTTTGGTCTGTATCTGATATTCAGCCGACACAAATGCATAGAAATTCAATATTTTAATAAGAGGTTTGTATTCAAAGTAGTTCCGGCCCTTATCCTTCCAGGAACGGATTAACTCTCCCGGAGCAAAAGCTGTCTGCTTGTCATTTGTACTGACCACCGCATGGAAATCAATCCAGTCTGCATCATTAGCAATATAAGTATTCATTCTGGCTTTCAGATCATCAACCTTTGCCATTCTTGCTTTGGGTGGAAGTCCGTACTTTTTCCGCATCTTGTTATCAGACAATTCACTCTGATCAGAATACCCAACTCCGAGTAAATTGGTGCTATTGATAAAAGAGCCGTTATATACCAGATTGTAGTTCTGATCCTCGTTGGGGACACCTTTCATATAGTATTTTAAGGCATAATCTATTTTCAAACTGTCGTTAGGTAAAAGTGGATCCTTGAGAGTGTATATAGCCATACCGTTTAAGGAATCATCCTCAACCTTCGTATAAGGCAAAAATACTGTTATTTTATGCTGCTGTACATCCCAGTTATAATACAGGAGTAATTTCCTGGTCGGT
>CAYQPF010000023.1:0-45258 GCA_964419225.1 uncultured Candidatus Cloacimonadota bacterium | reverse complement strand
TACTGATAGTCTGCGCCGGGTAACATCAGCCTTTTTAGAGAGTTTCATGCCCAATATTCACGATTTGGCCCAGACCTTCCACATACTGATAACTGAAATCCGCCATGAAGGTGATGTCCGGTTTATAGGCATAAGGATCATTAACCATATCCAAGGGGTAATTAAAGTACTTATTAAGGGTTTCCGGTCTCAAGCCCCATCCGGCAAAACTCTCATCTGATTCCTGATAGGCAAAACTACCTAAAGCTATTTTGCCCAATTTGTGATTATGAATATAATCTATCACATTCTTGAGTAAGGAAATATGAAACTCTCTTTCAATAAAAAATAAAAACTTTACTTCCATCATTCCTCCTATATTCTTGAACAACTAACAACTATTACTTATCTCCCCTCTCTTCTTAAGAGAGGGGTCGGGGGTGAGTTATTCCAAGATTACTTTCCTATAAGACTAAATCAATCCTGCTAACTCAATCCTTGATTTCCCCTCAACGGGGCAATCACTCGGTCCAATAATCCATGCAGTCGGGAAATTATTATCCCATAATTTGTTATGGGCACATTTCTCGCCTGACACTCTCTGATGCGTCTCATCATTTCCATATTGGAACTCATGCAGCCCCCGCAATGAATGACCAGCTTATATTTCTCCAGATCCTCCGGAAAATCATGCCCGGCATAGACATCAACCTTCAAGTCTTTCCCGGTATAATGCAATAACCACCGGGGGATCTTTACTCTGCCTATATCATCTGCCTGAACATGATGCGAACACGCTTCGGCTATCAGGATCAAGTCTCCGTCCTGCAAACTTTCCAGACTCTTTACTCCATCCAAAAAAGGATCTAATTCACCTTTATATCTGGCAAAAAGAGTAGAAAATGTTGTCAAAGGGATATCTGCAGGTACATCTCCTGCTACTTTCAAAATAACCTGAGAATCTGTGATCACCAGCTTGGGTTTGGTCTTGAGATTAGCTAAAGCTTCTTCCAATTCCTTCTCTTTAACGGTCACAGCGATAGCATCGTTATCCAGAATTTCTCTTAAAGCATGCACTTGGGGAAGAATAAGTCTGCCTTTGGGTGCTGCAAGATCGATCGGTACAACTAAAACAACTGTATCACCAGCTTGAACTAAATCTCCCAGTAACACTCTTTCGGCCATCTTCTCGGCAGGGGATAATTTGATCAGTAATTCCTTTAACTCCCGGATATTGTAATTTGTAATAGTAGAGACTTCCAAATAAGGATAATTATTCTTCCGGCAATACTCAACATCCTGTTTGGAAGCAGGTTTAAGATCAGCTTTATTGAAGACGGTCACAAAAGGGATCTTATATCTTTTTAAATCTTCTATCAGAGAATTATCAAATTCTGTTATCCCGTTTTCATCGATGACTACAATCGCGATATCTGTACGCCACAAGATCTTCCGGGTAGCTTTTACCCTTAATTCGCCCAGATCTCCCACATCATCAATACCGGCAGTATCATAAAAAGTCACAGGACCTAACGGTAACAGTTCGTAGTGCTTTGCTACAGGATCAGTTGTCGTCCCGGCTACATCTGATACGATAGATATTTCCTGTTGAGCCAGAGCATTGATCAGGGAAGACTTCCCTGCATTACGTTTACCTGTTAAGGTCAAAACTATCCTTTCACCTCGAGAAATAACAGCCATTTTTACCTCATTTGTCGGGTAATACCCATTCTAATTATCTTTCTGGCAAATTAATCTAATTTGCATTATAAGACAAGAAAAATAATGTTTTTACCTCATTTTTTTATTTATTACTACTTATTAAGCAAATTGTTGACAGATTTTGCAGAATAATTATTAGTATGCTGATATGAATAAATTAATATTTTGGATTCTAATTACCTTGTTGTCTATAACAGCTTTGCATGCTGAGGACAGATTTGTTTCTCTCTCCAATGGAGAAGAAATCCTTGTATTCACTGAAAGTATGAATGCACAATACAAGGTTTTTACCCAATACAACATCTTTATTTCTGCCCGCCTTATCTGTCAGGCGGATAATTTCTACATGCTGGAAGTGAATTATAAAGAAGGATCTCTTGATCTGAAAGATGTTTTCTATCTCAATAATCAGGAAACCTTCGACTTTCGTACCCGGATTGACTCTGCAATCTCTGCTTATAACAAATCACATGCACCGCAGATAAAAGAAGCTGACTCAAAACCACTCTCTTTCTGGAAGAAATTCTTAAACCTTTTTAAATCCAAAAAATTGAAGGAGTAAATATGCAAGTAATCGAAAAAAAGAGAAAAGCTGCCCAATTTACTTTTCTCATTGCCTCAATCACCTTATTTTTATTGCTTATTGTCCAAACTCTGAAAGTCGCACATGCTTTTTGTCCTTATGTCCAGATATGTTTTGGTTTACATACGATCCTGGGAAAGGTTAATCATCTTTATTATCCAATTGCAACAATTTTAGGGTTTCTTGTCATTATTATTACTGTTTTTATAGGCAGATTCTTTTGCGGTTGGATTTGTCCGTTTGGTACAATTCAGGAGTTGGTTAAATCCTTTAGTTTAAAATATATTGAAAAGAAAAAATGTTCAAAACGTGATATGAATTTTAATTATGATCGCAAACTTAAATTCACCAAGTATTTGGTATTTCTTTTTACAGTGTTTGCCACTATTTTCACGGTTCAATCTGTTTATATGCTTTTTTGCCCGGTACTCTCACTTTCTTATCCCAAGACATATCTTGTAATGTTGTTACCGTGGATTTCTCTGATAACAATTTTTATTTTGCCTTTGATCTGGGAAAGATTCTGGTGTAGATATTTATGTCCTTATGCTGCTTTAATGAATATTACACAGTACCTTGGACAATTTATTAAATTGAAAAGAAAATATGTCTATCGTAATTTGGAAGTTTGTGTAGAATGCCGTTTATGTGTCAGAGTTTGTCCTATGAATATTGATCTTCTCGATACCGAGTTTGTCAAAGACGTGGAATGTATCAAATGTTTTAAATGTCTTTGCATTTGCCCCAAAAAGCAAGCACTAACCTACTGTAAGGATAAAGATAGTTAATCTAAGAAAGAAATTTTCCCAGAACAGCTATCAATTGCTGAGGCATAAAAGGTTTGGCTAAATAGTCACTGCAACCTGCTTCCAGAGCATTGTTGATCTCTTCCTGCATAACATGGGCAGATAAGGCAATAATTGGTACAAAGGCCAGATTGTCAAAATTTCGCAGGATTCTGGTCGCTTCCAATCCATCCATTTCGGGCAAAGAAACATCCATCAATATCAAGTCGGGAGTATTATTCCTTAAATATTCAATAGCTTCAAGTGCATTTTCAAACGTAACTGAAGCATATCCTTTGAATTTAAGGATTTTTTCTACCAGAGCCTGATTGTCTTCATTGTCTTCAACTATTACTATGTTTTTCATGCTTTTTCCTTATGAGCAATAACTTGAGAAATTGTTTTATAGAGTTCATCCTTTTTGAGCGGTTTTGTCAAAATTGCTTTAACACCTTTGCTAAAGACCATCTCTTTGTTACCAAACATCGAAATCGTAATTACAGGTATATTCATGGTTTTTTCATCTGCATGCAGCTCTTCCAGCACTTCAAAGCCATCTTTGCGGGGCATCATAATATCCAGCAAAATAACATCCGGCATATATTCTTTGGTTTCCTGCAGAGCAATAAACGAATCATTCACCATGCGGACATCATATTTTTCCAATTCCAGTAGCTTTTTGAGTACTTCTGTGATATCTTTATCATCGTCTATTATCAACACTTTAGCTATAGTATCGCCAACTTCAGATTCGCTCTGATCTTCTGTCGAAAGCAGATCAATTGACTTTAAAGGTAAAAATAGAGCAAAGACACTACCCCGATTCTTGACGCTTTCAACAGCTATCCTGCCCTGATGCATTTCCATAAGTTTTTTAGAGATTGTCAAACCTAATCCTGTCCCGCCATAATTTCTGGAAACTGAGCTGTCTGCCTGGACAAAATCATTGAAAATTCTGGAGACCTCTTCCTGAGTCATACCTATTCCGGTGTCTTCTATTTCTATGACAAGATTCAAAGGAGTAGTATAATAGCTCATCCGCACAAAACCCTCTTTCGTAAATTTGAGAGAATTGCTGAGTAAATTAATAACCACCTGTTTTATTTTTGCAATATCTATCTTTACTTCAACATCATACTCAGGAAAATCTGCGATCAACTGAAGCTTCTTATCATTAGCCAAAGGCATTACCAGATCAAAACAATACTGCAAGACCTCGCAAATTTTGGCATCTTCCAGCCATACTTCCATTTTGCCTGCTTCAATTTTCGACAAATCCAAGGTATCATTTATCAGTCGAAGAAGATTTGTTCCCGCATGAGAAACTCTTTTCAGACTCGTCTCCTGTTCAGGAGTTAAAGGCCCGTCCACGCCTACCAGCATAGCTTCAGTAAATCCGATAATTGCATTTAAAGGTGTACGCAATTCATGACTCATCTTTGCTAAAAACTCGCTCTTATAGCGATTGGCTCTGTCTGCTTCTTCTTTGGCCAATTTTAACTCAATTTCATACATTTTGCGTTGAGTAATATCCTGCTCAATAATGGCGTAATTTGTAACCTCACCCCGCTTGTTCAGAACCGAGATCGCACTGCACTGTACCCAGAACTTCTCTCCACTCTTTGTCACGTTCTCATACTCACCATTCCAGTAATTATTTAAAAGCAGAGACTCCCACATTTCATAGTAAAGATCAAGTGAAGTTGTGTCTGACTTCAGAAAATTAAAATCCCGGCCTTCCACTTCCTCAAAAGTATAACCTGTTTTTTCGACAAAAAGCCGATTCACAAACTCAATATTACCTTTTGTATCCATGATCACAATTAAACTGGGGCTTTGTTCTACAAGCGAAGATAATTTAATTAACTGACTTTCAAATTCCTGAGTTTTAAACTCTGTTGTTCTATTTTGAATTATATTTAAGACAAGTTTTAAGGCAGTTTCCTGATTAAAAAATGGAATTGGGATATAATCGAAAGCTCCGCTTTTTAAAACCTCAACTGCTTTCATTTCATTGCCATTATTCGTATATACTACTACGGGTATCGTTATCAATAACACTTTCAGGTCATTCAATAAATCAGTAATACCAGATTCTTCAAGCTCATAATTTGCTAATACTACATCAATTTCCTCTGATTTTATCAACAAAATCCCTTCATGAATTGTTGATTTTTCGTTTATTGATATAGAAAGATTAAGATCTAACAGGACATTCTTTAAATGATTGATATTATTGACACTATTATCAATAATCAGCACCTTCAGTATTGTGACCGGATTTAAAACTCTCATTTATTCCATATCCTCAAATGTTAATAATAATTGGCTCACAGGTTTATAACTCTTCCTATGATGATCACAAATTCCATGCTTCTGAATAGCAGACAAATGCACGGCTGTCGGGTATCCTTTATGTTTGGAAAAACCATAACAGGGATACTCCAGACACAATTCTTCCATTATTCTGTCCCTGGTCACTTTCGCTAATATTGAGGCTGCTGCAATAACAGCATATTTCCCGTCTCCTTTGATCACAGGCAGTAAATTATAATCAGAAACCCGCGGAATATGATTCCCGTCTATCAAAGCCAGATCAGGTTTACAGGACAATCCTAACAAGCTTTCTTTCATTCCTTTGAGAGTTGCCTGTAAAATATTAATTTTATCTATCTCTTCGGGTGAAATAATTTTAATGGAATAGCTTGTGGCATTCTCGACAATCCATTGATAAAAGTAGTCTCTTTTTGCTTTAGACAACTTTTTGGAATCATTTATACCCTTGATACAACTATTTTTGGGTAAAACAACCGAACTGACCACCACCGGTCCTGCAATAGGTCCTCTGCCAGCTTCATCTGTTCCTGAAATACAAAAGTATTTCTCTTCAAATTCTTTCTGATTTTCAAATAAATTCATTTTTCTTTATCACAAAAAAAAGTCTGGTATATTTACGATCCAAATCTCTAATAGAATCTTTCAGCAGGTTCTTTTCTACAGGAAAAGAATATATCGCTTTCAGCTCTAAGCCTGCTTTCCCGATTAATTCTACCAAATCCTTTGCTAAATAAACCCTTTGTATATGATTCTCATCTTTTCTTTGATACTGCTTCTTCACTTTTTGAAATAATGTAAGACAGGTTTTCATAACCATTTTCTTCCGGTTCAACTCACAATGATGAATAAAATACATATCTTTCTTATCTTCAATGTTCACAAATCCGTCAAAATTATCTTCACAATTCTTTAAGGTGGAAATATCGAAGATAAACACACCACCAGCTTTCAACCCAATCCTGATTCTGTCAAAAAGCTTAGTCAACTGACTGTGATCATTCAGATAATTGATACTATCGAATAAGTTTAAGATCAGATCGTACTTTTCTGATTCCAGTTTGTCCACCATATTAGCATTAAATAAATAAGGTGTATGTTTCTTGGAATAAGCCATTTTCAACATCTGTTCGGAAATATCAGAAGCTTCCACTTTTAATTCCCTTTTCATCAGTAATCTGGAAACATTGGCAGTACCGCAAGCCAGTTCCAGGATACTCTCAGGGCTGCGATGACAAGTTTTGTTGTAAATATCCAAGATGTTTTCCACCCACATTTCGTATGAAACATGGCTCATATATTCATCATAATACTGGGCAAAAGAAGAATATGTATCGTTGTAAGATGGCTTTTTGATAAGATACTTCTCAGATAATTTGATCTTTTGTTCAATATCTTCTTCAACATTTGCCAGAACAAATTTCTTAGTTTCGGAATTCACTGGTATTGGAACAGCTCTGTCAGACTCTTTGCATATTAGAGCTACTTTTACAGCGGGATAATTCTGCAACAAATCCATGTCCGTTATTAAAATCAGACGTGATATGGGATCTTCCAAATCTTTATCTTCTAAAGAATTGTGGCGAATTTCTTCAAAAATTGCTAACTGATCCGTAATTATCCAATACCTGATTTCGTCCTGAAGAAAACGTAATCTGAAGAAATCTCTTAAGTAAAAGAGTTCTTCTTCAGTCCATTTATACGTATCTATTACAATGAAATTCATTTTTTATCGCTGGAGCCAGGTACACTCATCGGTATGTTCTCTGCACAAAACGGACAATTCTCCGGTTCATAACTCTCTATATCAACAGTCAGAAGTGCTTCTGTCCTAACACCAAAATCAGTCTTACCGTTAGATCTGTCCACGATTACTCCGACAGCTTCGACGCTTATTCCTTTGGCTTTCAGACATTCCATTACTTCCACTACACTTCCGCCGGTTGTGACGATATCTTCAATAATCACAGCTTTCATTCCGGCTTCTAATTCAAAACCACTTCTGATAGACATTTCATCATCTTTTCTTTGAGTAAAAACAAATTTCTTGCCTAAATTTTTGGCTACTTCAAAGGCCAGCACTATTCCACCGTAAGCAGGTCCGACGACTACATCGACTTCCAAATCTGACAATCTGTTAGCTAATTCTTTACATAATAAAGCCACTTTGTCCGGTTGATTAATTATTTTAATTTTCTCTATGTAGAAATTGCTGTGTCTGCCTGATGTAAGTTTAAAATGCCCTTCCAATAAGGCATTACATTCTTTAAGGATCCGTTCGGTATTATTCATAATATCTCCTGATAAATTTCTAGCATCTTCTTCCTGAATGTTGGTTGTGTCATAATATACTGCCATAACTTCTTTTGCTGTTTCTTCATCTTCCTCATCTACCTGTAACTTTATTCCATAAACTGCCGGTGATAAAAAAGGGTTAACTGCCAAAATATGTTCGTCTTGTAAAAAACATGTTACTCCGTTATCAAGGAGCCAGTTTTTGATGATATTCGCTTCCATCACATTATCAAATATAGCAATTGTAATCATTTAACTACTTATCCCCCTTTTTTCTGAGCGTAATAAACTACTGCTGTTTATGTCAATTAAAAAATCTTACTACTATTTGTGAAAAACTTCTTGCCTAAAATCCTTATCATAATCTTTTGGAACAAAATGATTTAGGAGTAAAGATTTATGGCAACCATGCAAGATTTACGAAATGGCATGCTGATAGAATTTAAAGATAGCGTTTATGAAATAGTTGAATTCCTTCATGTTAAACCAGGTAAAGGCCCTGCTTTTACCCGTGCCAAACTTAAAAGTCTCAAAAACGGCAGAGTAATTGATAACACTTTCAGAGATAGTGATAAATTCAATGAAGTAAAAGCTGAAAAAACAAAAAAGAACTTTCTCTATCACGATGGAGATTTCTACGTATTCATGGATAAGGAATCTTACGAACAGATTTCTGTTCCTAACGATGTCATCGGTGATTTAGAAAAATTCCTCACTGAAAATATTGAAGTGACCATGCTCATGGATATGAATTCCAATATCCTCGGTATTGATTTACCTATTACTGTCGAAATGGAAATAGTGGAATGCGAACCAAATGTTAAGGGCAATACAGCTGCTTCCAATAGCAAGTCTGCTACCACGAACACAGGTCTTGCCATCAGCATTCCTTTCTTCGTCGAAGTCGGCACCAGAATCAGAGTTGATACCCGTACCGGCGATTACATCGAAAGAATTTAAGCAAATATTCTTATGATAAAGGGCGAACTCTCAAGTTCGCCCTTTTTTATTTCTTTATCTCTGTAGCATTATCCGCGGATCTCATCTCCTGTCAGTGTTCGTCAGTGATTGTCAGTGTTAGTCGGTGTAAATGTTCCCTTTTCGCCACTCATGACTCAATCCTTTCCCTTCTCTACTACCCACTGACCACTATCTTATCTTCGGCCACTTCCAGCAGGTACGCCTTATCTTCAAGCATTTTCCCGGAAATGATCTCTTTCGCCAGCATGTTCTCAATCTCTTTTTGAATTATCCGCTTCAAAGGTCTTGCTCCAAAGGTTACATCATAACCGTGCGTTGCCACCCAGGTTAATACATCAGGTGAATACTGCAGAATAATTTTCCGGTCTGCCAGTTTTTCCACCAGAATATCTAATTGGATCC
Organism: uncultured Candidatus Cloacimonadota bacterium; assembly: GCA_964419225.1. GTDB lineage: Bacteria > Cloacimonadota > Cloacimonadia > Cloacimonadales > CAYQPF01 > CAYQPF01. The sequence goes on along the minus strand of CAYQPF010000023.1, from coordinate 36,177 downwards.
TGACTATTTCTGCGATATGCTCTTGACCCAGCTTATGAAAAACAATCACATCATCCAGTCTGTTGATAAACTCTGGTTTGAAATATTGCTTTAAACTGTTCCTCAGTTGAATATTCAAATCATTTTCCGAAAGATCCTGATCATCCTGAATCAGTTGTGAACCAATGTTAGAGGTCATGATGATCACAGTATTCTTAAAATCAACTGTCCGCCCTTTATTATCAGTGAGCCTTCCATCATCAAAAATCTGCAGAAAGATGTTGAACACATCAGGATGTGCTTTTTCTATTTCATCAAACAGGATCACACTATAAGGACGGCGTCTGACTAACTCTGTCAAATATCCGCCTTCTTCATAGCCCACATAACCCGGAGGTGCACCTATCAATCTTGCAACTGAATGCTTCTCCATAAACTCGGACATATCTACTCTGATCAAAGCTTTTTCTGTCTCAAATAAAAACTCAGCCAAGGTCTTAGCCAATTCTGTTTTACCGACACCGGTCGGGCCCAGGAACATGAAAGTACCTATGGGTTTATTGGGGTCTGACAACCCGCTCCGGGACCTGCGGATAGCCTCTGAAATCGCCTGAATTCCTTCTTTTTGTCCGACAACCCTTTTGGCTAACTCACTTTCCATAGTCATGAGTTTTCCGATTTCACTTTCCAAAAGCTTGGTTAAGGGAATGTTTGTCCATTTTGAAACAATTTCGGCAATCATGGATTCATCCACTCTTTCCTTCAACAGTTGCTTTTCGGGAGGGATTTCCGAAATCTTTGTCCGCATCTCTTCCAATTCTTTTTGCTTCTTGATTAATTTCCCGTATTTCAGTTCAGCGACTTTCTCCAAGTTGCCCTGTCTTGTATATAATTCTATTTCTGATTTAAGTCCTTCAATTTCTTCAGTTAATGCCCTGGCCTGAGAGATCAGACTTTTCTCATTTTCCCAATTGATTTTTAGTACTTTTTCCTGATCCTTCAGTTCTGCCATTTCTTTTTCAATTTTCTTCAACCGTTCAATATTATACTTATCATTTTCTTTACTAGTCGAGATTTTCTCGATCTCCAGTTGTCTTATCTTTCTGATAATTTCATCTAAAACAACCGGAAGTGAATCAATCTCCATCCTCAGTTTAGAACAGGCTTCATCGATCAAATCAATAGCTTTATCAGGCAAAAATCTGTCGGATATGTATCTGTGGGACAGCACTGCTGCTGCCACCAAAGCACTGTCAGTGATCTGTACACCGTGATGTACTTCGTATTTATCCTGAATTCCCCGCAATATGGAAATCGTATCATTCTCAGACGGTTCATTAACCTGCACCATCTGAAACCTTCTCTCCAATGCCGGATCTTTTTCAATATATTTACGATATTCGTCAAAAGTCGTTGCACCGATACAGTGCAGACTACCTCTGGCCAAAGCCGGCTTTAACATATTAGAGGCATCCACAGAACCTTCTGCTGCTCCGGCCCCTACAACTGTATGTAATTCATCTATAAATAATATGATCTGACCTTCTAAGGATTCAACTTCTTTTAATACTGCTTTCAGCCTCTCTTCAAACTCGCCTCTAAACTTTGCTCCCGCTATCAAAGCTGCCATATCTAGTTCCAGCAAATCCTTATTCTTTAGAGATTCAGGCACATCCAAATCAATAATTCTTCTGGCAAGTCCTTCTACTATGGCCGTCTTCCCCACTCCCGGTTCTCCAATCAACACAGGATTATTCTTCCGCCTTCTGGATAATATCTGGATGACTCTTCTGATCTCTTCATCACGTCCAATTACCGGATCAAGTTTACCCAATCTGGCCATTCTCGTTAAATTGCGGGAATACTTCTCCAAGGCCTGATACTTCGCTTCGGGATTCTGATCTGTCACATTCTGACTGCCTCTCAGTTCCTTCAAAGCCATCAGAACTCTGTCCCGGCTCACTCCGTTATTCTTTAATATTTTAGCACAGGCTTCCCCTTTCTCCAGCATTGCCAAAAAGATATGTTCAACACTGATAAAATCATCCTGGAGTTTTGTCGCTTCCTGTTCTGAACCGTTTAAAATATTGTTGGCTTCGCCTGATAAATACACTTGCGATACGCCTGTCACTTTCGGTAAATACTTCAAGCCGTCTTCTGCCTGAAATCTGATCTTATCCAAATCCGGGGTTATCTTCTGAATCAAAGGATAAATTAAACCTTCCGGCTGATTCAACATCGTTAATAAAATATGGAGGCCTGTAATCTCCTGATGCTGCTTATTAGAGGCCAGTTGTTGTGTCGCTTCCAGTAATTCCTGGGACTTAATGGTAAATCTGTTTAAATTCATTCTACCTCCTTTATAGCGATAAGATAATTCGAATTCTTGGGCTGTCAAGATATTTTAGCAGTCGCCGCTAACGATTGCTGAAAACACCAAATCTGAGTATCGCTACTGTACTACTATGGAAATAAATTTAGGTTTAGCATAGAAGGAGCTTTATTTTACTTGCGGTCCGAACTAAGTACTTCACTGACGATTTTGCTTAAATCCAATGTATGAAAGGGCTTCCTGATAAATCCGGCAAGTCCTCTTGACATGAGTTCCTTTACATCTTCTTCCTTGGAAAATCCGGAAGATATTATTACTCTTGCCATACTGTTAATGGCTCTAATTGCAATAAAACAATCTTTCCCATTCATTTCAGGCATTATCATATCCAATATAACCAAATCTATCGTTTCACTTCTCTGTTTATAAGTTTCTAAGCCTTCCTTACCATTTCTGGCAGTGAAAACCTCATATCCCAAGTACTCAAGAATAGTTTTGGCAGTAATCCTGATCACATCCTCATCATCAATTATTAAAATAGAACCATTCCCCTTCACAAATTCATACTCAATTGGGGTTGAATATGCAACATTTTCTGATAAAGGTAAATATATGTGGAAAGTTGTCCCCTTACCTACTTCACTATAAACAGCAACCATTCCGTGATGCTCCTGAATTGAACCAAATACTGATGCCAAGCCCAAGCCTGTCCCTTTACCCTGCTCTTTAGTAGTAAAGAAGGGATCAAAGATTTTCTCCAGATTCTCAGTTGGAATTCCACACCCGGTGTCTTCTACCTCCACTAAAATATAGGAACCTGGGACTAAATGGAAAGTTGTGGCATCACAAAAACTCTCATCAAGCTCTACTATTTTGCTACTGAATTTGAGTTTGCCTCCATCAACCATTGCATGTGAGGAATTAATACCTAAATTCAAAAAGATATTCATGAGTTGAGATATATCCCCTGTAACTTGAAAATGTTCTGCTTTAAGTTCCAAAGATATTTCAATTTTCTTATCTATTGTACTTCTTAACAATTCCACTGCATCATTTACCGCTTTATGAACATCAACCGGAGTTGATTCAATTTTTCCTTTGCGGGCAAAAGCTAATAACTTGCTTGTTAAACTGGATGCCCTCTCAGCAGATTCATAAATCATTTGTTTAAACATATCAACTTGAGCCGTATCATCCTTATATATTTCCATCAATTCTGTAGCATTCATTATCGCACCAAGCATGTTATTGAAATCATGTGCTATACCTCCGGCAAGGTGTCCAATTGCATCCATTTTTCGTGCATGATTTAACTGCTCCTGCAAATTTACCATTTCTGTGACATTTGAACTAATCACCATTAGACACTTTTTTCCCATGAAATCTATCACTTTTGCAGAAAAAAGGATATGGATAACTTCCCGCTTTTTGGAGTAAATTTTGGAGTTGTAGTTATGAACAAACTGTTTTTCCTTTATCATTTCAATAAAATTTAAATATGGGGTGTCATCCGCATATAACTTTAAATCCAAGGGAGTTTTACCGATTGTCTCTTCTTCTGTGTATCCGGTTGCCTCCAAATGAGCATTATTTGTAATTATATATCTCCCGGTTTCAAGTTCTGCTATCGTTACACCATAGGGACTCGTATTAAAGATTATCCGGAAAATCTCTTCTTTCTGCTTCGCTTCTTCTCTAAGCTTACTTTCCTCTGTTATGTCACGAATTACAAATACTACTCCCCTGATTTCTCCTTCTGCATTCTTAATAGGTGATGCTACATTGGAAACATTATATCTCATATTATTACGAGAAACCAAAATTGTTTTCGTACAAGCCTTAATAACTCCATCACTCACTAACACATTTTCCACTGGGTTTTCACACAATTCTCCGGTTTCGCTGTCATATACTTTGAGAACATCTGTAATTAACCTGCCAATTGCATCCTCACTCTTCCAGCCTGTTAAATGCTCGGCAACTGGATTCAGCCGGAGTATTATCCCACTCCGATCTGTGGCAATAACTCCGTCTCCAATTGATTTTAAGGTTATTGATAAATCTTCTTCCTTTATCTTCAATTCCTCTGATATTTGTACGCGTTTCAAAATCTCATTCTTCAACATTCTGTTTCTGGATAAAACTGCTACAAAAAAACTGATTAAGGGTAACAAAATCAAAACAATAATTATGATCCATATTACTATGCTGGCTCGAATTATCTCAAATTGCGATTTCAAATAAGTATTCATGAACGTGCCTGTTCCAAGAAATATCCCAAGTTCAGGTATCATGACCGCATAAGATAATTTTAGTTCTTCTTTTCTGGTTTTTGGATGAGGAAAAATGTATTCTGTAAATGCTCCATCAGGATTTCTTTTGACAGCTTTTATAATGTTACGCAGAGTATGATTTCCCTTTGAATCCGGGATGTTGGTCAGATTTGTAAATTCCTCTTCTGGCCTTAACGGACTCGCCAAAGATATTCCATCCAGATTAGCTAAAAAAATGTAATTCTTTCCATTCTCATCTTCAAACACCATTCTTTTTACTATTTGCCTGCAATTTTCAATGGCTTCAGCTTTTGTAAGCTTTCCACGTTTATAATCTTCCCGCAGAGGATTGATAACATCCAAAGCAATTGTAACTTTTTCAACTAAAGCTGTCCGCATCTGTAACTTGGAGTAATTTAGATATTTATGCACACTGTATTGAAATAGGAAAAAACATGATATGAATACTACCAGGTAATAAACCACAGTATATATAATTGTCTTATTCAGATTCTTATAATTAATCTCTATTGGACTATCTATTTTCCCCACTTTTATTCTCCTCATTATTCCAACAAATCATCTAATAAATAACTTTTCTATTAATACAAACAACTTAAAAATTGTAAAGAAAAAAATACTTCTCTGAAACTGTTTTTTAACCTGTCTTGCACCGAGGATAACACCTCAGATTACAACATTCAAATCTCTTCTTCAGTCCGTGATAGTCTGTAAAAGTCCGTGTTCGTGTTCTCATATAGTATCTCTTCCCTGTTCCCTTACTAATAATTAACTTCTATGGCACATGACTCTGGATATGGTCATCGGATATTTTTTTTCTGTATGCCAGCAGATCACTTTCCACTACCCCGACAAAATCCTGATTCAAGGCTTCCAGATAGTTCCCTGTCATGGTCACAGGACCCGTTTGCCCTTCAATTTCACCATTTCGCACTATAGCAGCCAAACTATATAACATGGAAAAATCTCCGGAAGGTTGGAAGTTTAAATTAGTTAGCATTAAAGGTAATAAGATGTCCTGCTCTTTAGTAAATTCCCTTAGATTGGTTAATGTTTTACCCGGGATCAGAGTTCCCAAGGTTGAGTAACATTTACCATTATAATTTCTGGTTGCATGACCTGAAGGCTTAGTTTTATAATCCACTGCTTCTGCTTTGGTATAGAGTAGTTTATCGATTTTGCCATCGGTTATCTTCTCCTGCTTTGCTTAACAGTGTTCGTCTTTGCTCCGAAATCTTCTCCACCTCCCGATTCATGACTTCCCCCACTGCCCTCTGCTGACTGCATACTGCCCACTCTCTCCTTAGTACTTGCCTGCGGGTTTATCATTTTAGCATTCCACTCAAAATATAGCTTCTGCTCTCCTTTCTTGTCCGTGATAGTCCTTGTAAGTCTGTGAAAGTCTGTATTCCAATAAGTATCTCTATCTTCCAATACAACTCGGACAAAAGATTATTTGTCTTACATTCCAAATCTATGACATCCTTAAATCAGTGTCATGTGTTTCAGCAGGATTTACAAACCACCCACCTTACCTATAATTGTTTATTATCTCTTCCGCAATTTTTCTTTTCTCCTCATTTCGATTATTCTTGACATAATTTGTAACTTTTTTTGTATTTAACAGTTATTCTAAAAAAACAGGAGAGTATATGAGATTGGTTAAACTTGGTGCCATCATTTTAATGACAACCGCTTTCTTACTAACAGCCTGCACTCCCCCTCCACCTCCGGTCAGTAAAGATCAGCTTGAGAAGACCAGACTGGAAGTAGAAGCAGCAAAGAAAGAAAGAGATGCCACTTTGGCTCAAAAACAAAAACTGGAAAAAGAGTTATCAACTGCCCAACAAGAACTCGATGCAGTTCAAAACCAGGTTAAATCTACAGGAAATAAGGGGGAATGATGACAAGAAACATACTAATAGCGACCTTGATCTGTGTGTTAATGCCATTATTTTTATTTGGTAAAGTAACGTACTTAAGTGATGAAGAATACAAGAAATTGTCGAAGAAAGAGAGAATAGTTTACTGCAGCAATCTGGAAGCAGAATTATTGGCTCTCCAGAGCGAGAAAGCAAATGTAGTATCCCAGACCCAAAAATACAAGAAAGATATCGATTCTTTGAATACAGTGCTTAAAAACACCAAAGAAGCTTATAAAACAAGCATGACCCAGCTTCTGAAAAAACTGGAACTGGCTGATGTCGATACAACTGTTTTAAACCGTGAAATCGGAAATGTGGATAGTAAGCTGGCGTATTACCAGAAAAAACTGGATGATTGGAATAAGCTGTCAGACAGTGAACTTTGGGAATATTCCAAAGCATTAGTGGAAATGGCTGAAGATTTCAACAAGTACAAAGAGTCTTCCAATGTTTCTCAATTACCTCAATTCAAGGCCCAAATCGGTGATATTGAGAAGAAGATTCTGACTCTTAAGCAGGCGATTAAACCAGAAGAAACAAGTGCACCCAAAGGTGATACATACAAAGTCGCCAAAGGTGATTACCTTTCCAAGATTTCCGGTTATGACTCTATATATGGTGATCCTTCCAAATGGGGTATCATTTACAGAGCGAACCGTGATGTGATCAAAGATCCCAATGTAGTAGAGATTGATCAGGTTTTGAATATTCCGAGAGGCTTACCAACAACCTGGAAGGTTTATCGGGGAGAAAGTCTTTGGAAAATTGCAGCTTATCCTGAAGTTTATGGTAAAGGTGCAAAATGGACTCTTATTTACAGAGCCAATAAAGATCAGATCAAAGATCCTAATGTCTTGAAAATCAATCAAATCCTCAAGCTTCCCCGCGACTGATATATTTTAAATAGAGCATCCGTAAGGATGCTCTATACCTCAAAATGAAAAAAATTCTAAGCTCCATCATTTTTTCCGCCCTGTTGATTACAATTGGTTTTATCTATTATAATAACAGTTTTTCCATCAATCCCAAATTTCACATTAAGCTTGGACAAATCGCAGAACAGGATATTATTTCTCCGATAACTTTCACTATTTACCCTACCCCTGAAGAAATTGCAGCACAATTAGACAAAGAATTTAAGACTCTAAAACAAGATTATAAGATCTCCGACACGAAGAATTTTCTGATTCAGGAAAGGTTTAATAAACTATTTGATATTTTTAACAGTTCTAAAAGCATTCCGGAAATAAAAAGGCTCCTCAATAAAGACAGCATTCTATTAGATCAATCAACCATCCTCCTCCTCAGTAAAGACAAGAGCAGATTGTATCTCTATGAAAGATTATTTGAAGAACTTGATAAACTGGCTCAAATCCCGATTTTTGAGCAAATGCCTTCCGATACAATTAAAATCACTAAGGATAATAAAACTTATTTTCAAACTCCTGAAGAATGTATTACCTTAGTTAATGCCAAAAAAATGATGATAAATTCCTTTGAAAATCCCGTAGAGAAAAGAGCTGTCCAAAACATAATGACTTATGCTTTACTCTCAAATGTGGAATTTGATCAGACGAAAAACAAACTGGAAAAAGAAAAACTGGAAGATAATCTGAATAAAGGTCTGGGTACTACCCAGAAAAATGAGATAATAGTGAACAAGAATGATGTGATCACTCAGGATGTATTGAGAAAAATCTCTTCTTTGGAGAAGGCCACCCAGAATCCGTTCTCTTTGGAAAAAACAGAGAACATCCTGGTATTTGTCAGCTTTTTCCTTTTACTAGTCCTGATTTTGATTACATATTTCCTGGCTTTGAAGCTCTTTGATCTGTACGATCCTTCAAAATACAAAGTCATTATTTTTAATTTGGTTATTTCTGTAATTATTAATCTCGTTCTGGTGCGGGTGTTGAAGCTGCCTAATTCAGTTTTACCCTACAGTTTGACCATTCTGATCGTACTCTTTCTTTACGATCTGCCTACGGCACTTAGTTATGCTTTTTTGAATTTATGCATTTCCAGTCTGTTGTTGAACTGGGATTTTATCAATCCGTTTACACATATACTGCCTGTGCTTTGCGGGTTGATCATCAGCAGGTTATTGTCTCATAAAGTATATTATTTATCTTCTTTGTTCTATTCAACTGTTGCGATCTGGGTATTTTGTCTGCTCATCTCATTTATAAATCACGAAAAGTATAATATCCTCTTGTTTCATTTGATCTATTCTACGACATCGGTTGTGATCGCATATATCGGAGCATTTCTTTTGATCAATCCTGTTGAAAAGATCTTTAAATTAACAACCCGGGAATTATTATACAGTTTTCAGGATTTCAATTCACCTTTATTGAAGAAATTAGCTGTAATGGCACCCGGGACTTATCATCATTCTCTGATAGTGGGCAACATAGCCGAAGCTGCAGCCGAAGCCATCAACGCTAATCCCTTGATCACCAGAGTCGGAAGTTATTATCATGATATCGGTAAAATTCTCCACCCTGAGATCTTCATAGAAAACAATCCGCATGCCGGAGAAGAACATCAGAAAAAGCCTTATCAGCAAAGTGCACTCAGTATTAAAGAACATGTGCAGGAAGGAATCAATCTGGCCAGAAAGTTTAAACTACCTAAAGAGATCATAGATATTATCAGACAGCATCACGGGACAAGCAAGGTGCGTTATTTTTACCAGAAAGCCAAGGATGAGAATCAGTTTATAGACGAGTTCAAGTTCAACTATGCAGGGCCAAAGCCTAATAGTAAAGAGGCTGTACTGGTAATGGTGGCAGATATAGTAGAGTCGATCACCAAGTCCCTTTCAGAAGTTAATGAAGAGATCATCAGAAAGATCATAGATGACACGATTCTCAGATTAATGCAGGAAAATCAACTGTCAGAAGCACCCATCAGCATCATGGAACTGGATATAGCCAAACATGCCATGCTTCCTATTCTGGTTGGGGTTTACCGGAAAAGAATCGAATATCCGGAAGATAAACATGACTGAGATCTTATTGGATAACCAGAGTGACAGAGAGTTTGCGGAAGAGCTGTTCGAAGATGTCTGTCGAGTCTTGTCTCAGGAACAAAAAAGATTGGAGACAGCCAGTTTGAACCTGATTTTGTGCGATGATGGTTCTATTAAAGAGTATAATCGAAAATACAGAGGAAAGGATTCTGTCACGGATGTGCTTTCTTTTTCAGCGGAAATACCCGGAATTAATTTTTTGGGTGATATTATTATTGACATAAGTGTTGCAGATAATCAAAAAGGTAATCAGAGTTTGGAAAGAGAAGTTCAGTTTTTGTTTTTACATGGGCTGCTTCATCTTTTAGGCTATGATCATATCTCCATCAGAGAGAAAACTGTGATGGAAGAATTGCAAAAAAAATATTGGAAACTAGTTAGGGAGGAATAAAAGCAACAAGTGGAAGACTCAGGATCGCATTATTTATTAATTTTCGTATGTCTTATTTTATCTGCATTCTTTGCAGGATCTGAAACAGCATTTTTTTCATTATCAAGAATACAATTAAAAAAACTGGAGAAAGACAACTCCTTTAGCACCAAAACTATCTTTAGATTACTAAAAAAACCCAGACAATTACTGATCACCATTCTTTTGAGCAATACTTTTGTAAATGTTTTCGCATCATCAATCGCAGCGGTAATCGCTGTTGATATTGGGGAAAGACTGCAGTTAACCTCGAAGTTTTTCAGTCTTTCCGTAGAAATTGTCATCATGACTTCTCTACTTCTTTTCTTTGGTGAGATCATACCAAAGCTTTTTGCTTATTCCAAAGCTGAGACAATTGCCGGATTATCCGGAATTATTCTGGAAATCATCAAAACAGTGCTTTTCCCTATCGTTAAAATGCTCGAGTATATCAGTATGATCTTCTCCAAAAAAACATTTGTCTATAACCCGGACAACTCAATCTCTTCTGAAGAATTCCGTAATCTGCTGATATCTAAAAACTCTACACATCAATTGGAAGAAAACGAAAAACGGATAATCGACAGTATCTTCCGCTTTTCTTCAACAGAAGTAAGGGAAGTAATGGTTCCCAGGGTAGATATAATCGGTGCAGAAGTATCCTATGGAATAGAAGGGATAAAAAAGATTATTATAGATTCAGGTTATTCCCGCATACCTGTTTATAAAAAATCGATCGATGATATTATCGGAGTGATTTATGCCAAAGATATCTTATTGAATCCAGAGAAAAAGACCATCTCATCTCTGCTCAGAAAAGCATTTTTTGTCACAGAAAACATGAAGATCCAATACCTTTTAAACCAGTTTCAGACCAAAAAAGTCCAGATTGCAGTTGTTGTAGATGAGTACGGTGGGACATCCGGGTTGATCTCCATTGAAGATATTCTGGAGCAGTTAGTTGGAGAAATCATGGATGAATATGATGAGGAACCACCCATGTTGACTAAGATTGGAGATTCCGAATATCTGGTCAACGGGATGCATTCTATTGATGAGTTAAACAGGGAATTTGGGTTGGATATTGATGAAGAGGCTTATGACAATGTGGCCGAATTTCTTTACGATGAAATGAATAAAGTCCCGACCAAAAATGAAGTCTATAAGTATAAAGAGCAGGTTGTTTTTACAATATCCCAGGTAAAACGTCAAAGAATTACCAATGTACGCATGAAAATATATCCTGCAAAAGTTGAGGAAGATGAGATATAAATTCCTGCTGATTTTGACTGTATTACTTACTGGTAAGTTGTTTGGGGAAGAAATGCTCTTTAACATCAATTATCTGGGCATACCTGTTGTCAGAGTTACGATGATCGACGCAAAGGGAGCCGATAAGGGCAGGATCACTGTCAAAGCTAAGTCCACAGGATTTACCAATACTATGACAGAGAGTCTTGATAATTTGTATATTTCAGAGTATCAGGAGGATTATCTTACTCAGAGTTATAACAAGAACATTAATCAAAGCAAGTACAAAGAAAAGTCTTCGACTTCTTATGATCAGAAACTGTTCAATGCCAAGTATGTGAACAGCCTGAAGAATACTCTGCAGGAGTATAAGATCAATGATCGGACCAGGGATTTCTTTTCGTGTTTATACTATTTAAGAACAAGAACTGCAGAAACAAACGGTGTTTTCAATTTGGATGCCAATAAAGTTCAATGGCAGGCAAAGTACAAACTCCTGAAAAAGGAAAGTATCCGCACAGTACTGGGTAAAACAAAAGTACTTAAATATAAGATAGACTTCACGAATTTGCAGAAGAAGAAGAAAGAAAACAGCGATATGCTGACCAACAATCTGGTCAGCGAATATCATTCTCTGTATTTTTGGTTCACAGACGACGAAAAGCGGATCCCGGTCAAAGCGGAGTACGACATGAGTCCTTTCTCCGTATATTGGAATCTGACTGAATATCAGCCGTAAATAGAGCAAAAATTTAATATATCTGTACCAAAGATATCAATCCATTTTTCAATTATTCTGTTTAAACAGGATAAAAGAATATATAACCGGATAAGCAAACAAAGCTATTGTACTGACCGTCAGAATCATCTGTGGAACAGACCAGTCCACAGGCAAAAATCCCTTAAACAGCATCAGTATGCCACCCATGACGAAACAATACCCACCCACTCTGTGTGTCTTAAACCATACTTCATCCGATGAAAGACTCCAAGGTGTTCTAATCCCAATAAAAAAATTCTTGGGTATCTTCGGCATCAGATTACCCAAAAATATCAGTAAAATGCCAATAAGAAAATCTATTCCTGCACTACTGTTAAAACCGGGATAAAATACGGTAATCAAACTGAATAAGTAAATTGCAGCAAATAACATGATCATTCCGCCTACTATTACAGGCAATAGCTTTTCATATTGTTTCTGGTTCTTCTTATACCAGGGAGAAAATAAAGGGAAAGCTAAGAAAAACAGAAATAATCCCACATTTATCCCGTTAAAGGTATAAAAAGATGACCAGACACTTGCATAATTATCAATTTCACCCTTATAATTCCAATGGATTGGAACTTTTGCATCTGCCGGTAAAGACATACATAAATATAATGATCCCAGTACTTGTATCACCAGAATCATGATCGTAAACCAATATTTTTTTAGTGTCATTTTTCACCTCCATCGTGCTTTAAAAATGTAATGAACCACTGTAGTAAATCCTCCATCACCGTTGTATTGATTCGGTAATAGATAAACTGCCCTTTTTTGGTCGCCTGAATCAAATCTGCATTCCTGAGAATCTTCAGATGATCACTGAGTGCCGGCTTAGAAATATCAAAATGCTCAGATATTTCTCCTGCTGACATTTGCATATTCTCTTTAAGCAGATTCAGAATTTTCCGTCTGTTTGCATCAGACATGGCCTTGAAAAAAGCATCCTTCATCCTGCCTCCCTTAATTATTTAACTTATTACCTAATTACCTAATCCTTGGAGTCTGTCAAGTAGTTTTTTTCAATTTTTTAATATTATGTTCTTGACTTATTCCAAGATTGGTTTTATTTTTTGCAAGAATAATAGTTGGAAGATTTTATGCAAAGGACAGTTTTCTATTTAATCGTTATGTTAGCCTTGTTAGTACCAATGTGTCTCAAAGCTCTCACCCTTGATGATTTCACCATTATGACAGAAGAGTATCCACCCTACAACTTCGAGCAAAATGGAGTTGTAAAAGGTATGGCTATCGAAATGATGTCGGAATTAATGAAAAGAACAAACTGCAAGAAAACAGCAAAAGACATCCAGGTTTTACCTTGGGCACGTTCTTATAAAGATGTCCAGGAAAAACCTAATACAATCCTGTTCTCGATGACCAGATCTAAGGAAAGAGAGCCACTCTTTAAATGGGTCGGCCCCATCTCCCCTACTAAAATCGTCTTGTTTGCCAAAAAAGCAAAAAAAATCAAAATCAACTCCCCAGCAGATATAAAGAATTACCCCTGTGGTGCTATCAGAGATGATATCGGGCATCAACTTTTAACAAAAGCCGGCATCACCAACATTGATCTTACTGCAGATATGGGTTCAAATATCAAAAAACTCGATACCGACAGAATCACTCTCTGGGCTTATGAAGAAAATGTGGCAAAGTGGGAAATGAAAAACACCATTAAGAACTATGCCGATTTCGAATCAGTTTACACTCTTCTCTCTGCTGATCTTTATATTGCTTTTAACAAGAATACCCCTGATGCTTTCATCCAACAACTACAAAAAGTATTCGACTCCATGAAAAAAGACGGAACCATCCAAAAAATCATGGATAAATATTAAATAACCTTTTCTTAAACAGTTAAAGCCGGTGCTTCTCATGTACCGGCTTTTTGTTTTTGAACATTCATACTCGTTCGACACGTCCGACCTGTCTGACTTGTCCGACCACTTACCACTTACCTCTCACCATTAACCACTCTCCCTCCCCAACTAACAACTAACAACTAATTTGTTTTCCCTATTGACAACCATAAATTTACTATTATAATCTGTTCTGTTGGTTACTTAGCTGTAAACTTATAGGAGGTGAATCATGTTAAAACTATTTATTACAACATGCCTGGTGATTTTCTCTATCACCCTTCTTTACTCTGGTCAATGGACAAAGGTTGATCTTCCTGTCGATAGTAAAAACTCCATGCTGTGGAGCGTTTCTTTTCCTTCGCCGCAATGCGGTTGGGCTGTCGGGTTTGATATGGAAAACCGTAAAGGTTTGGTTTTTTCCTATACTGATGGCAAGTGGAATAAAATTGAAGTACCGAACATCAGCAAGAATTGGACTCTGAGAGCTTGTCATTTTTTTGGGAAAGAAGAAGGTTGGGCTGTTGGATGTAACAATGAAACTCAGAAAGGCCTCATCCTGCATTACCTTAAGGGTCAATGGATTGTAGAAGAATTAATTCCTGAAGTACAGGTCGATGATTATATGCTTCTAGGTGTTTATTTTCTCAATGTAAATGAAGGATGGGCAGTAGGAGGTTCAGGCAAACAAAAAGGTGCAGTTGTTCTATATTATCAGGACGGGAAATGGTATTCCAAAGGCTCTCAAGAACTACTCAAAAAACATCTTTTCAGAACAGTAACTGCTTTATCTGCTGATGATGTCTGGTTTGGTGGTCAAAGAGAAGGCAATTTGTGGGGCACAACCAAGTTCGATGCTCCCTGGAATACTTATGAGATCCATGCAAATGGTACAGATTGGGTCGATGTTGAACAACCTATTCCTCTCAAGAATGCCTGGCGGACTGATTACTTTTTCTTCAGTGCCAATGATGGCTGGTGTACGGGTAATATGTCTGATACCTGGGGTAAAATCGGACACTGGGACGGCTTAAAATGGGAAGCGGTTGATGTACCGGATATCTCTAAGAATTGGGCATTAAACTGCATCTATTTTTCCACCTCAGATTATGGCCTGGCTGGTGGGGTGTCTAAAAACGACAAACCCGTTATACTGGAATATAAAAATAAAAAATGGGAATTACTTAACAAAAAACAACTGCCGGATTTTATTGAAGAATGGTACCTTAATGATATAGTCTGTGACAAAGCCAACACATGGTGGGGTGTAGGTAAAGATATGGAAAAAAACAAAGCACTGATCCTTAAATATCTACCCTAAACAAACTCTTTGTGAGTAGTCTGTGCAGAAAATCTACACAGACTATTTTTTTATCTTGACTGATTTCCTCCTTTTTACTATTAGTATTCTTAATTAGGAATACTATATAGGAGGGTGATATGAAATCACTTGTTTTTACCGCATTAATAACCATCCTGGCGATGGCTTTTTCCCTGAATTTACTTGCTATCAAAGGAGACAACATGTCAGACCAACAAACATCAACAGATTTCAACAAGCAATTGGAAACAGTTACCGAACTCAGTCTTGACGGCAATTTCAAGATCAATCTGAGCCAGGACAAGAAAACAAACTTCAATTTGAGTGAAAAAAATGCGAGTGGAGTAACCTATTCTATCGAAAACAATCGTTTAATTATCAAGCAAAAATCCATGCTGAAAAAGGCAGAGATCAATTTAACTTTATCCCAAGTCACTCAAATAGAGTCGAAAGGAATTCTAACCCTAAAAGGGCAAAAGGCTATTACGGGCGAGCATTTGAATCTGAATCTGAATGGCCTGGTCTCAGTAGAATTGAATGAAATTATTTTCAACAGTATAACAGGTACTTCCAGTGGGGTTAGTCTGATTGTATTGAAAGGAAAAGCAGACGATTTAAAAATAGATTTTAACGGTTTTGGGATGGTTGACAATAACAAGCTGGTCACAAAATCTTTTAAAGCAAAAAACAACAGTATTGGGTTACTGCCAACCCTTTCAGAAATGATCAGTAAGTTTGATTAAGCAGCTGAGTTGGACATGAAAAAAAGGGCGATCGATTGATCGCCCTTTTATATTTTATCTTTCCGTAATTTTACGGACAAGTCTCATAAATCGTTCATCGCTGAAATACTTCCTCAGGAATAGGATCAGAGGGGCAAAACCACCGATGGGGTAACGTAGTCTGGGGCTTTTATCGAGAGCAGCCTCATAGATTACTCTGGCTACTTTTTTGGGATGAGATCCCTTTTTCCCGGATTTTTGCAGATTCCCGTAGGTTCTGTTAAAATATTCTGCATACTCAGGGAGAACTTCAACTTGAGCCAAATCTTGGGAACGTGAGTAAAAATCCGTCTTTATGGGACCTGGTTCAATTATTTTTACCCTAATATTGAATTGTGCTAATTCGTAAGACAAAGATTCGCTGAATCCTTCTACAGCAAACTTGGTGGCATGATATATGGAATACAAGGGAAAAGCCATTTTTCCACCAATCGATGCAATGTTGATGATTGAACCTTTCTGTCTGTTTCTCATATGAGGAATTACTTCTTTAGTCACATTCATCAGACCGATAATATTGGTATTGATCTGTTTGGAGATCATTTCAGATGTAAAAGTCTCAAAGATACCTACCGCACCATATCCGGCATTATTAACCAAAACATCAATTGCTCCGAAATCATTTATAATTCTACTCACTGTATCTTTGATCATCTGAGGATCAGTAACATCCAATTTATATAATTTTACATGTGCTTTTCTGCCTAATTCATGTTCTTTTTCAGGTGCCCGCATTGTAGCAGCCACATTCCAGCCTTTATCACTGAAAAACATAGCTACTTCTTTACCTATTCCACTCGATGCACCTGTTATTAATATGGTCTTTCCTGCCATAATTTGCTCCTATTAACGACTAGCTATTAACCCTTAACGGCTAACCACTAACTATTAACTATTTATTTGATTCCAAACGATTCTTAATATTATTTATTTTCTGCTGCATCAGCTTAATTTCTTTTTGCATTTGCTTCTTTTGGATCTCGGATTGACTGGGAATTGATTGCATCCACTTTTGTAATTCCTGAATATAGTACAGTTCCTCATCATATATATGAGGTCCAATAATTACCATTTCATTCGAAGTGATGGAGTTTGCTGATTTTACAGGTTCAAGTGTTATTTTCTTCTGAAAGACCTTACCATTCCGATAAACTTTGATAGTTGCCGGTTTAGCAGATGACACGCAGCTGAAACAATCGGAAAGTTGTTTCGTACTTGAAACTTTCTGTCCGTTTATTTCCATAAGTATATCACCATCATTCAGACCGAATTTGTCTGCCCGGGAGTTATTGGGGATGTTTGTCAAAAGGATTCCCGGAGGTAATTGAAACACGGGAGCAATAGTTGCATTCACAGGAATACCTTTTGCTCCGAGATAAAAGAAGGGATCGGAACTCATTCTCTGGTTATTCATATTCACAAAGAGCTGTCTTTTATCTCCGAGTTCCACTTTTTTGACAAAGCGAAGTTTTTTATCCTGGATAAGAAGACTAATTTTGTCTTTGGGATTGAAATTACTGATGAAACTATAGAGATAATCTTCATTTATGATTTTGTTATTGTTGATTTTCAGAATAATCTGATTCTTTTTCAGGCCTGCTTTTTCAGCAGGAGAATCAGATAAAACAGAATCTATGCGTAAACCTGTTTCAACATCGAAGAGTTTTTTCTCGTAACTGGTTAAATTTTCCAGATACAAACCCAGATATGTATTTGCACAGTTTAATGTAAATGCATACAATAAATAAAAAACAAACAATAGTGTTCTCATATTATCCTAATAAATTACTTTGGGAGTTTTATCGGTTTTGATTTCACTGACATAAAAGATGAATTTGTTATTGGCATCTTTTATTTTGCGTACTAAATAGGTTTTATCTTCTTCGAGTTGTCCGAATCCGGTTAAGGAATCTTCGTTTTCGCGATCAATGATTCCTGTATTAGAAACACTTACAGGTTGATAGTAGTTTTTCGCTTGGGTTTGAGCCGGTAGAGGTTGAGTTTTCCAGATAGCATAATGCAGTTTGGAAGGGATATCCGGTTTCATGATAAACAATCCTGTTACAAGCAGAACGACTACCCAGGCACCGGCTGAAAATACAGGCACCAGACTGAAATGTTTCTTGCGGAGAAAATCATTTTTCAGTTCATACTTTAGTCTGACTGCAAATGGACCCGGGTGCAAATCCGGAATTTCAACTGATCTCAGATACTTTTTCATAGACATCTTCTAACACCTCCTCAGGGATTAGTTTTTCGAGCTTTTTGAGAGCTCTGTGTACGATAACTCTTATACTGGATTCATTCTTTCCCAATAAGCTTGAGATCTCAGCAAAGGGTTTTTTCTCAAAATAACGGAGAGTAATAATTTCTTGTTCTTTCTGATTTAATTGTCGGATATAATGATGCAGAAAATCATAAGAGAATCTGTTTTCCTGTTTCTCTTCAAATACAGGTTCATCCTCCGTAAACACACCTTTTTTGATACGTTTTTGAGTTCTTTCTTTTTTGTAATAATTTACTACTTCATTACTGGCTATCCGATACAGCCAGGCACTGAACGGTATTTGCCGCCAGCGGAATAACGCCAGATTCTTCATGGCTTTATAAAAAACAACGGAGACTATATCTTCGGCCACTTCCCGGTTATTGACCCGTAGCATGACAAAGCTGAATATCATAGGCAAATACTTTTCGTAAAGGTAATCAAATGCTCTTATATCATCTTTTGCTCGGAGAATTATTTCTTTCTCATCAGACATTCAAAAACCTCCTTCATTTCTCTCCCTGCAAGTATAACAATTAGAATAGGATTGTGTTACATTTTTTTATAAAAAAAGGCGAACTTTTTTTGTTCGCCTCAATTAGTGATTCACATTTTAGAAAAGACACAGTTCAGTTGTCGGATCGAAGAAATGTGCCTTTTTCATATCAAGTGTTATTTTAAAAGGCTTGGTTACTTCCGGCATATTCTTGGGATCCAGTCTGGCAGTGATCTTAAAATTCGGGGTTGTCAAATAGACGATAAATTCATTTCCCATAGGTTCAACGACATCGCAGATCGTATCAGCATTTTGGGGGAATTCTGCCAGAGAATCATAATCAGAATCATAAATATCTTCTGGTCTGATACCCATGATGATCTCTTTATCTTTATAGGCTTTCAATATTTCCTGTTGCTCCGGGATAAGTTGAACCCGAATATGACCATCAGTAAAGAATAAGTTACCCTTATCTTCAACGATTTTTCCCTTAGCCTGATTGATTGCAGGACTACCGATAAATCCTGCTACAAAAAGATTTTTAGGATGATTATAGATCTGTAGAGGTGAATCAATCTGTTGAATAAAACCATCTTTCATAACTACAATTTTACTGCCCATTGTCATAGCTTCAACCTGATCATGAGTTACATAGATCATAGTAGTGGCAAGAGTACGATGCAGTTTTACAATTTCTGATCTCATTTGGACTCTGAGTTTGGCATCTAAATTAGAAAGAGGCTCGTCAAACAAAAATACTTTGGGTTGTCTGACAATTGCCCGGCCAAGAGCTACTCTCTGTCTTTGACCACCGGACAGCTGTTTGGGTTTACGAAAGAGTAATTCCTCGATTCCCAAAAGCTTGGCTGCATCTTTTACTTTCTTATCAATTTCTTCTTTGGAAAACTTGCGTAGCTTCAAGGCAAAAGCCATGTTGTCATAGACTGTCATATGAGGGTAGAGAGCATAATTCTGGAAAACCATGGCTATATCTCTATCTTTAGGCAGCACATCATTAACCAGTTTTTCCCCAATAAAAATCTCTCCGGAAGTAATTGTTTCCAGCCCTGCAATCATTCTCAAGGTTGTAGTTTTCCCACAACCAGATGGTCCGACCAGGATGACAAATTCTTTATCTTCTGCAACAAACTCTGCATTATTTACGGCATGAAAACCATTTTCGTAAATTTTATTTAGCATTTTGACAATGACTTCAGCCATTATTTACCTCACTTATATATTTTCTCATTTTCTTCTTCTTCTTCACTTAGATATCTAACAATTCTATTCTTACCATTTGCTTTGGATTTGTAAAGTGCAATATCAGCCTGCTCAATCATTTTTTCTAAATGAAGTTCCATATTTTCCTGCCCAATGTAATGACTTGAGATACCTGCACTGACTGAAACTTTGAAGGGCTCATTCTTCTTGCTGTGTAAGGTTAAATCATTAATTTTCTTTTGCAGTTCTGTAGTTATGTTAAACGCCTGAGCGGCATCTGAGTTAAAAAGAATAATTACAAACTCTTCTCCTCCGAATCTGACAGTTATATCACTCTTGCGATAATGAGTCTTTATCAGGTTGGCCAGAGCAGCCAAAACATCATCCCCGGTTTGATGTCCATATGTATCGTTTATGGACTTAAAGTCATCTATATCAAGCATCAGAACACTTACCGGTATAGCCTGTCGATTTGCCAAAGAAAGCAGAGCCGGTACCTGAGCCGACAAAAATCTCCGGTTATATAAACCTGTCAGACTATCTGTAAGCGATTGTTCTAATGTCTCATTATATAAACTGACAATCCGTTGAAATGACTGACGAATATTCTCAGCATAATCATTAATCTTAAGCTGATCATCCAAGACTAAATTTCTCAAACTGAATTCAAATGTTTCGGTTAGATCTTCGACAGATCGACTATTTTTGAGATGAGATTGAATTTCTTTTTGTTTTATCATTATTTTTCCTGTTTATCTATCCCCGTTAAGTAAACCACCGAGAAGGCCACCTAATCCATTTGTTTGTTCTTTTCCGCCTGAGTACATTGAAGATCTGATTCTGTCTGACAGTCTGGAGAATGGTAAACTCTGCAGATACACTGTTCCCGGACCGCTAAGTGTGGCCCAGAACAGGCCTTCCCCACCAAACAAGGTGTTTTTGAAACCACCTATAAATTTAATATCATAATGTACAGAAGGAGAGAAGGCAACGAGACAGCCTGTATCCACAAAAAGAGTTTCTCCTGGCTGGAGCTCTCTTTTGACTAATGTACCGCCGGCATGTATAAAACAAAGACCATCGCCTCTTACTCGTTGCAAGATAAAGCCTTCTCCGCCGAAAAATCCGGCTCCGAGCTTCTTTGTGAAAGCTATTTCGAGATTAATACCTTGTGCAGCACAGAGGAAACTGGATCTTTGACAAAGGAATTCGCCTCCAATTTGGGCTAAATCCAAGGGTAAGATCTTCCCTGGATAAGGTGCGGCAAAAGCTACTTTCTTTTTATCCAGACATTTGTTATAAAATGCTGAAACAAAGAGACTTTCTCCTGTCAGCATTCTTTTAAAACCATTCCAGAGGCCGCCTCCGGTTCCTGTCTGCATTTCAATTCCTTCTTCCATAAACATCATGGATCCGGGTTCTGCAAAGACACCTTCATTGTAATCCAGTTCGACGATGACTAACTGCATGTCGTCACCTAAAATTTTATAATCAATAACATCAGCCATTTTTAGCCTCCATATTATTCCAGTTAAAAGATTTCTATAAGTTTTTATTTAGTCAAGTATATTCATTGCTTGACGTAAAAAAACTTTAAAATTATGAGATTCCTGATAAATATTATTATCAGAATGTGCCTATGATGCAGTTAATCTCTGCATTTGAAGGTCAAGGCAGGAAAGTGATATCTTTATAAAAAGCAGAAGGCATTAATTGCAAAATGCCCACTGTTCACTGCCAACTTTCCTCAAAAGGAGTAAATAATGAAAAATTTCCTGATTATTTTTTGTCTCTTGCTGATTACAAATCTTTTTTCCACGCCACTTGATATTCTATCTACAGCTCATGTTGATTCTGCTCTGACAGCCTTGAAAATGGAGAAACAGGATCTTACAATCGTGATTAACAAGAGCAAACCCGATATCTACAGATTAAAAGTAATTGATCGACTCTTCGAAAAACCTATGAATTCTTTTTTTGTTTGTGACTCATTAGCCGACTATTCCTTCAATAACCAGGCTGACATTGCCTCCATTTTAGCCAGATATGCCGGAATGCTTGATATTCCTGCTCAAAAATCTTTAGTAACAGCAAATCCTTTAAAAATAAAAAAATCACTTTTTAGTAATCCTCTGGATGATCTTTCACCTGCCAATGCTAAAATCGTGGATCTGTTATGCAGAAAATTGCCATCTATTCAAAAAAATATTGATCTTGCATTTTCTCCTTTTACCGTTGAAGAAACAAAATATTTGAAAACTTATGCCCGGAAGATGTTCTTCGATGGCGGTTCTTCCGGAGATGAAGATGATCTTAAAAAAGCCAGAGAAAATACGATGCGGGCTGACAAAGAACGTAAAAAATTCTTCAAAATGGCTGCCAAAATGGATAAAACTTCTCTTGTTCAGGCTGGTATAGAAACTGCCGCACTTATTAAAGAAATTGAAACCTTGGCTGATCCGGCAAAAAGTAAACAGGATTATCGGATTATTACCACCGAATTAGGCAATATTGTGATTAATCCCCAAACAGATGCAGATTTGAACAATGCGGTTTGCGTTCTCGATTTCAAAGGTGATAATCTCTTTAATTTAAAAGAAACTTCCAGTTTATTCATTCTTCTTGATTTTACCGGGAATGACATTTATCAAGGACAAGACTTTGTTCAGGGTTGTGGCTTCTGGGGAATAAACTTCCTGTGTGATTATAAAGGTGATGATATTTACAAAGCAAACAATTTCTCTCAGGGTTGTGGAATCTTTGGGATCGGAGTATTGAATGACAGTGAAGGTGACGATCATTATTTTGCCAATACAATGGTTCAGGGAGCCGGAGATCTGGGTATTGGTTTACTAATCGATAAGAATGGAAATGACAACTATGAATGTATTCTTTATGGACAGGGCTTTGGCTACACAGGTGGAATGGGAGCATTAATTGATTCCAAAGGCAATGATGACTATATTGTCAAAAAGAATATTGTCGATGTTTTAAGATACGATGATCATTTTGAGAGTCTTTCCCAGGGTTTTGGTCTGGGTGAAAGACCCTATTTTTCCGGTGGTATCGGTTTGTTGGCCGATCAGGAAGGTAATGATAATTATGTTTCAGATATCTATGGTCAGGGTGTGGGATACTGGTATGCTCTTGGTGGATTAATCGATAAATCCGGAAATGACCATTATGTATCCTATCAATATGCACAGGGTGCCGGAGTGCATTTGGCTTTTGGAGTTCTGGCAGACTATGCCGGTAATGACAGTTATATTGCCAAAGGTGTCTCCCAGGGCTGTGGACATGATCTGGCATTCGGTGGGTTATTTGACTATAAAGGTGATGACAATTATGTTTGTTCCGATTTATCTCAGGGTGGTGGTAATGCCAATGCCCTCAGTTTCCTCTGTGATGTGAATGGTAATGATGCCTACAGTTATCGGGGTGCAAATGTGCAGGGATATTCAGACTGGCGTCGGGATTATGGTGACATCGGGATTTTTCTGGATTTGAATGGTAATGATGGTTATACAACAACAACCTTAAAAAACAATAAACAATGGCTGCAGTCAACATACGGGGTAGGGATTGATACCAATAATTCCTATCTGAATGTCATTGCTCCCACCAAACCTTATGATGCTGTTCCCAGCAATATGAAACTGGCAGCGGATGTGGAAATGCTCTTTCTGCAGGCTTCTGTAGCCTCTCAAAAGCATATGCATATTGTCAAACCCGCCCGCGACAGACTGATTGCCATGGGCGATACTGCCATGGTTTATTTGATGTCTCAATTGGATACAGATCTTGTACGTGAAGAACAGACTATTTTCGAAGTCATTCCCAAGATCGGTTCCAAGGCTATTCCTTATTTACAAAAAGCTTTGAATGATACGACTCAGGTGCAGAATATTCCCATGTTGATCATGCTTTTGGGCGAAGTTAAAGACCAGCAGGTTTATCCGATCTTAACAAGTTATTGTAATAAAACCAATCGATACCGTCAGGCAGCTTTACAGGCTTTGGGTGATATCAAGGATGCCCGGGCAATTCAGATTTTTACAGAATTACTCAGTGATTCATTGGTTACAGTCAGACGTGAAGCTGCTATTGCCTTGCAGAAAGTTAGTTCCCAGGATGCAGTACTACCCTTGATTGCAGCTTTGGATGATCCGTATCAGGAAGTACGCTACTCAGCTCAAAAAGCACTGGAAAAGATAACACCAATACCCAAAGATATTTTAAAGAAGAATTATGACAGCTTAACTCCAAGACAAAAAAAACATGTGGACGGAATCATTGGGAAGTAAGTTAAAGTTGAGAGTTGAGAGTTGAGATTTGCTTGACACACGTAAATAAATTGTCCAGCGAGGCTGATTCAACGTTGATCAGCCTCTTTCGTCCTTAATCTCTACTGGCACCTGACACCTATTTTATTCTCTTCTGTGGATAAATAACTTTTTAGAGTGGGCTTATTTATATCTTTTGGCCTCAGAATTTGTACATTTGATGCCAGACATATAACTGTTTATAGCCCAGATCCTGAAATAATTTCTGCATAGGGTAATTACTGACAGCAGTACAGGAACGTAAATATTTATGATCCAAGCTCTGTGCATAGTCAATTGTTTTCAACTGCATGAGTCTGGCTAAACCTTGTTTTCTGAATTCAGGTAAAACTCCCATTAAACCACCGAGTAACTCAGTTTTCGCTTCGTTGAAAAACACTTCTTTCAATCCGATATATTCACCCTGATAGGTAATATAGAACCAGGAATCAAATACAACATCGTCAGCCAGAATATGATCTTGTTCCCAGTTTTCAAAGCTTGGAGCTTCATATACATAATCGTCTTCCGAAGGAATAGTTTCATAAATCTTATTGTAAAGGTTGTAGAGTTCCCTGTTCCTTTCAGAGCAAGCTTGAGCACTTTCTAAAGCAAATATTTCAAATCCCTGTTCTCTGATTTGAGCAGTCATTGTTGTAAGACCAGTTAAATCGACATTATTGATATCTACGATTACAGGTGTTTCCTGCCAGTTATCATGAAATCCTGATTTTTGATAGAACCCGAGTAATTCCGGATAAACAGAATAGGCATCTGCACTCAGGACAGCATCTGATCCAATCTTATTCTCTGTCAGGATATGGTTAAATAAGGAAGTACCTATTCCTTTACGGCAATAGTCAGACTCTGTAAGAATAATGATTTTATACTGGGTTCTTTGGTTGTAGGGAGACATTTGCCTGATGCTGCCATACCCGACGGGTTTTCCTGATTCCAGGACAACATACCTTTTAGACAGAATACTCTTATTCCTTAAATCAGCTTTAAGCAATTCTTCAACGGACATAGGATACTGAGGCCAGGTAATGTTCAACTTTCTGAATAACTCAGCAATGAATATATAATCAGCCTGATCAGCTTCTTTTATCTGCATAGATCCCTCATAAATATTTTCGTTTTTAATACTGTAGAAGAGAAAATAAAGTCAACCTATTTCAGAACTGGGTAGTCAGTGCCAACCGATTTAAGAATAATTTTATATGTTTTATAAGAATCTATTCTGAAGGGTATTTTATAGATTAACGGCTGATAGTTTTTTGCACAAAAAGTAATGCTTGGATTATTATAATTATTGGTAAGCATAAAGTAATATGCCTGAGTTGAATCACTATCATTCTTCGTTACATCTGTATTTTTCAGGTACAATTTAGATTTATCCCAAGCATCAGATTTTAAGACAAGTGTTGATGTTATAGATCGTTGCTTTCTTCTTACATCTACTCCGCTCAAATATAATTGAGATTTCACATCTGTTACAACATTTAATATAAAATAATTTCCAGCATTTTTGTCGTTTATCCAGTCTTTTGTATTAACTCTTTCTACTGTATCTAATTCACAAGATTCCACCTTGAATTCTAAACAAAACATTATCGACATGTTTAAGACTAAACAAATCATGAGTATGAGCTTTTTTATAATCAACCTCCTTGGGAAATTGAGATTATCTTAATATTTTCCATTGAGACTCAAAGTCAAGAAAAATGAATTGTGTTAGACCCAGATTGTAAAGAATCTACTGCACAGTTCGGGTCAAATATTGAAGAACAAAATTTCTAACCCGGTTTCACCCCAAGCTCTCTTTTCCGTTTGTGCTTATTGTTGCAACATTTATCTGTTATCTTGTAGGCAGAGAGCTCAGAGAATTTGTTTGACAAGTCCCGTTGATTTTGTATATTAGAGACAGGAGAGAATAGAATTATGAAGGATTCATCTCAAGTTTTGGAAGAATTAATTGCTAATATTAAAGAAGAAATGGCCAAGGTTTCTGCTAAGGAGCTTATTCTCTTTGGTTCCAGAGCCAATGGTACTGCAACTCCGGATAGTGATTATGATTTCCTCATCTTAATGGAAAATTCAATTAGTCTTGAAGATAAAAATGCTCTTACTTTTGCCATAAGAAATCGTCTCTGGAATATAAACAAGCTGGTTCCTTTGGATATCATTGTTAAAGAAAGGAAACAATTTGAAGAAGAAAGCAAATTCTTCGGTAATTTATCTTATGTTATTAAGGAATTTGGACTATCTGTATGATATTGCGGTTCTCATTCGTTATGAAGATGTTGCAAGAATTGATAAAGAATCTCTCGAAAGTGCCTACAAAGAAGCACTAATGCTCAAAGAGTTTGTTCTTAAAAAAATATAGTTCAAGCAGAGCATTTCTGTGCTCCACAACCAAGATCTTTTCCCTGATCCAAATCACAAATCCTGAACATCCTGTATATCGATGCTAAGTCCCTGTTATAATAGGATTTTTGCTTCTCATCGGAACTCCATCTCAATCGTTCCAACAAGCGAATATGATATTACCACCGAACCCAAGTCAAGGACTCGGGTCCGGTTTAACAATTATTTTTTTACTTTTTCACAGGGATCCAGATTTCCAGTACAGAATCCGGTTCTCCATATTTAAAACGTTCGTCGTACACTTCCAGGCAGTCACCTTCGGCAGCTTCTTTGTCATTTTCATTCATCCAGACTCCGAAGATGTATTCATAGGTGGAATGAAGTTTATCGAGTGCACCTTTATGTTCAAATACTGCATATTCAGCTGCCTGAACCTGATGACACATCATTCCTTCCGGAACTTGACCTGCCTCCGCGACTTCCATGCCTGCAATAAACAGATAATTCTCGTCAGCTGCAGACTTTGCATCATATACACAGACCTGATAGCAGGTTTTATCATCTTTCACATGCGGAATTTCCTTAATTCTCCGCATAAATTCTTCCCATAATTTATGCATGGTCTCGCTTGGTTTTGCTTTAATAAATACTCCTGTGACCATGAAAGCTTCTTTGTTCTCGTAACGTGGTTTCATCTTTGTTTCTCCTTTTTTTAAATAGTGATAGGATTTATCGGCATTTATTGCCTGAAACCGAACCGGAATTGCTTTTTCCCGGCGAAATTTACCCGGGGTATAACCGGAAAAGCTCTTGAAAGAACGGGTGAATGCCTCCTGAGATTCGAACTGGTACTCGAGTGCCAGTTGCTTCAAGGGTTTAGGAGTATAGAGCAGTTCATAGCATACTTCTGATAATCTGCGACGTCTCAGATAATCAAAAAGTTGATATCCTGTTAACAAAGTAAAAGAGCGGTGAAAATACCAGAGAGAATAATTAGCAGCGTCTGCAATATCCTCGGTACTGATCTTTCGTTTCAAATTCTCTTCCATAAATAACAGGGCTTTTCCCATACATTCAATTCTTCCCATTCTTCACCTCTTCGGTTTTGATATCCTTTGCTCTACCATTTTGGGAGAAGAGTGTCAAATAATTATTTAAAATTTTGATGAAGTGGTTACTATTGCAACAGGTACTTGAAGTATGTCATGACACTCAATCTGGAAAATCCTTTGACTTTTTTCCAACATTTTGTTTCTAATTTGCACTATTAGATAGAGAGTGTTATGATAGAAAACAAAATCAAAGTTAAATTAGTGAACTATCTCCGCCAGAAAGTCAGTAATCCGGAGGACAGAGAGGATATTCTGCAGGAATGCCTGCTGATAGTGTTGGGTAAAAGAGGCACTGTAACAGGGTCAGTCGAAGCATATGTGTATGGTATCTGTCGGAACAAAATCAGAGAGTACTACAGGCATAAACGCCAGGTTTCAAGAATAATACAAAGTTTTCAGGATCCTGAAGATTCTGAACCTGAATACTTCTCAACAGAATTTCTGAAACAGTTATCAGATTTTGAGCAATTACTGATTCAGGAACGCTTCTATCATAAAAAATCTCTCAAGGAAATAGCACAGACTCTGAACACCAATTATGCAACCTTACGTTGGCAAATGAGCCAACTACTTACCAAAATCAGACAATTACTAGTTAAGGAGGATGAAAATGGCTTACTTTAATTTCTCAAGAGTTATTATGGAAATGGGAAACCGTCAGTTGCAAACTTTCCTCAGAGGTATGACCGGTCCCGACCTAAGCAACCTTATCTACTGCCTCAAAGATAGTGCTCAGGACAAAATTTATAAAAACATGTCAGTCAAAGCAATCACGCATCTGCAGATTTTAGTGGAAAAGCTGAAACAAAGCGGAGAGTTACCGCAGGTCAGTGAAGAAGTCAAACAAAAGATCATGGAATGCTATGAGCGAAAATCAAGTATTGCATTACCAGTCCTGGCTTCAGACTATACTGTACATGATCTCGTTAAATTCATCTCTGAAGTTAAAAATTACATTAATGAGAACGGTTATAAGGATTTTTCAAATCTAATCGAATCCATACCTGATAAAACTATTGGTCAACTACTCGCATACATGACTAAATACGACAATGCTCTTGATTATGAAAACATGATTGACATTATCATGGAAAGACGCCTGGAAGAACTAAAAACTCAGAACAAAATCCTCAAACACGGATTCCTGCAATTGTTTAATGGTGATGCCCAACATTTGAATCTTGAGTTGGAAAACATGATTCCTTTCAATGATAAAATTACGAAAGGCAATCTCGAAGAAGTTATTGAAAGACGGACAATTTTAGAAGCAAAAGAAGAGGATTAATAGTAGTCCTACAACATAAATTCTTTCATTTTGGGGCAGAATCTTCATTGATAGTTGGGCTAAAGCCCTTGGGGATAATGGTTTGTGGATGTTTATTTAGTCACCAGGCTGAAGCCAGGTGCTATTGATATGCCGACTTCAAACAAAACAAATATTCCTGCAGCATGTTATTCATCAATAGACCCAGCCTTTAGGCTGGGATATACAAAAAACAAACCAATTCCCTTTCTTCTCTATGGGCTTTAGCCCAAAATTCTTATAAATTGAACATAATATTATTTGAATATTGTATTTTTATGAAAATATGATCTAAAAGGTTGTTTATTGAATTATGTCTATGCTTCTAAACTTCACTCCCACATTTATCACAAGCGGTATAAGACCATCCTAGTCTTTGTCCGCATTGGGTACAGGAATAAAACTCTTTTTGTTCTGTTAGCCAGTTATCCAGTCCTATTTCCCGGATTCTAAGCAGATTGGGTATTGTTGTAGCATGATGTTTCAGTCCATCATTAGCAAATTTTGTCAAATCTTCACAAGGCATGTCAGGACATTCAGAGCAATTGTTAAAATTGTGAGCAGTGCAGCAAGTAACAAAACAACACTCCTGAAACAGAGCAGTTTTGCATTGGGTACAAGTCAGTTGTTCGACAGTACGATTGAGTTTGATAGCGACTTCTTCGATATTTCCAGCCTCTTTGACTATATTGCAAAGACAGGCACCACAGTATATCCCACAGAAAGATTCTAAACCCGGCATTTTTTCTCCTTAATATTCTAATGAGATGACTCTACAAAGAAACATTCAGATCAGGTTCTAAGTATTGCTCCTGATAAACGCACTCATCACCTTTGAAGACAACAATAAACTTCAGTAGATTCGGCATATTGGCCAACTCTTCAGCTTGCTTATATTTTGCTAATTGCTGTTCTGCTTCTTCTATCTTACTTCGTAGCAGCTCTTCTGTGAAATTTTCTTTCTTACAATATTTCAATTCAATAATGGCAAAATAAGGAGGTTTTACAACATCATTCGGTAACAAAGCAATATCTATAAAACCATCCTCAACTTCATATTCGGATTTTACATAATACATTTTACTCAGGAAACAATAAGTCAGGAAAATAAGTTTGACATACTTCTCATCAAATCTTATGAAATCACGGTTCGACAACTTCCTGAGCATGCTTTCCGTAATCCCAACCAAGGGCTGGATATTTCCTTCCTTAGCTAACTGCATAAGGGAAGATTTGATAACAGATACATTAAGATTGTAGTGGGAATTTTCTTCTATCAACTCATTGAAAAACTTAAAATATAGCTCTTTGATCACGTAGTTGGGAATACTCATTTCAAGGAGGCCTAAGCTGGAATCAGTAATTGTCAATAATCCCATGTAAAAGAAAACAGACATTAAATCATCAGTAGTAAACTTCTGGCCTAAGTCAAATTTCTGAGTCAGGGACACGTAAGTGGGATTTCCTTCCAGAATATTTTGTACAGCATTCATATTCCCTTTTTGATCTCCAAGCTGCACAAATTGACGAATTTTATAATAACTTGTGGCGATATTTTCATCAATTAGTTCTTCAGGAGGATAACCTGTAGTCAGAAAATCTTTTAAAAAATAGAGTGCCATATCGCTGTTATAAACGCTAGTACCCGCTTTTTTTGCAAACAGATAACCATTATAATTCTTCTGCATGACAGGTAAGGTCTGGTTAATAAGGTTGTCATCTATCTCCCAGGCTTTGAAGATAGCGAATATCTCATCTTCTGTAAAACCCAACATTTCGTTCAATTTGGGGTGAAGAGTTAAATCAGAACCGATATTAAAGCCGGAAGTCAGACTGTCCAGAGTAAATGGATTTACTCCCGTAATAAAAATCCGGTCGATTACAGTTTTGGTTCCTATTTTCAGGACTTCAAAAAATTTACGATAAAAACCGCTCTTCGCAACGATCTTTTCAAAGATTTCTTTTTTGAAACTCAGTAAATCGCTGGTAAAATGATCATATTCATCAATTATGACATACATTTTCCCAGCTAAGAAAGGCGTGATTGCAGTTATAAAGGAATCAAAGATGAAGTTAGGAGTTGATTCTCTATCATACGTTACATTAATATTGTAATTCCTCAAAAACGCGTCAGTTCCCTTGAGAATTTTGCCTTTAAAATTAGCTAAAACTGATCCCTCATCATCTATATTTACCCCACTGAAATCAAAAGACAAAATGTAATAACTATTCTTCAAAGGTGTAGGGTGACTACCAATGTACAAATCCTTAAAAAGTTTATCCGTTAATTCTGTTTTACTTCTATCATAGTAATTTTCAAGGACGGAAACAAAGAGAGATTTACCGAAACGGCGTGGTCTGAGGAAAAAAAGATAGGGTTCATCAAAATTTTCCAGTACTTCAATGAAGCGTGTTTTATCCACAAAATAGTAATTTTCATCAATCATTCTCTGGAAATTACTTATCCCGTAAGGTATTTTCTTTCTCATTTCCCACCTCTTGGATTCACTATAGGAACATTAAGATCAATGTCAACTGTTTTGTAAAAAGTTTGCTTGTTCCACAAATGGGGCTGACGTGAGAGTCAGCAAGAGAGAATAACTCACCCCCGGCCCCTCTCTTGCAAAGCGAGGTGAGTGAACAAAGCTTTTTTTACATTCTCTGCACAAGTCAGGACTTATCCTGGTTTGGAGTGCCGGTTTGGGCAGGTTGTTGTTAGTTCAGGGAATAGATTTTGTTCTATCTGGGGATACGACTTAACTATTGGGATAATTCTCGCTGTGAGTTTGTAGCCCTTTCTGACTGGAAGCAAAAAACCAGCATAGATAAAATCTGCCACAGATAAATGTCCGAAGAGTAGTACATACAAGTTATAGGAAGCATTTTCTTTTTGGGAAAACAGGCATTGCCTGTCGATCTTATGGATAATTTTCAGGAAGATACTGTAGGAATTCAGATGTTTCCGACGCAGATCGGGATATTCTGTTTTATATTGTTGAGCATAAGTACATAAATCATGTTTAAAGCGGAGTGGCAGGTTATGCCAGATGTTGAGAGTCAGTTTTTCGAGACTGATTATCTTGGCATTTTGCGGTAAAAAGGGAACTGAAGAGTATTTTCTGCCCATGCACAGGTCTTTCTGTCTGTAGTAACAGAAAACAATACCCTCTTTCTTCCCGCCTTTGGGAAAGGAAGTCTGTCCTTGCTCAAAAAACACTTTCATATTAGCCTCAGGAATACATTTTTGTTAATATAACTGCTATGAGGAGAAAAAGTTACAGGGAGATTGTGTTAGGGAGAGTCTGACATGTCGGACTGGTCGGACGAGTCAGAAAAATCAGTGGGAAGTTGCTGAACACCAAGAATGAAGAGGGCAAACAGTGGGCAGTATGCAGTCGGCAGGGGGCAGTGTGGGGAGAGTTGAAAGTTGAGAGTTGACAGTTGGGAAAATGGACTAAATGGACGGTATGGACAATATGGACGAACATGGACAGGGAAGAGAGTTGATTGTGATAATTTGCTGGTACTTGATCGAGCACCTATCCGACAGGATAAAGGAATATTATAGTCTATACTTTGGAAAACATAACCACTGATAAAAACACAGAAAATCTAACATCCGGAGAAGAATTTGGACATGCAAATCTGGCACTTTACATGGGCAAGCTGCCCATGCTCCCAGAAGAAGAATACCTCAAGCACCAGAAAGGCAGGATTCTACCAAAAAATCTCAGATTACTCGCTTGTCTGCTTCTATTCGAATTTTATCTCAGCCATTCTGAAAAGGTGTCTGGATTAATGACCTGACATTCCTCTACCGGATAATTCTCAATAAACGTTTTGGTGAATCGTGGTTTCTTTTGAGAATTCCATTTTATTTCAAAAGCACTAAATTTGCCATCAATTTCTTCCAAATAATCTATTTCCTGTTGCTGCATCGTTCTCCAGAAATATGTATTTGCATAAATTCCCTGATAATGTAGATACTTCCTTCTTTCTGAAAGCATCATGTTTTCCCAGAGTGCATCGATATCTGTTCTGGAAGTAATCTCATTATAGTTCCCAATTGAATTATCATAATAATAACTCAGGGAGGTATTAATTGGAAATCAGGTCATATGTCGGAGAAAATATACTATAATTGGAATCAAATCCAAAAATATCATAAGATTTTTGGATTACAATCCAAATATCACAGGTTTTGTTTGTATTACAATGATTCCCCTATCCTGAACATCCTGTTTATCGATGAAAAATAAATCTCTGATTACCACTATTTCATACGCTATTCGATGGCAGCATTTTCCACAGTTAAGAAATAATAATCTTTTATCCTGGCGGATAAGGTACGGCTTATCTTCCCAGCAGTTAAAACTGCCGTCTAAGATATTATGTCCTTCGGACAATCGAGACCAAATCTGGCACTTACATGGGCAAGCTGCCCATGCTACAATGTGAACATCCTGAACTAATCTATAGCCAGGTTCCATAAAAGACCTGGGAATTAGCCATTAAACGCTCTCTTAACTAACAATTAACAACTAACCACTAACAACTATTACTCATCCTGTCTATCGATGCAAATAACTTTTTTAAAGAGTTTCTTTTTTAAGTTTATATCATATGACTACAGGTCTGAGAGTATCAACACCTGGAATTTAATATCTGAACCATATATTGGACGCTAGTCCCTACTTCATCAGCAACATTTTCTTTATCCGGGTCTTTCCACCTGAGGTCAGTTTGGAGAAATAAACCCCGGAAGAGACAATTTTACCAGAGCTGTCTTTTCCATTCCAGATGATGTTATGAGTTCCTTTGAATGTTCTTTTGCTAAAAAGCGTGGATATTTTTTGACCCTTGACATTATAGATAGATAGATCAACGAATCCATTTACAGGGATATCAAAAGATATATTCGTTTCTAAATTGAATGGATTGGGATAGTTTTGCGTCAAGCTAACTTCCTCAGGATAAATAACCGGAGGGATTGCTGCTGAAATATCAAAAATACTAAGACTTAAATTATCAGCAACAAAAGCATAATTACCGAAAACAGCAATACCATTAGTTTTTCCGATAGTATTGTAGTACCCTGTGACATAGGGATTTTCCGGGTTTGAGATGTTCAATATTCTTAACCCTGAATAGTTGCCAGAAATTAGAGCATAATCACCAGACACAGTAACATCACACAAAGAACCTGGAGTATGGTAGTTACTTACTGTGAAAAGGTCATAAGGATCAGAAATATTGACAATCTTTAGTTCACGACCAGAATTACCCAAACAAAGATATTCATTATTAATTAAAGCTAGTCCTGAAGGATACCCATACTTTTGAGAGGAACTAACTATACGAACATTTGTTTTATCAGAAACATCAACTATATAAAGTCCATTGTGAGAAGAATAAACAAAAGCATAATTGTCACTTAAAACTAATTCATCAGTATGAAACGGATAATGCAGAGTAGAAGTCAAATAGGGATAACTTGGGCTGGCGATATTAATGACTTGGAGAAATTCATATCCTGTAATATAGGCATACTCGCCTGAAATAGCAATCTTATTGAGTCCATAAGCTCCTATATTAAGAGAATTGTGAATATACGGCCGCAAGGGGTTTGTGATGTCTATTATAAGCAGATTTCCGTTTCCTAAAGATATAAATGCATAATTATTTTGCAAGGCAATTCCTTGAGGCCAGACGATTGACTTTATTGAAGAAAGGAGAACCGGAGATTCCGGATTAGAGATATTTATAAGGTGTAGAGAGTCATGTGTAAGAACATAAGCTATACAGTCTTTAACTGCAACAGTGAGAGCATAACTGATTTTATATCTGCCAATCTCATATACAGCATTCGGATAAGTAACATCAAAGATAATAAAACCTTCAGCAGCCACAAATGCTAAATTATCTTTTACTATAATCTGCGATATTGTTCTCAGAGAGTCTATTGAAGCAACATACTGGGGACTATGCGGATTCCCGATTGCCAAGATATGCAGACTATTTCCAGACATATAGATATTATTATTGTGAATAGTAATGCACCTAAAATCCTGTTCAATACTATAGGTACCTTCAGTCTGAGGATTTGCCGGATCACTAATATTCACGATTTTTAACCCAATCCGATCTACTGCACAGTAAACATAATTCCCGGATACCGTTATATCACTTACTTTGCTACTTAACTCATAGAAAGAGACATCAACAGGTTCAGAAGGAACTGAAATATTGAAGATTTGAATACCATTAACATAAGTATCTGAAAAAAATTGTTTTGCAACATAAATAAAATCACCGTGGACAATTATTGAATTAATATTTCCAGAAATATCCATCGAGCCTGCTAAAACCGGATTGACATGATCAGAAATATCATAAATCTTAATCTTCCCGATGTAAGAATATATGTAGAGAAAATTACCACAAGTAGTTATTTTTGTACAATAATCTGAAATATTTATGGAATCTAACAGCATAGGATTGCCTGGATTTGAAACATCATATATGAATAATCTACATTCTGAAGAAGAAGATGCAGAAACATAAGCATAATTATTTACAATTTCAATATCATGGTTAAAATCTAATGGTTTAATCTCTCCTACAAATTGAGGAATCGTTGGATCAGATATATTTAAAATATTTAT
The DNA here is from genome assembly GCA_964419225.1 of uncultured Candidatus Cloacimonadota bacterium. Classification (GTDB taxonomy): domain Bacteria; phylum Cloacimonadota; class Cloacimonadia; order Cloacimonadales; family CAYQPF01; genus CAYQPF01. The sequence continues at coordinate 473 of CAYQPF010000023.1, read as the reverse complement.
CTTAGAATCGCTGAGCACATAAGCATGATAACCTTCTACAGCCATATCAGAAGTATAGACCAAAGCATTCAACGTTTTTGCAACGAATGATACATTCAGGCTGTCTTGAGCCCAGGTAAATGGTACTAAAACAAACACCAGAAGAAAAAAACAAATCAATATTCTACTTATTTTCACAAAAACCTCTTCTCAATACAATTTTTTAAATTTTATAATTTTCAAACAAATTCTTAATTACTCACCTTCATAAGTAACTTAATAATAAGTCAAGAAAAAGATCAAACAAAAGTTTTCAGAAACAACGCTGAAAAGGTCTTGCAGACAGTTGATAGTTCACAGCCTAAGAGCATGATTTTTATAATAAAAATTCCCTTATCCTGAATACCTTGTTTATCGAGGCAATTTTAGACAGCCTTCTAACCCGAACTGTGCAGTAGAATCTTCACAATCTGGCTGAAGCTAATGAATTTGAA
>CAYQPF010000022.1:0-45900 GCA_964419225.1 uncultured Candidatus Cloacimonadota bacterium | reverse complement strand
TTTGATGACCATATCATGCTCAACCTTGGTCTTTAATAGTTCTAATACACTAAAACTTGCTAGTGCTATTGAAATTGAGGTTAGTGAAATAAAAGTAATTGATCGAAATACTTTGTTAGTAAAGGTAATAATAGAGAATGGTACTAATTCTGCTGTTTTTTATGATCCAATGAGACTTAAACTCACATTAATTAATGATTTACAAGCCGAACGTCATACTGTATATAATACAGCTGGAAGAGCTGAAGGTGACAGTATAGTAATAATTAAACCTCGTACTGGTGTACAAGCAATTTCTCATTCTTTTTTAGTTTACGGATATTATGAAGACCCAAACGATCTTGAATTACTCTGTAATGCTGGTAATATTCTTTTATATGGGGAGTATATGCATTGTGAACCAGGCCCAGCAATGAAAAGAAAATTCAAACATTCCCAAAATATACCAGGATTGGTTATAATTAAACCCAGATTAATTAAAATCAGAAAATAGATAAGATGTTTCCATGATACACACGATATTATTACAAGCTATCGCTTTAAGTTTAATTCGGCAATGTTGAAGGATACGATAACATTATTGAAGATAGCAAATTAGTAAATACCCCTAACCTGGACAAGCCAGAACCAAAATCGAATTTCATATAAGATTATTTGTTTTTCATTATGCTTATGGAAATAGAATTTAGCTGAAACCATTAGGGATGAAAGAATTTCAGTTATAAGGTACTAATAATGATTAAATCCTCACTTCCAGATATTTTTCTTTAATAGTAGTCATACAATTAAAGGAATTCTTCAGTAAAATTTTATTACTCTGCAGATTCGTTACGGGAATACCACTTACACGAGAACAAATAATATAGCAAAATTTTGGGTTTTTCTTATTTTCTGTCAATTTGTCGATGCTTCGGCTTATTTGTTGGAAAGCTTTTATGATATCAGAACCTTTGAATTCAATGTAATGTTCAACCTTGTTTTCAGTTATTAGTAGTCGGTCGCATCTAATACCCTCTTTAATAGCATGTTCATCAACAGTAATGATTTCTACAAGAGTGTTTTCGGGATTGAGGAAAACAATTTTCTTTCCCTTCTCTCCCAAAGAGATTATAGTGTCGTTCCTTTTTTCATAACATTTCGCAGGTATTGTAATCATTAATCAAGAAGCTCGCTAAACTGATTATTGATATTATGAGCAACAGCATCCAATAAATCAGCTTTAATTATATTCGATCTCTTATTTACCATAGATTTCATCTTGCCATCTTTCAGGGAATATGCACTTACCACTTTACCGTCTAACATAATATCAGAGTTCACAATCTTGTTTAGCTTAATCTTTTTTTCTATGTTGGATTTCTGATAAAGATTATGTGCTGTAGTCAGATTATTCAGATAGGTCAGGATATAAGGACTGTGGGTCGTAATATAAAAGCTGACATTAAGGGAAGCATTGTTGAATATTCTGACCATATAATCCAGCAGTTTTTGCTGAGTTTCAGGGAAAATGTGAGCCTCCGGTTCTTCTATATACAAAGATATTTGTATTTCATTCTTATATGTAATTGTATTCAAGGTAAGAAGTAGGGGCAACAATTCCTGTTGGCCGGTGGAGGCAGAAGTCATTCTAACTTTACGTTTATCAGGAGTAAGGAGATAATCGATATCATTTTCTTTGAAATACTGACCTTTCAAAATATCTGTGAAATCTTTATTATAGGATTGATAAGTCCCATTCTTTTCCTTGATACCAGATTTTGCACCGGATTTAGGATTGTTAATGCGGGAGTCATAGAAAATCCCGAACTCCTGCAGTAAGGGATCAATATTCATTTTACCTGAACCGAAAAGAAAAGAGTTTTCTTTATAGAACGCTAATAAGGATCTTAACGCCGGGATAAAAATATGGAATCTAATAAAGGGATTATTGTCACCAAATTCCTGTATTAGATTTGTATTAAGTCTTTTAGTCATGCTTAGTTGGACAAAATTGTTTTTGTAACTATCGGTATTCTCGGATTCATTATTATTCAAATAATGTTGATTGAAGATCTTCTTGATGATTTTAATCAGGTTTTCAGATATCTCAATATGAAAATTCTGCTTAATATATGTGATTTTTATCTGGCAGTTACCATAGGAATAGCTAATTTCGAAGTCTGATTCATTCCAACTCTCTGAAGGAAAATAAGAGAGGAACGTATCTTCTAGAATTGTCGTAACAGCATCCTCTAAAGCTGAATCCTTATGAATAAGGAGACCTTCAGACAAGGTTTTCACAGAATTTCTGAAGAAATAAGATAACTTCAGGCAGATACTTTTGCCGGAAGCTTGCGGTCCGATAATGAGATTAAAGTCTTTAAATTCAAGATCAACTTTGCTTAAACCACAGAAATTACGGATAGATAATTTTTCCATCATTATTGCTCCTGAGATATCCAACCTTATGCATGGATATCATCTTTATATTCGAAAATATACTGATAATAGTCAAGTGAAAATAATTTTATGAAGTTTAAGGCCGATTAAGCTTGAGCCGGATTCCTCCTTTGACTTGATATTTAGTAGAAGAGATGTGTTATCCACGAAGTTGTAATTGGTGGATAGTAAAAAAAGAGAAGAGACGCTTTTAGAGAGAGTTAACCACTAATGAACACAAATCAGCACGAATGGGGAGAAAAAATATGAACTATTCTGGATTTTTACCACGAATTGTGCGAATTAAACGAATTAGGAGGGGAGGAGATATTTGTGCCACTGATCAGAGAGATAAATTATTGTGGATCAGATATGAGCGTTTTTCTATCCTGAATATCCTGATTATCGATGAAAATTATTATCTGAATTTTTAATGATATTACCACAAGACTAAATTTTTATTGATGGCTTTCAGAAGATATTCTGAATCCCCTAAAAAAAACTGCTGCCCTTTGCAGAGCAGCAGACTCAGGAGAGAGGAGTATGAAGCACTAATCTATAATTGCTTTTTTAGTCAGGGGTTTGACTATTAAAAGCACGAATCAAGGCTAATGGTGCTGGATGCTTAACTTTTTAAAGATCTTATCATATGACTAGAGGATGCAAGAATATCAAGCTCCTCCAGTATGATACCTGTAAAATACGCTGCATGCAATGCCTATTTTATTAGCAGCATTTTTTTGGTTTGAGAGAATGAGTTACAAGTCATACGGCAGTAGTAAATACCGGAAGAAACGGACTTATTCTGCTCGTCTTTACCGTTCCAAACAACATTGTAATGACCTTTTAACTTATGGCCATTTACAAGAGTTTTGACTTTCTGACCTTTAACGTTAAAGATCTCCAGACAAACCTGACTGTTTGCTTGCAGAGAATAACTGATCTTTGTATCAGGATTGAAAGGATTAGGGTAGTTCTGCTTCAACTGATTTATGCATTCAGGTGCCGTAGAAGGAGAATTTCCCAGAAGACTGACTTCCAGTTCTGCCGGTATAGCTGAACCTGTTGTATAGACTGCATAGACTTTATAAATATGTGTTGAAGGATTAACAGGAACATTCAGATCCTGGCAGGAAGTTTCATTACCTGAATAGATTTCGAGATCATCCCGGGTGACACGATAATTGAGTAACGCTCTGTCAGATGGGGGATTGATTTTTTTACGGGTTAAGGGGATATCTCTTACCAAGCTTCTGCCCGGTTCATAAGCGGCATAACCTCTGATCGCAAAATTCCAGGGTAAGTTTGGTGCCAGAGTAGTCAGAGCATTCCATTGATCCTCCCAATAGACAAGGTTACCTTTGCCATCAATAACAGTAGTATGATCACATCCGATAGGCCAGCCGGTTTGGGAATTCATATGATACCCGATCCACAGTTCCTGAGAAGCATCAATTTGAATGGGAATATCCAGATCAAAAGTATTCCATTCACCCACACTGAACTGTGTGATAAGTTGTTCGTAGATCAAAGTACCGCTGTTAAAACCATTGTTGGCATTTCCGCCCTGCCAGACCCGTAAAGTATATTCACAATTGAACTCAAAAGGAGCAAAGCTGATCTTTGTCAGCCAGAGATTGTCCTGCTCACTGATATCTTCAGGTTCAAAACGGATAGCTGCATCGTATTCAGCCTGACCACATCCGACAGCATCATTGATAAGAGTATCACACCAGCCAACCCACTTCTGAACACCATACTGCGGTTCAAGCCAATTAAGCTGAACATTGGCTAACTGATAATCGACAGTAGCCTGCAGGTTTACTGCAGATGCCAGTTTTTCTATGAGTTGTACATTCTGGGTAAGATCCTGATTTACAATGAGATTCTCGTTTGTATAATCATTGAATTTATTCTTCTTAATTGTGAGAGTATATGTGGTTTTGCTGATATTAGTAAAGTTAGCCTGGTTATTCAGGCAGGTTGTTTGATAGGTATGTTGTCCGTCAGCGGAGACAAACTTCAGAATCGCTCCATCAGGTGAATCCCCGGAATTGGTGGAAAGGTTAAATATAACATTAGCAGTCAGATTCTTAGATATAACCGGCGATACAGAAGGTTGTGAAACACGGTTTCCTGTGTAATGTGCTTTGACTGCATATCTGTAGGAACCATCTGCCAGATTTGCCCAATCCGGATCCAGATAATTTGTGTCGGGAAAATCCACCGAATTCAACATTGTCCACTGATTCTCAGCCTGACCGTCCAGGAATCTATAGATGCTGAAAGATTGAGCGGAGCGATCATTGCGGGATAATCTTGTGGAGAATTGAGTCGGCAGAATTTGGGAAGGATCGAAGATCATTTTTGTGGTTGGGAGAGCAGTGAAATTTGACACTGGAATTAACTTCTTTATTTGAGTACCTGTATTTTGTATTTGAGTATTGCGGATAACAGGCATAGTATTCACCATATCAATAATCCAGGGATTGTCGAGGCCGTGATAGTCAGAACTGTGAGCGTTCCAGGCCAGTTTGACAGTTTGCCCGTAATAGGCTGTCAGATCAATTTCTACAGGGATATTATACAGATTCCAACCGGGTTGTTCCTGATCGCTGGCATCCCAAAGGACTTGCCAGGTCTGGCCGTCATCATTGGAGATCTTCAAATAATAATGGGATACTGACTGGGTACGGTAGTAAATGACAGTACGGAAAGAGATACCCTGAGGACAGGTCATGGCAGGACTGATAAGCCATTCATCCTGAGGCAGGGTGGAAGGGAAAACAGCCATCTGGTACTGCCCGTCATAAGGTTCCAAAGGAGGATTGCAGTAGTCCAGCAGCCCATACTTTTCCCATCTGGGAGCATAGCCGAAAGGACCGATAAATTCGGTATTGGTGTTGATAATAGTCCAACCGGAAGGAATACTGTCATTCTCGAAACTTTCAAACAGCCCTGGATAATCAGCAAATGGTTGATTCCAGGTAACCAGTGCCTGTTGGGCCGTGTTGATTTCTGCTCTGACATGAGTTACAGGCAAAGGATATTGGATCAGATTAACATTGATGTTTGCAGTTTGAGAGATATCCTGAGAGTTAAGAGAATACAAATGATACCCGGGCATTTTGACAGTAATATTATAGTTTCCTCTCCAGACTTCAGGGAAAACAACTGTATTGGTATTGAATGTGCCGGTATAAGTATGAAGCGGATCATTATCAATATTGGATAATTTTATGAAAGCATTTTGAATTGGAACATTATCTTCCGTTGTGAGATTGATCGTGAAATTGACTGTCATATTCTTATTTACAGTTTGAGAAAAGGCAGGAGCAGATTGCCGGCCATTGGAGTAATACGCAATCACGGCATATTTGTAAATTCCATAGGAGCAGGTTGCCCAGGAATGATCCAGATAGGACAGATCATTTAGATAATTTTGGTTCAGTCTTATCCACTGTTCCGGTTGATTTTCGGCACCATTTGCCAAACGATAGACATCATATCCAAGTAAAGAACGATTCCGGAGTTTTTGGTTATGCTGTTTGGTCTGTGATGCAGTATTCATAACCCAGGAGATCCGCACAGTCTGATTATTGAAGCCGGTAGTATCTGCAGTAACAGCAGAAGGTGAAACAGTTGTTTCGTAGATTACCACATTTCCCAGAGCCAGGTTTTGCGTCAGGGGATTGACTGGTTGGATTAAATTATCATATCCTGCACGGGTAAAGGTTAAATCATAAGCATGATTTCCAAAAAGAGAGATACTGAATGTGCCGTCAGGGTTGGTTAGAACCTGAGTTTCGGAATAACCCGAGGACTGAATACTGACCCCTGCTAAAGGCAGATTGGTATCATTGCTTAATGCTGTACCGGAAACAGTATAAACAGGAAGCGGGCTAAGCTGAAAGCTGCTGACTAAAGTCTGATCAATGGCCAGCACAATACTGAGAGGTTCAGAGTCGTAGAAACCTGTTTTGGAGCAAACCAGATGATAGTTTCCCGGCTGAACGGATGGGATTTCGTAAGCACCTGATTCATCTGTTAAGGCAAAGCGGTTCAACTCTGTGATTTTTACCATAGCATTTGCCAAAGGTACAGGTTGATTATTGAGAATTGTCTGCACATTTCCCTGAATAGAGGCATAACTTTGGTTTTCCAACAGAAAAGTGATATTGGGATACCAATTACAGTAATCACTGTTGGGAGGATTGAAAGGATTGATAATGTCCATATCATGGAAATAGTAGCGGGAGCGGAAAGGATTATTAGGATCCTGGGAGTAGTACCATTTATTTTCAGAATCATACTCATTGTTGTTAAAGGCTCTGTTGGTAAACACAGCCAGGTTTTGAGCACCAGAGTAGAAGAAGCTGTTTTGAAAAGGAATATAGATCACATGTTCACCTTTGGGAAAGTCAACATTTCCGTCGAAGACAAGGGTCATTTCTGTGGGATTGATCCAGCCGGAAGCCAGGTCTGTTTGCTCAGTTTCTTTAACCCAGATCTTTATATGTTGAGAGGTTGCATTCTGAATGAAACGATTGAAGTAAACGATACCACTCATTTGACCTGAAGCATTGATTTCTGAAGCCATGTAAATGGTTTCCCCTATGCTGTTATTAAAGAACATATCAAAAGGGAAGATCATATTGATGTCATTACCATTACCAACATTGAAAGAAGCAATACCGGGCTCCTGAGTTATAATTTCAAATGGCAGACTTGTATTGTTTACCGGCTGCTGATCGGAGTTGGAGACAATTTGAGCTTTAACAGTCACAGTCTCAATATCCAGAGGTACCCAGTCAATGTTAACAGTTGTGGATTGATTAGGACTAAGGGTCGGGCCTGGTACAGTTCCAAGAACTTCCTGCTCAGTTGTAACCAATTGGACAGTGTATCCGGATTGAGCTACAGAGCCATTGTTTTTTACCTGCACATGATAGATAGTATTCTGGAGAATGGCCGGAGTATGATTTCCAGTTAGTCCTGTTATTTTTAAATCATTAGAGAAAGAGCCTTCAATTTTCAGACTGAAGATATTCCACCAGTCCACATTATATGAATTTGTCCCAACCATTTGGAATTTTAATTGAATTGTCTGATTGGCGTAATCCGAAAGGGACAAGGCCATTTCATTTCCTTCAGGAGAGCCCCAGGAATTATGGAGGGTCGTGTTCCATTCCCAGATAACATCTTCCTGATTATTGTGGATGACAATTATTTTAGCTACTTCACCGGTATCTTCGACAAAGTCCTGCAGGTAGTGGTTAAGCGTTAGATCTCCGACATTAGCCGGGAGGTTGATTTGCGGGGAAATGGCAGTACTGGAAAAGTTTTCGGTGTAAGGGGCCCAGTAGTACCAAAGTTTACCATTATAAATGGACCAATGCTCATCGTTAAAAGTCCAGTTGAGGGGATCAACAGAAAAATCATCTTCATAGCAATACTGTTGGGCAAAAAGAAAGCCAAAAGTATTCAGAAGGAGCAGAAGGGTTAGCAAGTATAGTTTATATTTCATTGGAATACCTCATTTGTTTATTACGGATAATATCATAAATTATGGTGATAAGTTGAGTTATTTGAACAGGTTTCTTCATGCAATATTTAATACCCATATTACGGGCAGCTTCCAGATTTTTACTGGTGAAGAAACCACTGACAAGGATGAATTCGGGACAATCCCGGTCAGGTTTATTAATTTGATTGAAAATTGAAAAGCCGTCAAAATCAGGCATTTTTAAGTCGCAGATAATCAGATCAAAATAGCGGGAGGATGCAGCATTAACAGCATCAACACCATTGAAGCATATTTCCACGGTATGCTCCATCGAGAACTTCAGAAAATTGCCTATGGAGTTGGCAACCATTTGATCATCATCTATTACAAGTACTCTCATTTATTTATCCTGTATTATTATTTTTTAGTTCAGATTAAATGAGGAACCCGAAATTAATCAGATTCCTCAAATTTAAAATACTGTTGTTTACTTGATCAGGATCATTTTTCTGACAGAATTATAATCTGAACATTTCATTTTCAGGAAGTAAACCCCACCGCTTACGGTTCTGTTTTGATCATTCAAACCGTTCCAGACTACTTTATGTGAACCTGAAGAAACAGTTCCATTAACCAGAGTCTTTACTTTTTGACCTTTGATATTGAAGATTTCAATTGTAACCTTATCCTGGTTTTTCAGGTCAAATTTAATGGTTGTTGAGGGATTAAAGGGGTTGGGATAATTGCCGGCCAGAGTTGTTTTGGCAGGATTAGCAGGATCGTTTTCAGACTGAGGAGCATAGTCAGGACCAACGATGTAATCGAGGTAAATTGCACCATCAACAGTCTTGAAGAAACCGAGATATTTATCTCCGGCAATGGAAGATAAGTCAACTGCATAGCGTTTATAAGGCCAACCCTGAGGAGTAACGGTAGTCAGGTCATTCCAGTTGGTATTGTCGGTTGAGTATTTAATGGTAACATCACCCTGGAAAGAACCATCAGGAAGGATAATATTTTCGGAGAAGAAGGACAGACTGTCTCCGGCAACGATCCGCATCAGAGGAGTTGAGAGAAGTCCTGTATCATTACCGAGGATTCTGACCACCCAATTGGAGTGTTCATTGTGATAGGCACCGATATCATCATATCTTTCCCATCCACCGGTAGAATTCCAACCTGCAGGAGGAAAAGCGTCCTGGTTAAATCCTTCAACCATTTGATTAGTACCGAAATAACGGATAGGAACTGTTTTATGGTTGTTGACAGGGTTTTCATCTTCATAGATGACATTAGCTGTCAAATTGTGGAAACCTCTTCCGGCAGGGAGAGTAATTGTTACGGCAACATCGAGCGTATCCTGAGGAACAATTGTCTCTAAATTGAGATTAGCTAACTGATTTTCATCAATCAGGATGTTCAGGACTGCATTAGAGATGTTTTGACTACCGAAATTGGCAACTTTAAGGATAGCTGTTAGTTCGGTGTTTTCTCTACGATAGAAATTTTCCGGATAAGTCAGGGAAGTAACAGCCAGGTCGTTGGAAGCCTGGAAGATTTCAGGCATGATAACATGATCAAGATAGTAAATTGCCAGGTCTGTGGGATTCTTTTCGAAGGCAAGTTGTTTAAGACCGGCAAGAGAATCAAGACTTACGGCAAATCTTTGCCAAGTGTTATTGATTTGCACAGTGGCAACCAGATCCCAGACAATACCATCAGACGATGCTTTAATGCTCAAAGGAGTGTTTTGCCAGCTGTTGTTTTTAGAGAAGAAAACGAGAGAATCGGTAGAACTGATGTTCAAAACCGGAGTCTTGAGTTTTCCACCTACATTACCAAAAATTTCAGCATAGGCAATACCTTCGTAAGCGAAACCGATTCCATCGCTTCTATGCCAGGTATTATTATCAACAGTCCATCCGGTTGGGGGGAATAATGTGTTTTCAAAACTTTCCACAGAGACATTGGACTCAGTATTAGGTGTCAGTACCAAATTATCGACGAAGATGGGAGTTACTGCTGATTGATTATTATTCTTCAGACAGAGATAACCTGTAAAATTGGGAGGAATGGTAACACTGTATTGAGCCCAGTCAGAAGTAAGGTTGATACCCTGCCAGAGAGCGAAGCTGTCTGAACTGAAGGGATTTGTTAAGGAACCAAACTGAATACCATTTGTACTCTTGGCAGAAAAAGTTAGGGTTGAACCTGTAGCAGGAGTGGTTACATTGGGAGATACTAAAGCTACAAAAGCAGTTTGATCCGGTTGTCCGTTTTGAGTATTCAGACCATTCATAATGAAGCAGGCATTAGGTTGGCTTGGTGCATCACAGGGCATGGATTGTACCGCTGCGACTGTATTGGCAGCGATAACATTCTTTAAGGAGAACCAGTTTTCCGGCAAGGCGGGGGCTGTAACTTCATCAAAGGAGGCAGAGAATTGAGTTACAGGAGGTTGAGGCTGGTTGGCAGTCAGAACAACCTGGTCCACAAAAGAAGGGCTACACATACTTGTATTGCCATGTTTGAAGACGATGAAGCCGTCAAAATTAGCGGGAACTGAGAGAGAGTAGTTTGTCCATTCAGAGGTAATGTCCTGAGTATGCCAAAGGGTAAATGTTGTAAGATCGAGTGGGTCAGTGATCCCTCCGAGGATCATTGGACAGAAGCCTTTGGCAGTAAAAGAGAGATTCGCACCAAAGTCTGAAGTCTGGGTCAAGGGTGAGAGAAGAGCTACAAAAGCATTTTGATCCGGTTGACCGATAGATCCGTCTAATCCGTTCATAAGAAATACTGCATTGGGCTGATTCGGAGTGTCACAGGGCATTGACTGGATTGCGGCAACATTATTAGTTGGCAGAACTGATTTGAGAGAATACCAGTTTGCAGGTAAAGCCGGGCAGGTAATGGTATCAAAGTTTTCACTGTATTCTGTTAAAGCAACCGGGTCAGGGTTGGGGTTCATAGTTACCGCATCAACAAAGATCGGGGTACAGGGCAACAGATTAGAGCTTTTGAAAGCCAGATAGTAATTACCGGCAGGTAAATTTATTTGATATTGAGTCCAGTCGCTGGTCAATTCACAATTTTGCAAAATACTGAAGGATTGGGTAGCAGCCGGATTATTCAGCATTCCAACAGTAAGAGGAATAGTACTGGTAGCCTGGAAATTCAGAACTGCACCTTGTATAGGTACATGGATGTAGGGAGAAACCAGTGCTACAAAGGCAGAAGCATCGGGTTGACCATTACTTGTGTCCAAACCATTCATGATAAAAATACCGTTCGGCTGGGTCGGAGCGTTGCAGGTCATTGATTGCACGGATGCAACATTATTACTTCCGGCAACACTGAGTAGGGAGTTCCAGCCGACTGGTAAAGCAGGAAGCGTAACATTATCGAAATTCTCATCTAAAGTGAGAACTGGCTGAGTAACAACAGTGGCAAAGGATACCTGATCAACTCTGATCCAGGTATTAGCATCCTGGTTTGCATGTTTGAATGCGATAAATCCATTGCTTTGTATGGGAATATTGACAGTATATTCTGTCCATTGTGAATTATTGACATTGATTTGAGTGATTTCTTCAAAAGCAGAAGAAGTTGTTGGATCATGCATGAAGCCAATTTTAAGAGGATTCTGTCCGATAGCTTTGAAGGTTAAACAAGTTGCATTGACAGCTGTTTCCAGCAGCGGAGTGATAGCAAGCACCTGAGCAGATGGATCAACATATTGACCCATTACAACCCCGTTTTTAAGATAAAGGCAATTGGGTGATGAATAATAATCGGCATTATCTGTCTTTACAGATGCTCCTGAATTTAAGTTATCGGTAACCTTGATAGCAAACCAGTCCTCGGGTAAAAGTGGAGGATTAACATTATCAAAATTTTCTGACAGATTGGCGACAGGAGTGCTTAAAGGTCTAATGACAACATCGTCCAGACGGAGAGAATGATCACCGTACCAATTTGCATGACGGAAAACAACATAACCACTGAACTGAGGAGGAATGAAAGCTTTTACTTCTTTCCAGGGAAGATCAAGATAAGAATTTTTTAACTCAGTAAAAGTAGTTGTGTCCTGCAGATCTGACATTATTCCAATTCTCAAAGGGTTCATACCGCTAACCCACAAAGTAAGCACGCAGCCGTAATTACCGCTGTTGAATTGGGGAGTTGCTAAGCCTACAAAAGAGTTGGGATCAGCTGATCCATCATTTGAGGCACCATTATTAATATAGGCAACATTGGGTGTGGAATGAGCGGGAAACTCATCTCCGGGGGCTTGAGTGTTAACTGCCCAGGTAATGTTGGACGGGCTGGTAACACTGACAACAGACCAGTTTTCAGGTAGTTGAGGTGGTGTTAAGCTGTCAAAATTCTCACTGATAAGCGGTTGTTCTATTGCCCAACAAGTGGAAAAGAACAGAAGCATCAGTAGAAACAGAATTGTAGATCCTTTCATCATAAACTCCTAATATTTTTCTTTTTTAAAAGGCAAGGCCGGTGCCAATGATGAAAAGAGTGTATAAATGATTAATTATCAGTAAATTATAAGTTGATGTACAGAAAATGAAAAACAGAGAGCTATTCATTATGAATGATTCATAATGAATCAGTTATTCGAAATGGATGTTTACATTTCGCCTAAGATCCGGCGAAGTTTATTTACGGATATATTCAGATATTTAGCGGTTCTGACCTTATTATTGGCAAATAGCGAGAGAGCTTTGGAGACGATATCTTTTTGGATAGAATAAAGATCGAGTGATTCATTGTTAAAGTCGATGGTCAAAGATTTTGGGGACAGATTTTCAGAGTGAGAGGAGTTTTCATCGAGAAAAAGGAAGTCAATCGGAGTCAGGAAATTTGAGGAAGCAGTAAATGCTGCTCTGGATACTGCATTTTTGAGTTGTCTGATATTTCCTGGCCAGGAGTATTTCAGGAGAAGATCTTCAGTTTCAGAAGTAAGTGTTTTTTGAGGTACAGCATTTTTTTCAGCAAATTCTTTAAGAAAGAGGTATGCCAAAGGGATGATTTCATTCTTTCTTTGTTTTAAGGGCGGAATATGGATAAATCCGGTGTTAATCCTGTAAAAAAGATCTTTACGAAACGAGTTATTGTTAACCATTTCTTCGAGAGAGCGATTGGTTGCACAGATAATTCTGAGGTCGAGTTTTATTTTTTTATTACCACCGACGCGGTAGATCTCAAGTTCCTGGAGAGCTCTGAGGAGTTTTGGTTGTAAGCTGAGAGGCATATCTCCGATTTCATCTAGGAAGAGAGTCCCGCCATTGGCCAATTCGAGTTTACCCATTTTTCCTTTTAGATCAGCACCGGTGAAGGCACCTTTTTCGTGGCCGAAGAGTTCGCTTTCGAAAAGTGCTTCGGAAATAGAGGAGCAGTTCAGGGCAACAAAGGGGCTAAAGGGATTATCTGTGCCGTGGTGGATGATTTTGGCAATTATTTCTTTGCCTGTACCGGTATCACCTTCGATGAGAACAGGAATGTTTTTAGACTGATGGCATTTAAGAGCGAAGTCGATGATCTCTTTCATTTGCTGAGAGAAGATACCGATATTGAAAAGTTGCGAGAACTGAGCCTGAGTTGATTTAACAGAGTTCCATTTACTTTTGATGAGTTCAGATTCCTGGTTAATGATTTGATCGAAACTGGTTTTGAAAGTACTGTTTTCTGAAAGGAGTTTTTGATGTTCCAAAGCTCTGTCAATGATGATGGATAATTCTTCGATATTGACGGGTTTGCGGATATAGTCATAGGCCCCGGAACGCAAAGCTTTAATGGCGGAGTTGAGATCAGGATATCCTGTCATCAGGATCACCAGAATATGTTTGCCTTTTTCCAGGGACTTGATTTGGGAAATAAGTTCTATGCCATCGGTTCCCGGCATTTTGATATCTGAAATGACCAGGGAAATGTTGTTTTCCGAGATTATTCTGAGAGCTTCCGGGCCATTATCGGCGATAAATGTCTCGTGTTCAAGCTGTAGGCTGATAAATTTGGCTATCGACGCAGCTACAGTTTGATCGTCATCAATAATAAGTATTTGCATCAGGAACTCCTGAAATTCAAGTAGAAAGCGACACCGCCTTCAGGTTTATTCTTGTAGTAAACATCAGCATTGTATTGGACTGCGTATTGTTTTACAATAGCCAGCCCCAGACCCATACTGAGGTCGTTTTGTTTTTTTGTATAGAAGGGATCGAAAATCTTATCTCCCAATGAAGGATCAATCCCGGTTCCATTATCTTCAACAGAGAGTAGGATATTGCTCTCATCTTTGGTTATATTAATAACAATTTGCTTGTGAGATGAGTCAATTTCATCCAAAGAATGGATAGCATTAACGACCAGATTAATAATAATTTCTTCAATAGGAATTTGTTCAGCCAGAATAATACACTCAGTCTCACAGAAATTGAGAGTCAGGTAAATCCCATGAGAATAGATTTGTCTTTCAATTAACTGAATGGCTTGCCGGGTTGTTTCCTTAAGACAGATTTGCTTCTGGATTCGGTTTTCCGGAAGAGTCCAGAAGGAGCGGATATGCTGAATAATATTATCAATTCTTTCTGCGGCCAGAGAAATTTGTTTGAGATCATCACTGAAATGATGTGGTAAATCGACATTGTTTTTTTTCAGCCAGTAGAGAATACTGTCGGCATTGACTTTAATAGCACAAAGAGGCTGGTTTATTTCATGGGTAATGCCGGCAGCCATAACGCCTATAGAGGAAAGCTTGGCAGTTTTTTCCAGAAGTTGACGGTTTTCCATATCTTTCTTTTCGACTTCGTAGTAGGAACGCATTTTGGCAATTTGTCCCATAAACCTGTCGTTGAATTGCTTAAGATAAAGATTCTGATAAGTTTTTAAACAAAAATAGGCTTTTTCATGATCCTTCTTCAGATGATAAAGATCGGACAGTGCCAACTCGATTTCATATACATATTCCTTAATATTTCCTTTAAGAGCAATTTCTTTTGCTTTTAAGTAATAACTTTCAGTTTTATCCCAATCAGCAGTATCCATAGTCAGGATCCCGTAATGGAGGTATATGAGGTATTTGTCGATATCATCATCACTAACGACGAGTGATTCAGCTTCCTGCAAGTATTTGAAAGCTTCATCCGGTTTTCCTAAAGATCTGTAGCATTCGGAAATATTGGCAAGGATACTGATATAAGCAGATTTATTGGCTGAGTTGGGAAAGTGTTTTTTTGCTTTCAAAAAATATGAAAGGGCAGTTTCAAAATCACCTTTTTGACTGTAAATGAGTCCCATATTAGAGTTGGCCCCAGGAGAGTTCGGGTTGATTTCCAGAGCTTGGAGCAAAGTTTCATAAGCGTTTGTCAGATTATTAAGTTTTCCATAAACTAAGCTTATGGAGTTTAGGCATTCGGAAGTTTCTTTAAGCAAATTCAGTTTTTTAAAGATACTGAGAGCCTGGAGATAATGTTCTAAAGCATTGTTGAAGTTCATGATATTAATTTCGATGGAACCGTAGAGAGAATGAACCATTGCCAGAGATAGATCATCATTAAGTTGTTGAGCCAGGCTATTGGCAGATTCAGCAAAGAGTTTGGCTTCTGACAAATTAGATGAATAGAGTCTTTGTTTTGAAAAAGTACACAATAAATGTAATCTTTCGTGTTTATCCGTACAAGTTCTCAGGGCATCTTCAAAGTTTTCCAGGTTCATAATAACTCCGTTTAGGTTAGAGTGAACTATTTTAAATTAATTTCTGTGGCAATTAAAGGACTTTCAGCGAGCAGGATGACAGCGTCCCTGATGTGACCGATATCGAGGGAATACATACATTCGAAGTCATCTTTGGGGCAGAGTTTACCACCATGCAGGGAACAGGGTTGGCAGGGCAGATCGGCACAGGCGATAATTGCTTTGGCACTTAAAGGACGGAAACCCAGACGGGGATGTGTAGCACCGAATATGGCTAATTGAGGTTTGTCCAAGGCTGCTGCCAGATGCATAGGCCCGCTGTCATTAGTGATCACGACATCCAGCTTCTTCATGATCTCTATCAGTTGCAGCAGGGAAAATTCACCGGTTCTGTTACTGACATGGCTTTGGGCTTTATTCTCAATAAATTTGGATAAAGGGATCTCATCTTTGTTGCCCAGGAGGATAACTTCAAAATCATGCGGAAAGGAATCAATCAGATCTGCGATTTTTTCAGGAGGGAATTGCTTGGTTTTATGTGTAGCCCCGGGAAAAATTCCAATTAGTTTCTTTGCCGGATCTGTGCATAAAGGTTCATGATCGAAGATGATCGACAGATCTTTAAAACGAGGCGGAGTTATTTCACAGGGGATATGCAATCTTCTTAAAACACTTAGGTAAAGATCAAGAGTCGAGTCAATAGTCTGATCTGTAGTATGTTGGACAATTTTACGACGGAGAAAGTGTTTCTTTTTATAGGTGATAGTTTTACGGGCAGAAACGAAGAGTTTGATAATGAATGTGTTTAACTTGGAATGCAGGTCAAGCAGTAGATCGTATTTTTCCAAACTCAGTTTTTTGAGAAGGATCTTCTTTTTCCCTTCCCAAAGGTGAATAGTATCAATCCCGTCGATTAGGGAGACTATTCCCAGAAAGGCAGGTTTGGTCAGGTAATCGATCTGAGCATCAGGGTAGTATTGTTTCAGAAATCTGACCACAGGTTCGGTCAGAACAATATCTCCCAGAGAGCTCAATCTGATAATCAAAATCTTCATCTATTAAATCTCCTTTGTGGAAAATATTTTCTTAGTCAGATTTGTAAAGATTTTTCTTGCTTTTTCCTCCCAATAGAAAAAATAAGCCACTATGGTTATATATAGATATTTGACTTTAATCCTATATTATATAGGATATCCACTCTGGAGCCTATTTTTCAGAAAGAATTACTGGTCAGACCGCTGCGGGAAAAATCAGCCGGTATTGAGTAACAGTATCTGGATTCATTGTTCTTCGGTAGGGGAAGTCAATGCGATGAAGCCTTTGATTCACAGAATAAAGGAAGATTATCCTCTGAGAACAATATTGATCTCAACAATGACCCGAAATGGCTATTTAACTGCTCAGAAAATACATCCTGAAATTAAAACTATGATCTTTCCGCTGGATATATATACTGTCATGCTGAAAACCTTCAAAAACATTGATCCTGGTATGATCATTATCGCTGAGACAGAGTTATGGCCGAATATGCTGGCAATAGCACAAAAGAAGAATATTCCTGTGCTGATTGCCAATGGACGAATTTCTGATAAAACTTTCAAAACATATATGCGTACCAGATTTCTTTGGCAAAGTTTCAGTAAGGGTATAAAAAGTATCTGTGCTCAATCGGAAAAAGACAGATTAAGATTCAAAGAATTAGGTTTCAAACAGGTTCAAGCTGCCGGGAATTTAAAATTCTGTCTCGATCTGCCGTTGTTCAGCAGGATAGATCTGCGTACGGAGTGGGGGTTCAAATCGGGTGATTTGATCATTACCTTCGGGAGCAGCAGACCGGGAGAGGAACAGCTAATCCTGGATGCTTTCAGGAAACTGAAAGTTGAATATGCTCAGTTGAAACTGATCCTGGTACCCCGGCATCTGGAGAGATTGCCGGAAGTATTGAGTTTAATCCCAGAGTATGGGTTATACAGTCAGATGAAGAAAGGCTGTGATATTTTGGTGATTGATAAGATGGGAATTCTAACTCAGGCTTATGCCTTATCAGATATTGCAGTGGTGGGTGGTAGCTTTTTTGATTTTGGCGGACATAATCCGCTTGAGGCTGCTTTTTACAGACTACCTGTGATCATGGGGAAATTTCATCAATCCTGTGTTGATTCAGTCGATAAGCTGCTCCATAACGAAGCGATGATCGTGAGTGACAGTGGAGCTTTAACGAATAATTTACGCTATTTGTTACAGCACCCCGAAAAGCGGGCAGAATTTGGAGCAAATGCTAAACGGACTCTGACCATGTATAACCAGAGTTTAGAGATCCATATAAAGGAAGTAGCAAAGTACATATAAACAAAAACGCTTAAATATCTATAACAAATTTCAACCGATTAATTCCTTCTCCCTACCAGGGAGAAGGTTAGGATGAGGGTCTTGCGTCTCTATTTTTCAGGAATCTATCAATAATCTTATAGATATTTATGAATTCATGCTTATGAACATAGTAAAAACTAATTAGCCACAAGAAGCACAAAAAACACAAAACATATTTACTCTCCTACAATAAAACTGGTTCAATATCAAAATGTACGAAGGTCTAAATGATATCTCAATGAACTCAGTCCTTCCAAAAGGTGTGTTGTCTTTTGTGCTGGAAGAGTAAGATAAACCATGGTTGGCATTACTTATAAATTTTTCGATAGTAAACGGTTCCATTTTTGTAAAAAAGATTTTTTGAGAAAAATACAGGTTTATAGATTTTTGAATAATGGTCATCTTCTCTCAGAAACAATGGTATTTTCTTTTTCTTGTAAATTATTCCATTGGGTGTTTCATAAGGATTTCCTCTAATTGGAGAATTCACAGATAGCTTTGTTAAATCAGCTATAGATTCTAGCGATGATAAGTTATACCACTTATTTCTCTTTACTTCTCTACATTTCAAACTACAATTGCTATCTGTTTTCTCATTTGTTGGTACTAATACCATTACAAAATTTGTATCAGATTTATCTACAGCTACTACCATAATATAATTTTTAAACTCATAAAATGACCCGGATAATACTTTATATTTACCTGCTTCTCCACTAAACAGTAGTGGATTAACACAAATTAAAAGATATATTAGCAAAAATAGTTTGATACTTTTCATTACTCTCCTTAAATTTTGAAAAAAATATTCATTAATGAAGTGGTTGTACTTCATTATCTGGTATAATATCTGAATTTATGAGTTTTTTAGAAATAAAGAAATTGTTTTGGATATATAGTAAATTCCGTGAAAAATACATTTTAATTTTCTTATCTTGATATTCATAATAGTACGTTTCTACCTTCATGGTATCAATATCAATAGTCACATTAGTATCACTCAAAAAATTAGCTTTATACATTTTAATTGACAGTTTTTGTTTGTCAAAATCAACACAGACATGCTCTTCAAAAGGTATTATTGATGAAGTAAAAAGACTTTTAGACTTACTTGGTACAACAGCGATATCTTCATCGTTTATCAAATCTCTCATAATTAAAACAGGATATTTTTTCACAATGCATTCAGTTACATAATACTGAAATTCATGGCGTTTTAAACTATTGTTTGCAATACAACCAAACAAAGTTAATGCGATAAAAAGAACTATCACGATTTTCTTCATTTTGAAAATGTCTCCGATGATGCTTTCCCTGTTTTAATATTCCAAAACCGAAATTCGATTGTATTTGTTGTTTCATTGGTTTTATCATAATGAATTTTTACAATTGGATACAGTTTATTAGAATTTCCACAAGCAGTATCTTTCTCGGATTTAATATACGAATGACCAGGAAACAATTTTGCACCTTCTCCCATTTCCAAAAAGACATGAATTAGCTGATCACAAATAGATCCACTATCAATTTTTTTATTAACTGAAGCCATAACTACAAAATTTATATTTTGATTTTGAACAAGGTTCGGTCCAGATGAATTAAAAGTATATTTGCTCCCATTATTAGAATCTGTAAAAGTAACCCAAGTGGTTGCTGGAGTTGTTGATGCATCATCTGTACCTACTAACTTATTGCCGAAATAGGAATAATTCAGATTATCAATCGTAGAGACCATGACACCATTCTAACTCTAACTGAGTCCTAATGATAATTTTATTTCTTCTTCAGGAATGCCGGTTAATCTGGTAACATCAGCTGATGACATACCTGACTTTATCATACTTTTTGCAATTTCTAGTGCCTTTTCATGAGCACCTTCTTCTTTTCCCAGCTTTATCCCTTTGATTTCGCCGTCTCTCAGAGCTTTGGATATACCTGATCTAATATCCATCTGTGCTTTCTGACGTGCTTCATATATTTCCCGGGCATCTTTATCCATACTAAGGGTATAAAGCAAATCCTTAGCTTGTAGTATTTCTGCATTTTTATGGGTAATCATCTCCACCTCTTTGCTTTCAGGTTTATTTATAAATAAAAGCCAGTCCATCAGAGCACTGTCCTTTTCCACTTGATCAAAATCCACTTTTGGTAATTCAATGAAATGGATTTCTGCTAAATCAGTTAAAATCTGATTTGTTTCAACTTCTTTAAATACAAATGCGTTATGCATCCTGTCGATGTCTTTGAAAAGAATAAAATCCAATATATTGATGGCAACCGATTTATACAAAATACTATAATCATCTTTTTCCTTCAACTGCCCGGATATCAATCTGCTGAGATAAAATACTGAACGTGATATCATATCAACATCATTAATCTGGATTTCTACATTTATCAATGTATCATCATTGGCTGTTGCTTTTACATCCAGAATAGAGTATTTGTCATTCTTCCTGCGTTTATCCAGATTAGGATTCTCAATCTTAACCTTGACTATCTTTTCTTCCTTGGTAAGTCTAAAAACAGCATTTAAAAAACTAATCAAAATTTCAGGATGTTTCTCATTCCCAAAGATATTTTTGAAAACAAAATCAACTTTGGGCTTCATTAACTCAATGTTTTGCAAATCAGATTTATGCTTTGACATACTTATCTCCTTTCTATATAACATAATAAGATTGTCTAAAATCGTGTCAAATCATTTCTTTCAATTCTTTTGCTATAATTCACCTTTAATTTGTATCCTACAAACCCTGTCCATCTATGCAAAAAAAAACTTGAACCGTCATCACATGAATAATCTGTCGTCCTGACGGACGAGATGTGCTGTGATTCATATCTGCAGTTGAAACTGCTGCCTAACATCTTTCGTCCTCCGGACGGGACATTTGTCACATCTACCAAGTGAAATGTAAAGACAGTACTCGATATTCAATTGTAAAGCACTATTTTTTGAACCTACTATTGTCCTGTAGGACATTAGAATTTAAGAGATTGTTTAAAACTGGTGGAAAAATGTTGTAGTCAATTTTGATATTCTTATTCCGATCAACAATCATGATTTTATTTTCTCAACGGATTATCCACGAAAAGTCCCTCTGCGAATAAATAAATAGATTTCACCTGCTAACAGACAATTTCTACCTCAATCCCTACTCTCTACCTAATACTTGCCTGCGGGTTTGAAATTTCTTCTTTCCCCAACTATCAACTATCAACTGTCTCTCTCCCCTCTCCATCCTTGGTGTTCCTTTCTAAAAACTATCCTATTTTCTAATAAAATGGGGCATTTCGAAGGGAATTTCGATGCTGATTTCGACCATACCCATGACTTCTTTGTTTTCATACCAGGGGCATTGGTAGATTATTTTTTTGATGCCTTCTTTTTCGATAGTGTAGCAGTTGGTTTTATCATCAGTCATCATCTCTTTAATCATTTTGACAGAGTGAGGGTTATGGCAATCAAAAAGGTTCTTTCCTAACAGATCCATTCCACCCCATTTAGCAAAAGTTTTTCCGGCTTTATCATTTAGTTCCAGGATTTTTCCGTCTTTATCGCATACAGTAATAGCAAAAGGTAATTCTTTTGACCAGTTTTCCATTATTATTTCTCCTTATGAATCGAGAGCATATCAATTTCATCGGCATATTTTATAAAGTTCACATCTTCAACTTTCTTGAGTTTTTCCAAAACAAGATGGATTCTGTTGAGAGCTTCAAAGATGTTATCAGAGAATTTATTAATTTTAGGTGTTTTAATTTCTTCACTCAGATTATGTAAAAGCATTTCCAAGTTACCCTGCAAGACCATCAACGGCTGGTTCAACTCATGATTAGCTGTAACAGCGAGTGCCATGGCCGTGTGCTTTCTTTCCAGCTCCATGATCTTATCCTGAGATTCTTTCAATTGCATATAAGCGACAGAGAGCTTAGTCTTTTGGTCATTTATTGTGGAATACATTTCAAAAATCACATCTGATTTGAAGATTTCCATGGCTATTTTTTCGTCGGATTTAAACAGAGTTGAGATGATATTGGAATAAATATTGTCTTTCATTTTTGGATAAAAGGCCATGACACTTTCCAGATCATTGTAAGAAATTTCCAGAATAGTTGTATCTTCAACACATAAAGCAGTGGCAGAACGGTCTTGCTTAGTGAAAAAGCTGACTTCTCCAATCAGATCACCTGCGATCTTACGGGAAAGTTCCACCTGCTTGCCGTTATTAAGGGTTTTTGAGATCTTGATTGTACCCTCGGTAATCAGTAGGACTGAGTTGGCGGGATCATGCTGATAGAAGAGAGTTACCCCGGCTTTGTACTGTTTTTCAACAAAAAGGGAGAAAAGTTTAAAATCAGAGATGTCAACATCTTTGAATAATTTATTAGCAGTCAGAGCTTGAATCAATTCAGGATTTTCCACAATAACCTCCATTGTGTAAAAGATACAAAACTATATAAAGTTTGTCAAGAAAGGAAATTTGGGAGATGAAGGGCTGACGTGGGAGTCAGCCCCTACAAAGTCATTTGAGGAGGATCATTTTGCGGACAGCATGGAAGTTACCACAGTTCATTTTCAGGAAGTAAATTCCGCTGGGAACATACTGAGATTGGTCATTAAGGCCATTCCAGGTGATTTGGTGATTTCCTGAAGATTGGTATTTATTGAGCAATGTTTTTACTTTTTGTCCTTTGATATTAAATATTTCCAGGGCAACTGGTCCGGCATTTTTTAAAGAATAGTTAATTGCTGTGGAAGGATTGAAAGGATTGGGATAGTTATAGCCTAGTTCTGTTATTGCAGGAATATTGTTCTGGTCGTTATTATGAACCAAGGTGATTATATTGGAAGGTTCAGATACTCCATCAGGAGATGCATAAAGAGCAATAACATAATAGGAATATTCAGTATTGGGTGCAATTTCATTGTCAGTAAATCCCAGGGAATCTGCAGGAAGAGTAATGAGGACAACTCCGTTACGGAAAATTCTATAAGCACCAAGAGATCTATCCTGAGCATCTTTTTGGGCCTGGGTTCTTGTTTGAGGAACAGGTGAATTCCAAGTCAAGCGGAAAGCATTTCCAACTAAATGACCCTGTAGATTTTGTGGTGCAACAAATACCGGAGAGGTTGTTATGTCGCCTAAGGTTCTGGATGTGATATAATTTCCGTTAGAATTGGAATTACAGATTGCGACAACATCCTGATAGTAATCAGGAATTGGACTGCCCAGATAGTTTACATCAGCAAAGCTGGTTCTGAAAATAAAGCTGCCGGTGGAATCGTGGACAGTATAGTTGGCCCCGTACGCAAAAGAACCTTGGGAATCGAACAGAGTGTTTTTGATCAAAACAAGTTTGGCTTCATATGTTTCAAAGTTATTCACCAGGTCGGATAACGTTAAAGGTTGCGGATTCAGAGGAGAATTGCCAACAGGAGCTCCTGGGTAAAGTACGGGCACAAAAGTGAGCATGGAAGCATTGTTGACCAGTCTGCCGTAAATATGCGTGATTTTTGCACCAACCGGATAGCGTGGGTTGAGGATATTGTTGGCATCGTCCATTAAGATGGCTGCAGTATTATCCTGAATATAGGTTTGATTTTGGAAAGCTTGGGAGAAAGTAACGGTGACAGTATCTGTCAGGCAATAAATAGTATTGTTTAGGGGTTGAATTCTAAGCAGAGCCAGATCGCTGATATTGGCCACAGGCGGGTAAGGAATTGAGACGGTATTGGAAGGTTCTGATACTCCGTCAGGAGAGGAATACAGGGCAACCACATAGTATGAACAAGGATTGTAAGGAATGAGGCCTGTATCTGTATAACCGAGTGAATCGGCAGGAAGAGTGATCAACACTATACCATTACGGAAGACTCTGTAGGCACCCAGGGATCTGTTTTGAATATTTTTTAGACTATGAGATCTTGCTTGGCTGATGGGAGAATTCCAGGTCAGTCTGAAAGAGTTTCCAACTAAATTGCCCTGCAGATTTTGTGGTGCAACAAAAACAGAGGAGGTGTTTATATCTGTGAAGGTTCTGGCAGTAATATAGTTTCCTGCAGAGCCGGAAAGGCAAATTGCTACGATATCCTGATAATAAGTGGGCACAGGGTTCCCCAGATAGTTGACATCTGCAAAACTGGTTCTGAAGATGAAAGAACCTGTGGAATCGTGAATGGGATAGTTAGTGTCGGGAACGAAATTCCCGGTAGTATCAAAAAGGGTATTTTTAAGAAGCACAAGCTGAGATTCATGAGCTTCAAAGTTATTGATTAATTCAGAAATAGATAAAGGTTGAGGTGTGATTGGAGTATTACCGAGAGGATTTCCCGGATAAAGGACAGGTACAAAGGTAAGAGTGTTATTGGAATTAACGAGTCTGCCGAAGATCTGGGTTATTCTGTCACCTGTTTGGTAATGAGGATTGAGAATGTTGTTGGGATCTACGAGGAGAATTGCCCCTGAATGATCCTGGATGAAGGTTTGATTTGGGTTGGGTTGATAAAAGGTAACAGTGACTGTATCGGTTAAACAGTAAATGGTGTTGTTTTGAGGTTGAGTTCTAAGCAGAGCGAGATTACTGATACTGGTATATGGTGCATGAGGAATAGTTATTGTATTAGAAGGAGCTGTCTGATTATTCTGATTAAAAGCAGTAAGATAAAAGGAATGGTCAGAGAACAGATTGGATAGGTTGTAGTTAGTTACAGTTATAGGCAGGGTGGTCAGGAGAGTATTATCCTGGAAGAGCTTGTAACCGATAGGATTGGGGAAATCAGTGGAGACAGGATCCCAGGTCAGAACAGCACTGAAGGTTTCGGGCTGAGTGATGGCAGTGAGGTTGCTGGGATTTTGAGGCAGTGGCAGATCATTGAAGCCCCATGTATTTCCTGCATTCATGGGAAAAAGACTACTGGAAGGGGTAATGTTGTAGGCAGACAGCTCATTGATTTCAGCTGTGAGATAATTATCACAGATTTTATTGAACAACAAACCTATTCCTGTAGCAAAGTATTGTTTGGCCCAATGTCCATCAACAGCCAGGAAATCTATTCTATGGGCAGGGATTGTCCCAACCGGTGTAGATAATGTTTCGATTCCGGAGAAAGTTTTCTGGGAATAAATGAGGTTACTGTTATAGAATTCATTGCTTTGCCAGGAATCATTGAGATTGAGATTAGTTATTTTTTGCCAGCAATTGAATTGTTCGGGAACCGGGATAGAGTCGTTAACTCCGTTGATCTGTACAAGGTAGGCAAGAGTCTTAATATAATCACCTTCCTGATAGAGCAAGGCAGTATAGGAGGGTTTTTGAAAGAGATTTTGGACAAGCATGGGGAAGATGACTTTTGTGCCGGAGATATAGGGATTTTTCAGGGAGTAAATATAATCAGGATATTGATCATATACTTGCAGGGAAATATTATTAATTGTAGTACCATTGACTAGATTAACAGTTTGCTGATTCAGGAAACCACCATAAACACCGAGTGCCGCAACCTCACCATTGGCCAGGAAGGCTTTGGCGACGACATAGTAATTTCCGTTTCTGGGGGTGGACATGGTATAGGTGCCGGTTGTATTGATAGTGACAGGTGATGAAAAAGTATAATTTACCGGATCTAGCAGAGAGATAGAATAGGAAGCGATATTTTGGGTGCCGAAGTAAGAAATTGTACCTGTGATCGTACTGAGTTGTGAAGGTAAATAGTAAATGGGAAGGTAGTCAACAATACCAAAATTGTTATCTTCTATGCCATCCTGAATTGTTTCATCGATAATAGCGGGAATTGTGCTGTCCCAGGAATTGTTTTCAGCTTTGACGGGGTAACTGGAAGCATTGGTTATTGCTTTGGTTACAGAGGAGAGGGTTATGTTCTGGTTGATAAGATTCATGCCATCGTCAAGAGTTGTAGCATTTCCCAGATCACCCAGATTAACTCTGGCATTGGCTCCAATATAGAACCCCATGAAATTATGGGTTATAGTATTGAGAGTAAAAATCGGAAAACTGTTGGCTCCAACGATGGAAACGCCTGAGCCGGAGTTGGAGTCGCCGTTGATAAAATTGTAACTGATATCATTATTCTTAAAATAGCCGGAACCATGATGCACGACAACACCTGACATATTGTAGCGAATAATATTGTTTTCGATGACCGGGTTAACGGAACTGGTTTCTGTGGCATCCCAAAGGGTCAGGCCTTCCTTGCCGTTGTGATGGATGTAGCTGTTTCTGAGAATCGGATTGGTGGAACTGCCGGGAGTTTGATTATCAATCTCAACAGCTGAGTAATATTGAGCACCAACGCTACAGCTATAAATTTCACAGCTGTCGATAAGAGTGTTCGTATTTTCCACGAGATAAATGCCATTTTTGAAAAAGTCATGGATCTTTGTTGTTTTAATAGTCATGGAGGGAGGATTGTTATTGCCAAGTGCAAAAAGGCTTAATCCTCTGTTTCCGTAGGCAATGTGAGAATTTGTCAGCAGAAATTTACCCGAGGAAGAGTGGATGGCAGTTTCAGCGTTGGTGATAACACAATATCTGAGTACAGAGAGTTGGTTAGGATTTTCGAGGCGGAAGCCTTTCCAGCGGTTTCCGAGGGTATTGTTGAAGCGGATACTGTCGGATAGAGTGCCTTCGGCTTTAAGCAGACCCTGGATCGTAAAACCGTAGTTGCCGTTGATGGTAACTATGACACCCGGGTTGATGAGGAGGGTATCATCAGGAGAAACGGTGACATCACCAGTCAGGTTGTAGGGATTATTGACAGATGTCCAGGTACCTGACTGGTTACCGGATACATCGATGCCAATTAAGGTATAACTGCTGATGATTAATAAAAAAGTAAGTAAATAGCATAATTTCATATTAAACTCCTTAAATTTTAACACAAATTTAGATTAGACAAATCATTCTCCTTTTCATCCCTGGCAAAGGGGAAAAACAGCCTCTTTCTATAAGGAAGGCTAATTCCATTTTTATCAGGGGGATGTTTTTATCAAGCAGAGAATTTTTCATACAATTATTGGGAATAATTAATAGAATTCGGTGGAATTGTCAACAGTAGATTTGGGTGTTAGAGAAGTCGGGGGCTAAAGGGCAGCTAAAGAGGAGCTAAAGAGGAGTGACAAGGTAATTATTGATTATTATTTATTAATTATTAATGAGATGAAATGAAAGAAGTTAGAAGAAAAGAATAATAGAAGGTTAAAAACAAGAAGGAGCAATAATAAGGCAAATGTGGGATGCAAATTTCGATTATTATTTTTTTTAGAATACAGATTTATTTTTTTTTGAGAGGGATTTTTTAAGAATCTCAGCGAATTATACAAAAGTTCTTGACATAATCCTTGAATAAATTGCTTTTAATTCAGGTGTGGGTGATTAGCTCAGTTGGTTAGAGTACTACCTTGACATGGTAGGGGTCACTGGTTCGAGTCCTGTATCACCCACCATTTAATTAATAATCTGATTTAAGAAAAGGTAAAAGGTTTTGATGGGCAATAATTAAGGGATTATTTTATTATGAATCATTTAAGAGCGTAATTTAAAAAAAATGGCAATATTTACGAAAAGTTATTGACATTTTTTCCCCCTTAATTCTATAATTGTCCAAATAGAATAATTGGACATTAAAATTAATATATGTTCTATTCTAAAAAGGAGGAAAGAGTATGAGTAAAAAACTACTCTCGTTGCTTATAGCAATGGTGTTTTGTAGCCTTGCTATGGTTTTAAGTGCTCAGTCAGTGGTTTGGGAAGAAACCTTTGAAGCTGATCCGGGTACATGGACGATGGGTGCAAACTGGTCAGTAACCGGTGGAGCTCTCACAATGAACTGGAGTCCGCAGATAGAAAATTATGATGTATCAGCGGTATCTCCCAATATCACATTACCTGCAAATGCAGGTGATTTAGTGGTAAGCCAGTATTTTGATGATTATTCAACAGATACGGGCGAATTTGTTGACATCATTGTTATTCAGGGTGGAACCGAGACCGTATTATGGACTTGGGATACATCAGCGAATGATGATTGGGGTGTAACAGGTGGAGAAGATCTAACATTGTCACTTGCAGCTTATGCCGGACAGACTGTTCAGCTTAAGTTCCGCAGTTACGGTACAGATTCTTTCAACATTAACTACTGGTATGTATATAATGTAAAAATTATGGGTTCTTTCCCTCATGATTTAGCAGGTATATCAATTGCCGGTAACACAACTCCCACACAGGGAACAGCTTCACCTTATACCGTTGTTGTAAGAAATGGCGGAACAAGTGCTGAAACTACTTATAGTGTAAAATTAATGAGTTCAGCAGGTACTGAATTAGTATCTGTACCCGGAGTTGCAATAGCTTCCGGTGCTACTCATGAATTCATTCTTAACTGGACACCTGCAACAGCTGGTCCTTTAACTATTTATGGTAAAGTTGTCTTAGCTGGTGACGGTGCACCGACAAATGATCAGACACCTTCAATGGCTGTAACAGTTCAGGGTGCCGGTACAGTTGCTATTACTCCTTACAATGGAACAGCAACTACAAATAATATTCCTGTAAACTTCTATTGGAAGAACAGTCTTACCGAGTCTTTATGGCTTGCTACAGAAATTAATTCCGGTGGATTATTAACAGGTATCGCTTATTACAACAATTTCCCAACTGATAACTTAATGGCTATGCCTACAAAAGTTTGGATTGGTGAAACACCTCTTACTGATTTATCTGCTGGTTGGATTCCTTCCACAGAGTTCACTCAGGTTTTTGATGGTACAGTTGATTATCCTGTAGGTGCTAATACTATTACACTTCCTTTTACCACACCTTATCCTTATGGTGGGGCAAATTTAGTTGTAATGGTTAACAGACCTTTGGATACACAGTATTATTCATCAGGTGACGTATTCTACTATACTGATACTCCTGAAGTTCCTAACAGAACTCGTTTATTGGCTGATGATACTGTAGTACTTGATCCTACAGCTCCTCAAGCAACTGCATCTATTAGTGCAATGAACAGCTGGGCACCTAATGCCACATTCTTCCTGAATACAGTTGGTCTTGGAACAGTTACAGGACATGTTTACAAAACCGGAACCAATCCTCCAGTAGGAGTTGAAGGTGCAACAGTAAGAATTCAGGAAAATAACAGAACCGTTCTTACCGATGCAACCGGTCTTTATACATTTAACTATGTAATTCCTGCAGCTTATACTCTTAAAGCTACAAAACATGGTTACAATGAAAGTACTTTATATCCTATTACAGTAGGTGAAAATGCAACAGTAACCCAGGATATTACAATTCAACAGGAAGCTGTTGTAACAGTATCCGGACATGTTGTTGGTAATGATCAACCTACAGTAGGTTTAAGTGATTGTGTTATTACAATGACTGGTTATGAAGCTTACACCGGCACCACAAATGCTAACGGTGACTTCGTAATTCCTGATGTATATACAAATCATGATTATACTCTGAATGTAGCTCGTACAGGTTACACATCTTATAGCCAACCTTTAAGTGTTGGTACAAGCAATGTTAACCTTCCGATGATTGTGATCAATGAAGTTGCAGTTCCACCTGCGACTGTAGTTGCAGACACAACAGGCGGAAACAATCAGTCTTGTTTAATCACCTGGACACTTCCTGGTGGTGGTGGTACAGGTACAGAAGGTTGGATCAACTGGGATGATGGCGTCAATTCTGACGGTATCGGTACCGGTGGTGCAGCTAATTTTGATGTTGCAGCTCGTTTTGCAGTATCAGATCTGGAAGAATATGCCGGAATGTATTTAACAAAAGTTAAAATGTTCCCAAGAGAAGCAGCAGCTTCTTATACAGTAAAAGTATGGACAGGTTCATCCAGTTTAACTGATGCCGGTACTTTAGCAATTGAACAAGTTGTTACAGCTCCAGTAATTGGCGAATGGAATGAAGTTACACTTAATACAGCAGTTCAAATCGTAGCTGGCCAGGAATTATGGTTTGGTTACAATGTTGACACACCATCAGGTTATCCTGCAGGTTGTGATGCTGGTCCAGCGATTCTGAACAAAGGCGACATGATGTATTATGAAGAGGTATGGTCAACTTTAACAGCTATAACTAGTGGTCAATTAAATTACAATTGGAGTATTCAGGGTTTTGCAGCTAACAATGCCAGAAGCAGTCAGGCTGTATTACTTGAAAGACCAGCAAGTGCTCGTACAGGTAATGACACTAAAGTTGTTAATACCAACATGAACAGAATGCTTGAATCTTTCAAAGTTTACCGTTTACAACCAGGTCAGGAAGCTGATTTCGCTTCTTGGACAGTAGTGGCTCCTAACGTATCAATGCCTACACTTCAGTACAATGACACAGCTTGGGCAGGATATGCACCTGGTCTTTATAAATATGCAGTTCGTGCAGTTTATACAAACAACAATGTATCAACTCCAAGAATTTCTAATGTTGTATCCAAGAATATGACAGTACCAGTAACAGTTAACGTATCTACTAACACAGGCGATCCTTTAACTGGTGCTATGATCACTCTTACAAACAATGATGGTAATGCAGAACATGTATATACCATGCCAGGAACTGCAGTAACTGTATTCCCAGCAGTTTGGAGAGGTACTTATACAATGACAGCTGTTAAGCCAGGATATTTGGCTCAACCACAGACTAACATTTCTATAATGGTTCCAACAACCCTTACCCTTGTATTCACAGAAGTTGCTAATCCTCCAATCATGGTTCAGGCAAATGTTTCCAATAACGTTGCTCATGTTACATGGACCAGACCTGGTGCTGGTGGCGGAGCTGGTTTAGAACAAGGATTTGAAGATGAAATGTTCCCTCCGGAAGATTGGACACAAGTCATTACCGATAACGGTCCTGGTAATTTAGGCGTATTGGCAACCTGGTGCCGTTTCAGTGAAGTTGCACTCACACCTCCAGTAACTGCTTACGAAGGTACTTATCAGGCTGGTTTATGGTGGGATGCTGTTCCACAGGACGAATGGTTAATTACTAATGAAGTTGGATGCCCAACACAGTTGAATTTCTGGACATATGCTTACTACGGATCAACATATAATGATCACTATAAAGTAAACATTTCTACTAACAATGGTAGTACCTGGACAACAGTTTGGGATGCTACAGAAGAAACATTAGGTGACTGGAATTATTATGCAACTCCAGTAAGTATTGATCTTAATGCATATGCAGGACAGCAGGTTAAGATAGCTTGGAATGCACATGACAGTGATGGACAAGGCTTATGGTATGTATGGTTTATCGATGATATTACCACAGGAGCCAACAGAGTCAACCTTGCTGATTTAAATCATGTAAATACAACATCACCTCTTTATGCTGCAAATGCATCATTTGGTAGAAATTGTAATGCAAGAGATAACAAGATTTCACAAGGTTTAACACCAGCATATGAAATCAAAGCTCCTGTATTAACAAGAAACAATTCACACAAAGTATCTGTTCAAACAAATGACAGAGCTTTAATGTCTTACAAGATCTTCCGTTTACTTCAAGGACAACCTGAAGCACAATGGGCTACTCTTGCAACACAAACTGATACATCTGATTTCACATATGATGACACAACCTGGCCTACATTACCAAGTGGTGTTTATCAATATGCTGTAAAAGCTGGTTATACCAACAACAATTGGTCAATCGCTGCATTATCAAATCCAGTAGCTCTTGGAATGGAAGTTCCTGTAACTGTTGCAGTTACAACTAACTCCCAAGATCCTGCAACCGGAGCAGTTGTTACATTGACACATGTTGATGGAATTCATGCTTATACAATGACTTACGGAACTGGCAACCTTGTATTCCCGCTTGTTTGGAAAGGTACATATACACTTTCTATTACCAAGACAGGATACAGTCCTTTCAGCCAGGCTAATATTAGTATTCAGGCTGCTATTACCCTTAACGCTCAGTTAATTGAAGTTAAATCTCCAGTTGTGAACGTAACAGGTGCAGTATCAGGAACATCATTAACACTTAACTGGTTAGCTCCTGGTTCAGGTACAGCACAGTGGATTAACTGGGATTCCGGTGAAAACGCTGATGGTATCGGTACTGGTGGTGCTAATAACTTCGACGTAGCTGCACGTTTTGACACTGCAGATTTAGAAGATATGAACGCAATGTACTTAACCAAAGTCAAATTCTTCCCAAGAGAAGCAGCTTGCGAATACACAGTAAGAGTATGGCAGGGTGGATCTAACAATGGTGGATTTGATGCAGGTACATTAGTAACAGAACAACTTGTTCCAGCTGCAGTAATTGAAGATTGGAATTAAGTAGTACTTGACAACCCAGTTCCTATCGACAACACACAGGAATTATGGTTTGGATACAATGTTAATACCCAGGCAGGATATCCTGCAGGTTGCGACGCTGGTCCTGCAATTCCTGACAAAGGTTGTATGATGTATTTCAATGGTGCTTGGTCTAATCTTTATGATCTTGCTCCATCATTAGATTACAACTGGAACATCCATGGTTATGTAAGCTATGGTGCAAGAGATGAAGACAGTATGCCTTTAAGCAGAAACAATTCAGCTAAAGACAAAGACAGACATCTTGTTGGTTACAAAGTTAAGATAGACGGAATTAATCCTCCAGCATGGGAAGGAACAGCTTTAACATGTACAATTAACAACCTTGCCAATGGACAACACATTGCACAGGTATATGCTGTTTATTCATCAGGTGATTCACAACCTGTAACATACCCATTTGTTGGCAATGGAACAAATCCTAATAAGCCAAAAGTAACTACTTTGTATGGAAATTATCCAAATCCTTTCAATCCTTCAACATCAATTAAGTATTCAGTTGCTAATGAACAATTAGTGAACATCGATATCTATAATGTAAGAGGACAGAAAGTTAAGACTTTGGTTAACGAAGTTATACCATCCGGAGATCATAGTGTAGTATGGAACGGTAAAGACGATTCTAACAAGAACGTATCAAGCGGTATCTATTTCTTCAATATGAAATCAGGCAAGTTCACTTCATCCAGAAAAATGATACTTATGAAGTAACATTAGCATGTAGCTTATATCAATTTGGATTGAGGGATTACACTTAATTCAGACTTGGATTTAAGCAAAAATAGTTGATTCGCAAGAGTCAAAATTGCCCCGGATTAATCCGGGGCTTTTTTTTTCTTTACAATCCTTTAGCAGAAATTATATTTGCGATATGAATGAATTTTTTGCTAAAATAATCCCTGTAATATTGGTTTTTTGCTTAGGAATATTCTTAAAGCAGATAAAGTTATTAAAGAAAGAAGATGGAGATCTGTTTCTGAAGTTAGTATTCAGTGTCTGTTTTCCAGCTTTATCGTTTGCTAAAATTATGGAACTACAGTTAACGACGGACTTGATTTTCATTCCGATTGCAGCTTGGTTGACAATATTAATAACAGCTGTGGTTTCATATTTAATGGTCAGACCGATCAAGTTGCCAAAGCCCACACAGGGTACTTTTTTAATTGGTGCGATGATCATGAATACGGGTTTTACGCTTCCGTTTTTTTTTGCAGGTTATGGAAATGAAGGGTTAGCTAAGGCAGCATTATTCGATGTGGCCAATTGTTTTTTGATCTTTACTTTCATATATTTTGTGGCAGTCAGGCATAGTGAGAATGTAACAACACATGCAAAAATGTTCAAGAAGTTTATTTATATGCCGCCTCTCTGGGCAATGGCAGCAGGATTATTATTAAAATCTTTTAATGTAGCGTTACCCTCTGCTGCAGTAAATATTCTGGATATAGTAGGTGAACCGTCTATATTTCTGATCATGTTATCACTAGGTTTATATTTTCAGCCTAAGTTGAAAAATTTGAAGAATGTGATCATAGTGATAGTTTTACGGATGGGCTTAGGTTTGGCACTAGGGATATTTTTCTGTTTAGTTTTTCATTTAGAGGGAGTATCACGGATCGTAGTTTTAGCGAGTTGTGCAGCTCCGGTAGGATACAATACTTTGGTATTTTCATCATTAGAAAATTTAGACAAGGAATTTGCGGCCACTTTGATATCTTTTTCGATTTTAATCGGCATTGTCTATATTCCCTTAATCTTTTATATATTTGGAAAAATGTAAAGATGGCAGATTTATTTTCAGTATTTGAACAGGAACCTTCCAACATACCTTTAGCGGAGAAGGTAAGACCCCAGGAGTTGGATAAGATCAAAGGGCAGGAAACGTTATTGTATTCCGGATCACTCTTGAGAAGTATGATTGAAACGGGAACATTGACATCTTTTATACTTTGGGGGCCTCCCGGATCAGGGAAAACGACAATAGCAAGGATAATACAAAAAAATAATCCTGAGAAATATCGTTCTTTTAGTGCAGTTTTCTCGGGCATCAAAGAAGTAAAAGATGTGATGAAAGAGGCTGAGTATTTGCTTAAATTGAAGAATGAATCCACGATAATCTTCATTGATGAAATACACAGATTCAATAAAGCACAGCAGGACGCGTTTTTGCCATTTATTGAATCAGGAGCAATTATACTAATTGGGGCAACAACCGAGAATCCATCCTTTGAGATTATATCTGCTTTGCTATCGAGGTGTCAGGTTTTTGTGTTGGAGAAGCTGAAGGACGAGAGTTTACGGGAAGTTTTACGGAATGCCTTGGAAGCACTGGATAAAGTAAAGTTGTTTTCAGAAGAAAGTTTGGAATATTTAGCACAGGTTAGTGATGGAGATGCCCGGAAAGCTTTAAATAATCTGGAGAATATTCTGAAGAATAATTCCAAGGATGTTGTTTCGATAGATTTTATTAAGCAGTATTTGAAAAAGCGGGCGATGTATTATGATAAGAATGGGGAAGAGCATAATAATTTAATATCTGCTTTGCATAAATCTTTAAGGGGAAGTGATCCTCAGGCAGGCTTATATTGGCTGGCGAGGATGTTGGAAGCCGGAGAGGATCCGATGTATTTAGTGCGACGTTTGGTGCGGTTTGCTTCAGAGGATATTGGTTTAGCTGATCCGAATGCTTTAGTACAGGCGATTGCAGTTAAAGAAGCGGTACATTTTTTAGGAATGCCTGAGGCGAGTGCAGCATTAGCACAACTGGTAGTTTATTTGGGTACAGCACCCAAAAGTAATAGTGCAGATCATGCCTATCAGTTAGCATCAGAGGAAGCAAAGAAGACGAGTCATTTAGGGGTACCCTTTAATATCAGGAATGCACCGACAAAGTTGATGAAGGAATTGAATTATGGGAAGGATTACAAATATTCTCATGACTTTCAGAATCACTATTCTTATCAGAAATGTTTTCCTGATGCAATGAAAGAGAAAGTTTATTATACACCATCTCCGTTTGGTTTTGAGAAAGAGATCAAAAAAAGGTTGGATTGGTGGGAAAAGCTGAAAACTGAACAATTAAAAAGCGAGTAAATTATGGAAGTAAAAAAGATTTTATGTATTGATGACGAGAAGTCTAATTTGACTTTATTAACGCATTTGTTGACCCGTGAAGGCTTTCAGGTTGATACCTGTTTAAACGGAATAGAAGGGATTGAAAAAGTGCGGAATAACAATTATTCTGTAGTTTTGCTTGATGTTTTAATGCCTTTGATGGATGGTTATGAGACCTGTAGGAAGATAGTGGAATTAAAACCGGATATTCCTATAATCCATATTACAGCTTTGAATGATGATGCTAATTTACAGAGGAGTTTTGAGTCAGGTGCCGTAGAGTATATTAACAAACCGTTTTCGATATTGGAACTTGTTACGCGGGTAAAGAAGATCATTCAGCATCAGGAGAAAGAGAAGGAGATCAAATCTCTTTATTCATCGTTGTTGATGGATATTAAGCTTGCAACAACGATTCAGAAGTATTTATTGCCGAAATGGGTTTATTCGGAGAACTCAATAATTTTATCCTCAATGTATAATCCTTCGCGGAATGTTGGTGGAGATGTTTATGATTATATTAAGATCTCTGAGAACAAATATGTAGTATATATAGGTGATATATCTGGTAAGGGGATTCAGGCGGCATTATTAATGACAGCAGTGAAGTCGATAATTTCGATGCTGATCGAGAGGAATAAAGAGAATTTTCAGTTAGAAGCCTTGGTGACAGAGTTGAATAACAAGTTGTCGATATCGCTTTTTTCGCAGAACTTTATGACTCTGTTGTTTGGCGTGATAGATTTGGAGACAAAGACATTTTCATATCTAAATGCCGGGCATCCACCGTTAATCAAAATCAATTGTACAACCGGCAAGGTAAGTATGTTTGATGATTCCGGTACTGTTCCAATCGGTTGGAAGGAAGACTTGAATCTCACTTCGGATAAGATCAGTACAGTACAGCTCAATGATCAGTGTGTTTATATGTTATATACAGACGGGATTTTTGAATGTGTGAACAAGGATGATCCGAATGATTTACTGGGTTTGGATAGATTGATCAATTTAATCGAGAATTATCCACAGAAATACAATGTAATAAATTTACCATATTTTATAAATGATAGCTTATCTCAGTTGGGTTATCTGACAAATTCCGATGATTTCACTGTTATAGCTTTTCAAAGTGGAAACGAGGTTTTTGTTGATGATAAATTTACTGATTACAATTTGAAAGTAATCAATTTCAGTAACTTAAAGCAAAATAGTGCCAATATTTACGAAGATTTTAAGAGTGTTTTCTCAGACAATTATTGGGACATTTTTGATAAAATACTGCTTGAACTTTTAAATCCTATTGTGGCAAAGTTGCAAGAGCAAAAAGAAGACACACATATTGCTATTTTCACAGCAGAGAAGACTGATTATAGTTGTTTCCGCGTTTTATACAGGGATGTGGATATGGATAACCGGGCATTAATCAGTTATTTGAATAGCTTGGGTTTAAAAACAAGTGAGAAAAAGTATATGCAATTATATGAATTCGAGTTTGGATTGGTGAAATAGAGTATGTTTTATCAAAAAATAGATGAGTATTTAGGTCGTTCACAGTTCTTTGAAAAGTATCAGAACGAGTTGTTGAAGGAGAGTCAGACCTTATTCAGTGGATTGAACAAATCAGCTAAGGCTCTTTTAGTTTCCAGAGCTTTACAGCAAACAGGAAAAAATATCATATTTCTGACGATAGATGATAAAATGGCTGAGGAATATGCAGATGATCTGGAAATTTTTAACGGAAGGAACCGGGTATGGTTTTTGCCTGATTTTGAGGTTTTGCCGTTTGAGGAAAGGTCTCCGCATTACACTATCAGGGCAACACGTATTGAGGCCTTGACGGCAGCAGTATCAGAGCAGAAGAATATATTTTGTTTATCTTTGAGATCATTTTTGAGGTATATTACCCCGCACAATGTTTTTAGTAAGAACATCATCAAGCTGGAAAATGGCAGAGATCACAACCCTGATCAGCTGGTATCGAGCCTGGTAGGAATGGGATATGAGGTGCAGTATCAGGTATCCAAGGTCGGTGAAGTGGCGAAGCGGGGCGGGATCATAGATGTATTTAGTCCGAATTGTGAGAAACCGGTAAGAATTGATTTTTGGGGAGATGAGATAACCTCGATCAGGCAGTTTTCTTTAAATACTCAGAAATCAGAGCCAAAGGAATTGGGGGAAGTTACCTTAATTCCATCACGGGAGTTTTCTATTCATAATATTGACACAAATGAGAAAATGTGGGAGAAAGTGCATGAGAAAGGGCTTTATGAAGGAATAGAGTTAGATATATCATTATTAATGCCGGAGCGGGAGATTTTCTTAGAGTATTTCAATTCAGACGATTTCATGCTTTTTATCGACGAATTTCAGTATTATAATTCATATTTGGAAGAAATCACAGAGGAGACAAATGAGCTTTGGGCAAAAGCCAGGACTAAGAGTAAGAAGAGAATTCTACCGGAGCCGGATGCCTTATTTGCTTCTGCACATAAGTTTTACAAAATAATAAAAGGTTCGCCGGTATATTTCCTGTCACAGACAGAAATTGAGTCAGAATATATTAAAAAGACAATAGTATCACCTTGTAAGTCACAGACAATTTTCAA
This sequence comes from uncultured Candidatus Cloacimonadota bacterium, assembly GCA_964419225.1. Classification (GTDB taxonomy): domain Bacteria; phylum Cloacimonadota; class Cloacimonadia; order Cloacimonadales; family CAYQPF01; genus CAYQPF01. The sequence goes on along the minus strand of CAYQPF010000022.1, from coordinate 7,801 downwards.
CAACAATTTGGAGTTGCTTGAGGCATCAATCTCTGCCTGGGATAAGGAAGGGTATGCGGTGTTTATCCAGTCTGAGAATTTGGCTCAGAGTAAGAGAATGCGGGAACTTCTTCAGAAAGAAGGGTTGAATGTTAATTATACAATAGGAGTTTTGCATCGCGGTTTTGTTATTGATGAAGCTAAGATCACGGTATTAACAGATCATGAGATCTTCAATAGATCGAAGAAAAAAAGATATCAGGCAAAATATACTCAGGAAGAGGCTTTAATAGATTATGAATCTATGAAACCCGGGGATTATATTGTACATATAAATCACGGAATTGGGATCTTCGACGGACTGATACCCTTAGAAATAGACGGAAATAAACTGGAATGTCTTGTGATCAGATATGCCGAGAACGACAAAGTATATGTACCGACTTATCAGTTAAGAATGGTAACCAGATATGTGGCAGAAGAGGGTGTTACACCTGTAGTACACAGATTGGGCTCCAAGCAATGGGATTTAGCAAAGGAGAGGGCAAAGAAACAGATTGAGCTGGTTGCAGATGATCTGGTGAAACTTTATGCAGAGCGGACAGTGCGGAAAGGTATTGCCTTTGATGAGGATAATATCTGGCAGAAGGAAATGGAAGACGCCTTTATTTTTGAGGATACACCAGATCAACGGAGATCGACAGAAGAGATAAAACGTGATATGGAATCACATGCACCTATGGAGAGATTGCTTTGCGGGGATGTGGGATTCGGCAAGACCGAAGTAGCGATCAGAGCCGCCTTTAAAGCTGTAATGAGCGGTTGGCAGGTTGCGGTATTGGTTCCGACAACATTATTGGCTGAGCAGCATTACAATGTATTCAAGGACCGGCTGGCTCAGTATCCTGTGAGGATAGCGATGTTCAGCAGATTTCGGTCACCACATGAGATCAAGAAGGATGTTGTAGGACTTGTGACCGGGGATGTTGATATAGCAATTGGGACTCACAGATTGCTATCGACAGATGTACAGTTTAAAAGGCCGGGATTATTAATTATAGATGAAGAGCACCGTTTTGGAGTACAGCACAAAGAGAAATTGCGGAAAATGAAATCCAATATGGATACTCTGTATATGTCTGCTACACCGATACCCAGAACCCTGAATATGGCTATGTCCAAGCTGAAGGAGATTTCCTTGATACAGACTTCACCCAAGGCGAGGCTGCCGATCAGGACTATAGTAATTCCCTTTGATAATGATGTGATCAAGGAATCAATCAACAGGGAAATAGAAAGAGGCGGGCAGGTGTTTTTTATTCATAACAGGGTGGAATCCATCCAGTCGATCGCGGATGATTTACGGAAGATAGTTCCTCAAGCCAGGATCAGAGTTGGTCACGGGCAGCTGCCGGAGAGGGAATTGGAAGCGATTATGCTGGACTTTTCTGAGAATAAATTTGATATATTGGTTGCTACAACAATAATAGAATCAGGGATAGATATCGCTAATGCGAATACAATAATTATAAACAGAGCAGACACATTCGGACTGGCACAGCTTTATCAGATCCGGGGAAGAGTCGGGCGGAGCAACAGAAGAGCTTATGCCTATTTTATTATACCACCGAGGATGACAGATATAGCGAGGAAACGTCTGGAGACTCTCACAGAGTATGATTCTCTGGGAGCCGGTTATCAAATAGCCATGCGTGATCTGGAGTTGAGAGGAGCGGGAACTGTTCTGGGGAATAAACAGAGCGGGGTCATTAACACGATAGGGTTCAATTTCTACAATCATTTGCTGGAAACAGCAGTACAAAATATCGAAGAAAAGAATCCCAATGGAATTTGGGATGACGATAAGCTTGAAGATAAACGAAATGTAAAAATTGAAGCAGATTATTATTTTCCAAGCAATTTTATATCCAATGAGAAGGAACGATTGACAATTTACAGACGCTTGCTTGCCTTCGAGAATGAAGGACAGTTTGACGAACTGATTCAGGAATTGAGTGACCGGTTCGGGAAAATACCGGAAACAGCAGCACGGACGATAAATTATTACAAATTACGCCATGTGACTCACAAAGCTAATGTCCACGCCTTTCAGGTAAAAGGGAATTTTGTCATCATTGAATTCGACTCGAGGAATCTGCCTCCCAAAGAGAAGATAACCAAACTATTGAAGGAGTTCAGTTATCCAGCGAGCTTTGAGACGGTAGGAAATCTGAAGATAAAACTGGATTTGAATGATAAAACAGGGAAGCAGACAAAGTCGGTGCTGGAGAGAGCGATGGAGATAGCCGAGTTTATTGGGAAGTGGTAGGTTCAGTCGGCAGTAGGCAGTGGGGCAATGTCATGAACTTAAAGACAGCCTTGAAAACCATGTAATGTCTGCCAACCATTTAATTCCTTCTCCCTACCGCTAGGGAGAAGGATAGGATGAGGGTCAAATTCATCAAAATTCCTTTTTTATTCTTAAGTTAATGACATTAGGCAGTGTGCAGTTGGGAGGAGGATATTTTTTTTAGGAAAAATCTTGACTTTAAATAATTTAATCCTATTGTAACTCCAATGAACATTATCCATAAATAATAGCTAACTTGCTTACCAGAAGCGGGTTGGTTATTTTTTATTATAGATTTTTCAAAAAAAAGAAAAGTGGAGGAAACGATGTCAAGTAAGCCAAGTATCGAGTTTTACTCGAATATTAAGGAGATGTCCCCGATTCGTGCGATTGCAGAGACCTTAGTGAACAGTTCAAGAGTTCGTTATGTCACTGCGAGAGAAGCCTATGAAATGGCGAGAACCCAACCTGGAGTATCAGAAACAGATCTGCCTATTTATCCCAAATATGCCAAAGCTTTAGGATTAGCTGAAGGTGCAAAAGTCTTGAATGATTGTCATGGAAACATTGTAGGCAGAACAGCCAATGCCAGAAGATTTTACAGCAAGATGAACAAGAGTGAAATGGACAAAGTTGAAGGCGATCTAAGAGAAGCTGTATTTCAATTAGAACAGTATGATTTGATCAAATCAAGTGTTGTGATTGGTATGGATCCTGAGTTGATGATCAAAGCTACTTTTGTTACAACTACAACTGATGCTGTGAATTTATTCAATTGGTTAACCAATTTTGTGCCATGGGAAATAGCAGAAGAACAATACAAAAAAAGCAGACCGACCAATATTCAGGACATTATTCTGGTTGCCTTTAACGAATGGACATGTAATGATCCTTATTATAACAATGTTGGCCAACCCCAGTTAGCATTGGTTGATGAGAAGAACAATGTAATTGTTAATCTTGGAATGAGATATTTTGGTGAGAGAAAGAAGGGAACTTTGACCTTGGCCTGGACATCCGGTATCAGAATGGGAATGGCAGCATGTCACGGCGGAATCAAAGAAATAGATTTCTCTGAATGTACAGATCCACAATACAGACCTTTAGGAAAGAAATCAATAGCATTCTATGGTTTATCAGGAACAGGTAAATCATCACATACAAATTCACATGATAATGGGAAAACCTTACCAGCCGGCTTCAAGAAAGTTGTCTTACATGACGATGCTTTCCAGATTGATATGGAGAAGAAAGTATGCCGTGCTTGGGAGCCTTCTTTGTTTGATAAAACAGACAGCAGAGAAATAGGCAATCCTGATTGGAATTATGTAGTTTCTTTGATGAATCATACAGTGGTAGAAATTGACGGCAAGAAGATACCCGTAGGCCAGGACATTAGAAATTCCAATGGCAGAGCGATTTTAGACCGTGATTTACTGGGCGACTGGGTAAATACCTGTAGTTTCCCGAAAGCATTGATCTGGCTGATGAAAGACACAATATTGCCTCCGGTAATGAAGATCAAGGATAACAGTTTAGCAGTTGCTTTAGGTGCTGCGTTGATCACAAAGAGAAATAAGGCTGAAAATGTGACAGAAGAAGAGTTGAAGAAACTTGCTTTTGTTCCGTTTGCAAATCCTTTCAGAGTATATGAACTTTACAAAGACGTGGAAGCGTTTGGATCAATCTTTGAAACCGGAGCAGAATGTTACGCTTTCAATTCAGGCGGATACTGGAAAGCATCTGATACAGAGTTGGAAGGAGTATCTTTACAGACTTCTTTAACTTTACAGACAGCTATCTTAACCAATTCTCTGGAATGGGAAGATTGGTATGTGGTACCTGGTGCGATGATTCCTACACGCGAATCAGTTGAAAAGATCTTGCCTGGTTACTATGACAAATATGATCCTAGAAAGAGACAGAATCTGAAAGAATATGAAACCTTAGTAATTGACAGATTCCAACAGAGAAAGGATTTCATCAAGACAACAGATATTGCCAGCAAACCTGAAATGCTGGACAAAATGATTCATGCATTGGATGTGAAGTTCTAAATTCAAAGAAAAAAATATTTAAAAGCAGGTTTGGAGAAATTCAAACCTGCTTTTTTTTCAGCAAAAAGAGCAAAAATGTGTCTGATGTGTCTGACAGGTCGGACATGTCCGACAAATTATTGCAATTAGAAGATTTTAATCAGGAAATTGTCTCTGGACATTATTTCATCGATGACAATAATCTTTCTATTGAGTGCTTTTTTTATTTGTTTAATGGAGTAATTGTCAATACTAACGAGTTCAAAGTTGAAGAAATTAGTACTGAATACAGGGAGTTCATTATCTAAAAGAGTGATTTGAGCCAACACATCCTGGAAAGCGAGGAGACCAGAAACCGTGACTGAACGGCCGAAGAAATCGTTTTGAATAACTTGAACTCGGGTGCGAAGGGTAGAGAAATGGCTATTTATTTCATCAGAGATTTGTTTAATATATTTTTCTGCTGATACACCGGTAATGAAACAGAAGTTATTAGCGGGTGTTTTCTCTAATTTTTTAAACACATGTTTTTTATTTTCTTCCCAGTTATCGAGCAATAATCTGAGCATTCCGATCCCGTTTTCGAGTTGAGGATAGTCATCGTAATATTCATCTTCGGGAATATCTTTGCCGGCCTTGAGGAATAGTTCATCAGAGCAATAGACGGGGTTTTGGCCATAAAAGCCGGAGTATTTTTCGCAGAGATCTATTATTTTAGCAGCTTCTTTCTTTGTGAAGGGTTTGATATCTGATAATTCAGTACGGAATTTTGTGAGACCTACAGGAACAATGCCAATGGAGATAATATTGAGTTCACGGTTGGTAAGGTCTTTAAGGGTATTCTCAAGTTCTACACCATCATTATACCCAGGAACAAGAACAATCTGAGTATGCATGGCAATATCATGATCAGATAAGAAGCGAAGTCTTTCCAGAATATTAAAGTCTTTTTTATATCTCAGCATATTTTTATGTAGAATGGGGTTGGTTGTATGCACAGAGATGTAAAGTGGAGAAATACTTTGCTGGAGAATTCTTTTATAATCTCTCTCAGTAAGGTTTGTAAGAGTGATAAAATTTCCAAAGACGAAGGAAAAAACATAATCGTCATCTTTGACATAGAGGGTTTCTCTTTCTTCTTTTTTCATTTGATCAACAAAACAGAAGATACAGTTATTTACACAGCTTCTGCAATTATGATCGAGAGGAATAATCCCGAGTGGGCTTTCCCAATTATTCATGATCACATAGGACTTTGTTTCGTCATCTTTTTGGATCTTGAAATTTAATCTTTGATTAGCAGAGAAGAATTGGAGATCCAGAAAGTCATTAATGGGGTGCTCATTGATACTGATTATTTTACTCTCAGGAGTAATGCCAGCTTTAGCAGCGAGGCTGTTTTCTTCGATTTCTTTGATTATTAAGGGCATATTATTAAATCTCTGTTACGTCTATAATTGTTAAATTCTTAAGGTTTGCACGTAAATAATTTCTCAGTTCATCGCAATCCAGATGTTTTCCGTTTTGGGCATAGCTGTTAATCCCGAGGGCAGAGAGAGAAAAATGGTTTTGTACAGAAACTTGGACACTCTTTAAAAAGTGATCCAGGTTTTGAGAGGAGAGTTGTAATTGCAGGGGATGTTTTAACAAAAGTGTTCCGGTGAACTTTTTCCAGGTGTGAGAAAGAGTCTGGTAGCTTCTGTCAGTAAAGGCTCCGGGTAAATATAGGGATTCTGGGTTTAATTCTAAAATGGCTGCAATCTCTTTTTCATTACCAAAGAGAGAAGTGAAGGGGGTTGGGATGATTTTATCATCGAGATTATAGCAAATATTGGCTGTCTGGATGATGGCATGGTCAACCTGAAGATTACCAAGCTGTTGAAGTCTGAGCACTTCAGAGAGGATATTTTCTTTACTGCCAAAGACAGGGCTGACGACTAAAACTATTGAAGACACATTTGCAGAGAGGACTATAGATTTCCGGTCGAGTGAGCCATCAATAAAGATTTTGGTGATATTATAGTTTTTCTTCAGGATAGTCAGGAGTTTTTCCTGCTGTAAGACTGTAGCAGGCCCTACGATCTCAGTTTGCAGACGGGAATTACTTTTAGCGAGCCAAAGGTATTTACCACCGGCTTTCATATTCAGTTTTTCCAAAACTGTTATCTTAGTACTCTGTCTGGCAAGTTCTTCAGCAAAAGTAGTGAAATAGCAATCAGGGGGAATGAATACTTTAGGTTTGGCTTTTCCTTCGACCAGATCTGTTTCTTCGCCGTCCCGACCGGTGGTAAAGACAGCTACAGGAGAACCCTGATACATTGACAAGAGCCAATTTAACATGGTTGTCTTACCGGCATTTTTGGAAAGTCCGATAATGGCAGTGATACCGTTTTGGTTATTCGTTTCGCAGAAATCAGATAAATTATTACTCTTGTACATAGAAAAAAAAGAGACGGAGACCCGTCTCTATTCTCAATTATTTTTTACGCTTGTTTCTTTTAGTATCAGCAGGGCCGACAGAAACTTTTTCGCCTCTGATCAGGGACATAACCCCATCAACAGAGCGTCTGTTTTCCGGGCACTGACCACGGTAAAGACTCTCATCCTGAACTTGATATTCAGGCTCTGTATAAGTCGTAATAAAACCTTCGTAATTACGCAAAATAACTCTTCCGGGTGCCTGAGAAATAATATAATTCGGCATGACAGGAATCTTTCCACCACCACCGGGAGCATCAACAACATAGGTTGGAATACATAAGCCGGAAGTATGACCTCTAAGGGATTCCATGATTTCGATACCTCTGGAGACCGGAGTACGGAAATGACTGATACCTTCGGATAAATCACATTGATAAATATAGTAAGGTCTGACTCTGTTTTTAGTTAGTTTGTGTACCAGGTTTTTCATGACATCAACATTGTCGTTAATACCTTTGAGCAAGACAGACTGGTTACTTAGGACAATGCCATTATCAGCAAGTTTAGCCAGAGCGGTCTGAGCTTCCGGAGTCATTTCCTGGGGATGGTTGAAATGAACATTCAGCCAGATAGGCGGGTATTTTTTCAGGACAGCGATCAGGCTGTCGGTGATTCTTTGAGGAACAACAACAGGAGTACGGCTACCAATCCTGATCATATCAAGATGTTCAATTGCATGTAATTTGCCTAATATTCTGTCTAATTGTTGATCACCAAAAGTTAAAGGATCTCCACCACTCACGATAACATCTCTGATCTCGGTATGATTTTTAATATATTCAATGGCAGCATCAATGGCTTGATTAGGCATGGGAGCATCATTTTCACCAGCTTTTCTGCGACGGGTACAATGCCGGCAGTACATGGCACATTGGTCTGTTACAAGAAGAAGTGTACGATCCGGATATCTGTGAGTAAGACCTGAAGTGGGGGAATCTGCATCTTCATGTAAGGG
>CAYQPF010000021.1:0-46545 GCA_964419225.1 uncultured Candidatus Cloacimonadota bacterium | reverse complement strand
CCAGTTTGCAAAAGGAGTGAGAGTTACTATCTTTCCATTAATAGAAGGAGTAATTTTTACATTTCCACTGAAACTCAGAGTCAGATTATTAATAGTGTTATCAACATCACTCAGGTATGGTGTGAAATCAACAACCAAAGGAGTGTCTTCGGCAGTAGTAAAACTGGCTGGAAGATTAATCAATGGAGCATCGTTAAGTGGATTTACGGTTATAGTAACACTTTCAGAGGATGTTTGATTCAAATTGTCGGTTGCTGTAAAAGTGATGGTTTCACTTCCTGTCCAATTTAAGACTGGAGTGAGAGTTACAATGCCATTGGTGATAGATACACCAATATTTGTATTCCCGGAATTGGAGTAGGATAAAGTAGTATTATCATAATCTGCGAATACGGTTGTCAAATTGATTGTACTATTGGGAATATCTTCATTGAAACTGAAGTTATCGATTGGGATCTGAACATAAGGCGGTAGATTGAAAGAGTTGAAATTCAGGACATTGGAACTGTCGCTGACTCCCCCGGAATATACTGCAGTTACATAATAACGGTAATTTGCTCCCGGAGTAACTGTTGTATTATAGGTTAAACTGGTTGTACTATCTTCGAAGGAATAGTTATACGAGTTTGTTTGTTTGTAGATTCTGTAGCGTAAAGGAGTAATTCTTTCATGTCTGACATTGTTTGATCTTATACCAACAGTATTATCAACTCTTGCCGGCTGGCTCCAATTGAGAGTAACATTTGTTCCTCCGGTAAAAGTCTTAGTGAGATTGGCAGGTGGAGTGAGGTAGGTTTGGGTAAAGTTTTTGCCTGTTGTACTTGAACCATTCGCTACCGTGAGGTTTTGATAGGCGGTATCCGGAGTATGGTACGGTAAAGATGAAGTAAGATTGGAATAAGTACCAGGAGTCAAATAGAGAGTGTATTGCCCATTTGCAGCAGGGCTTGCAGTATAATTCCCGACAGTAACAGTTGTATTCGTTACACTTGTAGTACTTCCTGCTAAGGTAATCAACCCTGATATAGAACCTATATTTCCGGTAGTAGCACTCATGATGATATTATCTACATACCAGTAGTCAATATTATAAGAGTAGCCATCAAAGTACCAACAGAGTTGTAAATCGGTCAGAGAAATAACATTATCAGGAATAGCGAATGAAACATTAGTTGAAGGCACATTGGTAGTAGGAGTTGTAGTCCAGAGAGGAGTCCAGGCACCACCTTCTGATCTGTAAGCTACACCCAGGGTGAACGTACTTGCATACCAATCAACATAATATTTGAAAGCCATGGTGGCATTAGTTGCACCGGAAAGGTTCATGACATTAGTGATCATTCTGGATGTCCCGGTAAAGTTCGGATTCCAGTCAAATCTAAGTTCAGGAGATGTTCCTCCGGCATAAGCACTGGCATTAACGCTCCAATTTTCCAGATTAGAGTCTGCACCCCATCCAGCTGGAAGACCAGCAGTGAAATTCTGATTGATCAATGCCGGTGAAGTGCTGACAGTCAGGGTTATAGATGCAGTTTCGGCAGTGATATTTGATCCTGAAATATTTACAGTTATGGGGATTGTGGTAGTACTTGTTGCAGATGCGGAAATTGTCAGATTATATACTTTCTGCAAATTTGAATTCGCTCTGATGGTTCCATAACTATTGCTTGTAGTTTGAATCGTGACATAAGCTGAAGTCGAAGAAATGGTTGCGACTATATCTTTATCATCCATATTTGTATTGTTTTTCAAGTTTAAAACAAGTTTGATTTGTTCTCCAGGATCAGCAACACCATTATTATTGCCGGCAGAATCATTTATCAAATAGGAAGCTAATTGAATGCCTGGTTTTGTAACGGTCAAACTGAAGGTTTTTGTCCAGGAGCCCTGATCTGAAGTTATGTTTAAAGTAAAATTCAGAAGATAACCATTGGCACAGCTGACTGCAGGTTTAAAGGAAAAATAGTTATAATTTGATTCTGCTCCACCACTGGCAATAGCAGGATAGGCTGAACTATTGCTGAGAATGGTAATATTCCCGTCACTTGTTGTCAGGGTTGCATTAACATTGGTAGCAGTTGTCAAACCTCTGTTAGAAAGTCTGATTCCCAGATTGATTGCTTCACCAGGTTCAATATATCCATTTCCATTTTCATCATTATCAGTTGTTCCATTTATTGATAAAACGGCACCGGCCAGAACTTCAGGTTTGCCTGTAAACAAAAGAGCCATGCTGTTCGTCAATGTTTTATTACTGGTTGGATACTCATTGTTATATGTATATTGCATACCGTTTTGGGATGTATGATCCTGAATACCTACAGTACAATACTGGAAATGCTCTGTGGCAGCATCTCCGGCATAATCGATATTGCTGATCGTTTTATATTGAATTTTGAACATTCCGTTTTCATTTGATGTTTCATAGAAGGCAGGATCATAAAGTAATAGTTGGAAAGTTTCTTCAGCTGTTCCGTTATACATATTTGAAGTTTTTGACCATTCAATGATAAAAGTATGAGTCGCTTCACTATAATAAGTATAAACACCGCTACCGGTTCCAATTCTTAAATCATCCCAGAAAGCCGCTATGATCGGTGCGGGACTTGCTGCACCAGGCAGAGTTCTGTTTCTGAATTCGTGAACATCAGTTACGCCAAAAGAAACCCAACCGTTGCTGCAAATGCTGATATTTGAATAACTGATACCATAAAAACTAAAAGTAAAAGGCATAGCCATCGATAGAGTCATATCGGCATTTTCACCACTGTCTGTTAATCCGGTGTTGGTTCCGGATCCGCCTAAAGTAGGATCAATCTCAACCCACTGATAGGTCGGACAATCTTCATAACCAATATCTCCGCTATCATAGCAAACATAGTCAGCGTAGCCTGGACCCATAGGATCTGTAAGATTGGTTATACCTACGGTTATATTAAAATGTTCTGATTCACTGTAGCCTGTGGAATTATACAAATATAACTCCAGAGAATAAATTGAGCCAGGGAGAGCGACTGTATTGCATCTAACCCCGAAATAATCAGACAAATTTACACTTGAACCGGCATTTATCGTCCCAAATGTTCCTAAAGAATCTGTTACTGTTATCAGGTTCGATGAGCTTCTCAACTTGGCATTTATAGCTGTTCCATTAACAGTGCCATTATTGGCCAGTAAAACCTTGATATTGGCTGTTTCGCCAATATCCAAAAGTGCGTTCCCCCCATCCACTACAGTATAACTGACTACATCAAGATCAGTTGATCTGACCTGAAGAGTAAACTGTGAAGTCCAGGTAGAAGTTCCACTTTGGACTGTAAGAGTAAAGGTCACATTTCTTTTATCCGGACAATTGCCGGCTATAACAATGTCAAAGTCATCAACAGTACCTGTTGTTGCTCCACTCAGAATATTTCCGAAAGTTTCAGCATTATCTGTAATTGTTATATATGGATCACTGGTGCTGAGTGTTGCGGTAACAGAGTTAGCAGTGGCTGCCGTATAATTCATCAGAAAAACTCTGAGTTCAACTGTTTCACCCGGATTTAAAATCCCATTGCTGTTCCCGGTTGATCCGCCTGTATTATCATCGCTGATTGTAGATGAACTATACGCTACCGAGCCCGTAGTTGCCACAGTAAGTGTACCATTATACGGCATATATTCCGGTTTTGTCGCCGTAACAGTTACATTACCTGTAACGTTCTGAGGAATACTCAAAGTTATATTTCCATTTACATCCGTATATCCACTGGAAACTATTGTTCCGGCATCATTATACAAGGAAATCCAGACATCTTTTATAAAAACTCCCGGAGCATTTTTAGCATTAAAATCAACAGAGTTTGTTCCATTATAAACTGTGGTGTTGTATGTTATAGACATATCCTTCGGTGTATCAAGCAAAATATCCATGGACGGATCACCCATTAAATTCATCCACTGGCAGAAGGTATTGTCCATTATGGGATTTGAATTGCCATAAACCTGGTGGAAATAGAGTTTGGAAAACAGCATAGCTGATCCCATATTTCTAAGACCATTTGCATAGATGCCATTAAATATCGCAAGATCAAGACAATTGTTGAATCCGGTATGTGTGCCTGATGTGGACAAACCAATACCTGTGAAACCGCCTTTAAGTGTTGAAGAAGAACCTGCTGTAACTAATGCTTCTATTCGGCTTGAGCCGTAAAAGTTGCCAGTGTCGCAGGTTAAGATCACAGCATTGAATAACTTATTCACGTTGGTAAGTCCTGCAATATTAGTAGTACCCCAGCCATTCATGCCTATCCAGCCACGGTAGTTGAAGAAGATGGTCCCGGTGTTTAAAGCTGTGTCAAGTTGGCTGGCATTAAAACTGGATGTTGGACCATAATATTCTGTAAATGTGTATGCACTGTTGTAATCCAGCATCATATCCTTAATAAAATGATTAGTATCTATACAAGAATTGCCGGAACTGGATGTTTCTCCCACCAGTAAACTCTTTTTGTACCAGGTTGTATCTGTCATGTAGGGATTACGTTCAGAAAGTTTGATCTTATTATTTATTGTAGCCATTTGGGCTTCTGATGCAATAGACAATCTGCCAATAATAACATCACCCTGTAAGTCTGTCCCCGCTAAATGGGTATAGGGATAATCTCCATAACCTACATATGAACTGTAGCCGTAATTCAGAGCATAGGTCGGGATTTTAATGGCATCAGATGGCCCGGCATCGCCAATTAAAACCACATATTCCGGCGGATTTGCCCAAGTATCGTAACAACTTTGAATATATGCTTTGACTGATGTTGTTGTTGTTCCCGCATCTGTAGTTGTAGCAACTCCGACATAATATCCTTTCTGTCTTTTCCATAAGGCTAATTGATTTACTAATGTCGGTAAATTAGTTAATCCGGTGGCATTGTTATAAATGATCAGTATGCTGGGCTGCTGATAAGGAATTGCTTCATCCCTTACTTGTTGCTGATTTAAAATTAAGCTGCTGAACATTTGTTCAAAAACTCTTGATTTTACCTGAAGCAAACTAAAACCCGAAAAAATGGATGTGTTAAAATTAACTCTTATTTTTATGTTCTTGTAAACGTATAATTCTTTCTTCTGGGAATTGTAAATAAATGGCTGGAATGAGATATTACTCACTCTGAGGTTTCTGATTATAGAAGCTTCTCCTACAACAACCTTCTGAGCAGGAAAATCTCCACCCCTGCTATAATACTCGGCATTCTTTACAAATGCCAAAGGAAGTTTATTGTCTTCAGCTATCCCCTGAAAAGGATATGCTTCTACATTTCTGATAGTCTCATAATCTGCTGTGATTACTTCAGAAGTTAATTGAGCATTTTGGGGTATGGCTATACTTGTTGAGAATGTAGGTAAATCAGGAAAGCCAGCTTGTAATAAACTACCTCCACCTGGTTGTGAATACCTGTGATAAGTTTTACCGCCCTCTTGCTTAACTTCATCTAAATATGACTTTAAATTGAACTCAATTTCTAAAAAACTATTGTTACTCTGAGACAGAACAAATTGTTCCTTGTTTACATTCTGATTGACAACAACATTGTTAGCGGAGAGTACTCCAAATATAATCAACATTGTCAACAGTAGCACCTGTTTTCTCATAAATTTACCACCTATTTTTTTTTGATTCTGGATAATACACGCAATTAGACACAATTTGCCTAATCACACCCCCGTGCTTTGCTCCTCTTATTCAAAACCAGCTTGTGAAAGAACAATATCCTCTTAAAAAAGAATATTATACTCCTCTCTTTAACCTATAACTAAATTGCAAAAAACGTTCCAATATTAGGCTTACAAAAAAGATAGTATATGATGAAAAGGTGTAATTTGACATATTTCGTAAATGCTCAGGTATTTAATCACTGAAGGGAAGGGAGTATTTCTCACAAAGCTCACAATGAACACAGAGTATTAGGGACAAAATAGTTGTTAGTTGCGTGGCATTTTTCCATTTCGCGTTCAATTCGGTTGACGTCGGTGGCTTAATTCTCTAAAATGTCCTTCCTCGCATTCAATCCTTCCCAATTCTCGCTTTCCCTTTCCCTCACTAACAATTAACAACCAACAACTACTTCGTCTCCATCACCCAGGAACCATCCCAGAAAGTCGGCTTCTCTTCCAATAAACAGTTTATCCTCTTGAGCATTACCTGAGTCGGTGGATCATCAGGAAACTCTTTACCTACATCAGAAAACAATTCTAAGGCTTTATGAAATTCTCCGGAAAAATATAATTCAAAGGCAGCTTCATAACTGTTTTTAAGTTTTGTTAAGAAATCAGCATTATCACTGGCATGTCCTAACAACTCCCAGACATAACTTGCCTGATGTTTTCCTTTAACAGCAACGAAGTCTATTTTGCGAACTAAAAAACTATCATTTAGCTTATCTCTGGTTAATTGATTCATTAAAATCTTTGTTCCATAATATTTATTCAAACTTTCCAGTCTGGCACCCAAGTTCATGATATCACCTATCCCGGTGTAATCAAAAATCTGCTCTGAACCCATATTTCCGACTACTAATTTTCCTGTGCTGATTCCGATTCTGACAAATAGCTTGGAAAAATAAGGATGATCAGAGTATTTCAGTTTCAATTCATCGATTACATCCTGCATATCTAAAGCAGTCATACATGCTTTGGAAGGATAATCTTCAATATTCATCGGAACATTGTACAATGCGACAATTGCATCACCGATGTACTTATCAAGCATTCCGTCATTCTTGAGAACAATATTGGTACATTTTGATAAATACTCATGGAGAAAATTTGTAATTTCCTCAGGATTAACAGCCTCGCTCATTGTTGTGAAGTCCTTAATGTCTGTGAACAAGGTAGTAACTTCTTTCTGGGTACCGCCAAATTTAAGGTTTTTCGGATTTGCCAAAATGTTCTCTACTAATGAGGAAGAAACATATTTGGAAAACGCATGTTTAACTCTTTGTCTTTCCTTAATTTCGGTCTGGTACTTATAGGACAGAATAAAGATAAAACCCAGATTCATACTGATGAAGAGATCGGTTAAATAGATCTTATAAGAGTACAAATCAAAGATAACCAATACTGCAACAAAAATAACAGTATTCAAAAGAACCAGAGTAATGACAGATTTAACCGGTGATATTCTCGACATCACAAACAGTACGAAAACTGTTAATAAAAAAATGATGAGATTGTATGTCTGATCTGGCAAATATTTAATAAATTGAGTGTTAAGCAGATTGTAAATAAAGGTTGCATGTAATTCCACACCCGGGTAAGCCTCGTCAATCGGAATAACCTTTAAGTCCTGTAACCCAACAGCTGAAGCACCGACAAGGACAACTTTGTTCTCAAAATACTCTTGAGGAATCCGCTGATTAATGATATCAGAAAAAGAGATATATCTGAAACTACGTTTAATTCCATAGAAATTTAAAAGAATATTCCCGTCTGAATCAACAGGAATTGCTATCTTCTCGCCGGATTTCTGTTTCAATACTATCTTCCCGGCAATTTCCTCAACTTCTGCAATGTCGAGTAAATCAAAAATCATCTGACAACTGAAATTAACATAATTCTTGCCTTTATATGAGAATAGTAATTGATAATATCTGGTAATTCCGTCTGTATCTTCCACTACGTGAGCAAATCCCACTTTATGTGCTGCCTGTGCTAATTCAGGAATCGGAGGCAGAGGGTTGATGATCTCCACACATTGTTTCAATTCTCCCTTACAAGGATAAGAAACTAAATTGCCCGGTAAAACTGCCTTATCATATTTTGCATCTAACCTGTCAAACATCCCTAAATAAACTACACCGGAATTCCTGAAACTCTCTGCTAATATTCCGTCCGTAGATGTAGATTCTAAGATCTTTCTTAAATCCTTTTCCTTATATTGCGGATTCTCCCGAAGAATTTTTCCTGTTAAAATGTTCAAGGCTATTGAGTTTAAGGTGTCTCTTTCCGTAAAAAACATATCAAAACCAATAGCCAGAGGTGCCCCTCCTGAAATGTAATCAACTGCCTGGGCAAAAAAGGCGTTGGGCCAACGGGAATATTGTCCCAGCTGATTAATGCTTTTTTCATCAATATCTATAATAACAATGTCTTCAATTTGTTCGTCTTTCCCTAATAACGGTCCCCGATAGACAAAGGACAAGTCTGTAATCTTCTTTTCAACAGCTTCAATCTGCTCTTCGATAAAGCTGATCTTTTTGATTCCAAGTGTGAACGCTAAGGCAAATATGCTTAGTACCAGTGCCAATAAAAAACTGTTTCTTAACTTCTTCATCATTTAAGTTCGGAGATACTCTCCTGAATTTCAGAAGCCAATTCAGAATTGGGAAAATCTGCCTTGAGAACCTGCAACTGTTCCTTTGCACGTCTTGTGTCATTTATACTGCTATAATAAAGTACCAGATGTGCACGGGACATTTCTGCATCCTTAGACAACGGCGATTGCTCGATAATCTTATAAAACCTGCCAACAGCAGTGTCAAAATCCTTTTGTTCGTAAGCAGAGAGAGCTTCTTCCAAACTGACCTTTTTCTCTGTTTTCCAGTATAAGTCAGAACTAACTTCGTTATCTGAATCAAGTTTGACTTCAGCCCGTCTGACACCTGCCACAGAGATTGCATCTTTCTTTTTTTTCTTCTCTGCTACAAGAATTGTTAACTTGCTCTCCAGTTTTTCTTTCCAGGTGGCACTCTTCATAGATTGATTTAATAATTCCTGTACCGTAGCTTGTCTCTCAGCTAAGATCCGTTGGGGAATCTTTGATTTCGTCCAGGTAATACTAATCTCAGAATCTAAACCAGTTTTAATTATTCCAGAGGCATCGATTTTGGCATTCAGTTCCAAATCTTTCCAACTCGAATTGACATTCTCCTTGTATTTGGCTTCACCCAGTACAAATGTAACTGTGCCAACAGTTTCCGAAAATAAATTCATCGCAAAAAATATCAAAAAACAACATACCAATATACCCTTCATGTACTCCTCCATCAAACAAGTTAAATATACCAAATATGAGTTTAAGAGTCAAGATATTTCTTATAAAATTATTTAATTTTAACTCTCGTCATTAAACTACTTCAGCATTAGCATTTTCCTGTAATAGGTTTTTTCCCCTGCTTTCAATCTGGCCCAATATATCCCGGACCCAACCAATTTTCCTTTGCTGTTCTGTCCGTTCCAAGTCATTTCGTGGTGCCCCTGCAGCATTTGCTCCTGAATTAAATTATTTACTTTCTGACCCTTGATGTTGAATATTTCCAGAACTACTGGACTATCTTTTTCCAGATCAAAACTTATTGTCGTCGAAGGATTAAATGGATTGGGATAATTGACTATCTTCGTAGCACAACCACTTACAGATACATCATTATTTGCAATTGTATTATTGAAATATAATACTACAGAAGAACTTAAAAGTTCCGGATCTGACACAGTTATTGTCAATGAATCCAAGAGTAATGTTCCATTAAAAGAGACTGCTAAAATTCCGTTGGAGAGTTCCCAAACAAAGGCACCATTATGATCAACTATTTCGTATGTAAGAAGTTGATCAGGTGTTTCATCAAAAACAGCTTGATAAAGATCTACAGTGACTGTTGAATCTGCCGGAAGATCATAGTTTGTCCCGGGTAAATAGATGAAAGGATTATGATTAACAGGATTAGGATTGGAAATAAAGATGATCTGTTCCGCACTCTGTTCATTCCAAGCTCCATCTCTGGCGGTAACTTTCAGAATATATTCTCCATTCGGGTAATCCAATGTATTGAAGTGCTCGTTTCCGTCTTCCGATTCAATCAAACTATCTCCGTCTGTATGAGAAATAACATGGTAGTAATTCCGGTAATCATGGTCTCCCTGAGTGAAGCATGTGCCATCTGAGGAATAGATAATGTCCGACATCATCGTACTAATAAAGCTGTTTGTATAAACATCAGTGACCATGTCATAGGCATAGGAAAACTTGTCCAGAAGAACGAAATCCGCTTCTTCCGATGGCCGTAAAGAATATTTCAGATCAAACACATCTATTCTCCATTGGGAGTTACACAGATCATGGCATTTACTGATAATATCCAGAGAACCTGATAACAGGCCAGGATTCAAATACACGTTAGAATTATTGCGATAGGCAAAAATACTGTTGATATAGGCATTCTCGAAAACAGGTGCAGTCGTATCAGGTACATTAGCAAAATCAACCAGAGGATTATCTGTTGTTAACCAATTTCCATCCCATACTTGTCCCGTACAGGAAATTCTGGCAAAATGACAATGCGTGAAATCCCAGCTGGGCCACGGTACAAGCGTTCCTATCTCCTGACCCTGGATCACATAATCACCCACATTAACACTTATGCTGCTTTCATTCAAATGAGCATATAAATATCCTTCAGTTAAATCAGTATTATCTTCATTAGCAATGCCGACTCTCCAGTAAAGATCTCCTCCTGTAGTCAATATCGCTTTGACATATCCATCTCTGACAGCATGTACTGACTGATTCGGTGTACCCAGAAAATCTACACCCGGATGCAGATAATAGCCTCCTGTTCCGCCAGAATAATCCTGATATTCTCCATAACTGTTTCCAATTGGATAAACATCACCTGCATTAACTAATGGTGCATAAATTGGCTCATGCATCCTTGGTGAATTACGGACTGATCTTTCCTCAATTCTGTTAAAAACCTGTCCATCAAGAGATTGCCACAGTATTAAATCTGTTTCATTTTTCTCAACCAAATTTATAGTATTCCTTTCAACTTTCATATCAAAAAAAGCTTGTGAGGAATTATCTTTCAAGCTCATTGTTCCCAGTTTTAAACTACTTTTAGTGCAAACCAAAGGCTCATTCTGGAAAATCTGCAGTGCTACAGGAGTATCCGAACATTCATAACTGTTATTTTTGTAATAGACTTTTTTGTATTTGCTTAAATAATATGCTGGTTTACCTGAATCGTCCAAAGTAAATATAGTTGTATTGGGATACTTTGTAATTTCAGAAGTTGCAACATTTAGAATACATAGATTCATTCCATCTGAAAATCCTAAATACTCTCCCTTTTCAGACATCGTAGTATTAATTGTTTGAGGAAATTTCTGCTGCCAAAGCAATTCTCCTGCCTGATTATATTTATAAACAAGAGTTGCCGGATGATCTCCCTGATTTTCTATTGTAACAAGGTAAGGTGAATGACACAGCATTCCATTGCCCTTAAGCACAAAAGTTTTATAAAGTACCTGATTTCCCTGAACCTGAAAATCCATTGCATCTGCTGAATTTAGCAATCTGCCAATGTTACTCATCTCCAGACAAAAAACTGAAGATAACCAAAAAATAATTAAAACTACAACCCACAAGCGTTTCATGTTTCCTCCAAAGAAAACTATTCTCTCCCAGAAAATACTACTATAACACTTAGTCAAACAATATTTTTTAAATTCTTTTCTTGACTCATTCGTACGAGTATTTATATTTTTGATTTGAAGGTAAAGGAGTAAATATGTTGGGAATGCTGGAAATTATTAGCTTTCTGATCAAATGTATAAAACTCTCGCACTAATAAGTGCTCATAAATGTGATTTATGAATATTGCCAAAAAATAATAATAATGTAAAGGTGCAATAATATGGAAGTAGATAGCAAAAAAGAATTGGAATTAAAAGAAGCTGATCTGGATCTCATGACAGATCCGGATAATGTGGTTTTTATACAAAGAAAAGTTAAGGCTTTGCTTGCAATTGCACTCGATTTCATTCACATAGATCAGGTTATTGCTGAAAAATACATCACTCCCGCATTTGAGCTGTCTCAGCAGTGCAATTATGATTATGGCATGGGCAAGGTATATCATTTCCGTGGTATGATAAAGTATTTGAATTATATCCACGATGAAGCAATTGATTACTACGAAAAAGCCCTGAACCATTATCTGAAAACTGAAGGGAGAGTTGAGGTTGCCAGTATTTACAATAATCTTGGCCTCGTTTTCAATACAATCAACAATTTCAAAGAAGCTGAGATCTATTTTAAGAAAGCCATAGAATTCAACACACAGTTAAAAAAAGAACTTGGTCTGGCAACTGCCTACAATAATCTGGGCATCTCCTACAGATATCAGAAAAAATACCGGCAAGCTCTAAAATGTTACTACAAAGATCTGGAAATATCCACGCGTCTAAATGAACAACGCAACATTGCCCGGGCCTATAATAACCTTGCAGCCTCTCTTCTGGAACTCAAAAAATTTGATTTAGCTATTGATCATATAAAAAGATCTCTCGAGATCAATATCAGCCTGAACTGTACTGATGTAATGGTTAATAATTACCTCATTTACGCAGACATTAGCAATCAGATGGGACAGAAACAGAAAGCGTACAAACTCTTGAACAAAGCCTCCAAATTGGCCAATGACATGAAAAGCAAGAAAGGACTGATTAATGTTTATGAAATCAAAGCTAAAATCTATGAAGCTGATGGTGATTACAAAAAAGCTCTGAAGATATTTAAAAAGTACAATGACCTTTGCAGCAGTTCTTTTTCAGAAGAAAATGCCCAAAAACTTACCCGAATTCAAACAAAACTTGAGGAAAATGAAACTCAAAAAAAAGCCATCATCGCTACTGCTATCAAGGCCAGCCATGAAATCAGCCAACCCATGATGATCTTGCAGGCTAATCTCGATATGATCTTTCTCCATCTGGAAGACAAACCGGAATATACTAAATTGGAAAAATACCGCATCAAAGTAGATGAATCTATCCGGAGAGTCCGTGCACTTCTGGATGAATTTGCTGCCGCAGATAGTGTTGGCTTCGAAGATTATACTGACAATGTCACTATGCTAAAATATACTGTCCGGGAAAAGGATAAATAAGACTTAGTCTATTTCTGTCTCGACTCCGGTCTTACTATTTGCTGCCAAAAGCCCACTGCCAACAGCCCACTTTTTCAAGGTTTTTTCGCCTGGCTCATGATCGGGATAAAGGTCAACTCAAAATCCTTACCCAATTTGTTGCCGGAAAAATCCATCGTGCTGCTTTCAATAATAAATTTATATGTGCTGTAACTCTTAAGATTGTCATATGGTGTAAAAACATATCTGTCATCATCTTTCATTTTTGTAGAGATCCAGATATTTTTGCCTGTATCTACTTCTATCAGTTTGAATGCTAAAGTTCTTTTCGGAATGACTTTGTTAAAAATGATCTCCAGATCCGGTTGTAAGGAATTGACAGTCGTTCCATTACGCGGTTTGGAGGATATTACTTTGGGAATTGTTGTGTCTTTTTTCTGAGTCCCTTGTACAAATAATTCATCAGTTTTTTTGGAATTACCTTTTTTGTCCTGGATATTAGCAATTTTCAAGATATATTTCAGAGTATCCAAAGGCTCGGTAATAATCTGTAAATTGCTCAGATTCAATTTATTAACCTTTATGTTTACGGCTACGGAATCCGGACGCAGTAATTGTAAATTATCATAAGAAGTAATTGTCTCACTGAATTTGGCTGTTATTTCCTGATTCGAAACAACCTCCACCGAGGTGAGACTCGGCCTTAAAGTATCTGCATAACTTAATTGAAAATCTCTGCTGACACTGTTCTTTAAATCAACTTTCTCCAGAAAATGAGGTTCTTTCTCGTAATCATAAAGAGTATTTTTGCTTTTATCCACGAAACCGGTAATATAATATTTTCCAGGATTAAGATTCTCTATGACAAAATTTGCTCCGGTAAAACTCTTGCGAAATACCATTACAGAATCTTCATCCAATAAAGTCATTTCCACCGGCAAATCCTGATCGGCTTTGTCCTCATAAACAAATGCCCCGGAAATCCTGTTTTCCTGCAAATTGCCATTCTTGTAAACATAAACATATTCTTTATCCAACTGATTACCATGTTCACTGCGAATATTAGTATTGAAAGTAAGATAATAATTGGTGTCTTGGGTTAAGGTTTCCATAAACCGGATCTTGAGGGTTGTCCCGCTCCAGGAAAATTTCTTCTTCAACACCGGAGGATAAACATAAAACCCTGTCATAATAGAATTTCTTTCAACTTCTTTGGAAAAAACTATCTCCACCTGTCTGCTGCTTAGATCGGAAAACTCCATAGGTGAAACAGATAAAATCGTTACTTTCTCTGTATCTTCTTTACCGCCGGTTGGAGCTCTACGGCTCCCACAACTAACTACCAAAATTAATGCTATAACTATTACAAATACTCTAAAAACCGTTTTCAAGTAACCATCCCTCCGTCAGTTTGGACTTCTCAAAATAGCGTACCACATATTTACCCAAAATATCATATTCTATATTTATTGCATCATGCACTTTCAATCCTGTAAAATTTGTGCTTTCCAAAGTATGCCCTATAATTGCCACACTAAAGCTGTCTGACTGTAATTTAGCAATAGTCAAAGATACCCCGTTCAAACAGACAGAACCCTGAGGTACAACCAGCTTCCTGTCTTCCGGATGCAAAGCAATTTCCAGATAAAGTGTATCTCCGGTATAACTCCTGGACAGAAGTTCTGCGGTCCGATCCACATGACCCTGTACGATATGCCCGTCAATTCTTCCGCCAAAAACCATGGCAGTTTCCAAATTTATTTTGCTTCCATTCTTCCATAAACCGGCATTAGTTTTATGCAGAGTTTCATTCATAGCTTCTGCTTTGATCATTCCTGCATCAAACTCAATGATCGTCAGACATATCCCGTTGCAGGCAACACTATCCCCGATTTTCAAACCTTTCTGAATCGTACTACAAGAAATCCTGAAATAGGTTTTCCCGCTTTTTTGTTCCACGGACTTAACAGTTCCAATCTCCAGAATAATTCCTGTAAACATTAAACCGTAAATCTCCTCTTAAAAGCGGTAAGTAAGGTCAAAGGATTTGTATATTCGATATCTCCACCGAAGGGAATGCCGGTAGATAAGCGGGTTATCTGCAAACCGGATTTGGTCATTTCTTCAGCCAGAAAATGGATCGTATTCTCACCCTCCGCAGAAGGATTCAAGGCCAGGATAATTTCCTGAAACTCATTAGAGGCAAGCAACTGCATCAAACGGGAATAATGAATATCCTCAATTCCAACTCCGTCAAGAGGTGACAGTAATTTTCCCAGAACGAAATAATAACCATTGTACTCATGCGTATTCTCCATCAGAAAAACATCTTTGGAGGATTCCACTATACAGAGCTTGGTTTTATCTCTCATAGTACTGGCACAGATAGGGCAGATGTCTGTTTCTGAGAGTATGTTGCAAACTGTACAATTACGATAGGATTCTGCGGCTGCTCTGAGAACTGCCGACAAGCTTATAGCCAGATCCTTCCGCTCTGCAATAATATGCAGTGCCAAACGCTGGGCCGATTTTTCGCCTATCCCGGGTAATTGCTTGAATTGCTTCACTAAATCTCCCAGCAAACCTTGAAACATATTTTACTCCTGCCTTTTCTTAATATTTAACAATTTCTCCAAACCCTGTTTTAAGTCAAATAATAAATGAATCCACTCCCAAAAGGTGTAATTGCCACAAAAAACACAAAAGAGAAGAAATAATAATTTGCAACATTCATTTGATCTGGATAACAGGGCGAACACACAGGTTCGCCCCTACAAAATTAATGCAACCAGCTTAAAAGCCTTGTTCTGCTTTGGGCAGCCGTGGGAGGCTGCCCCTACATATTCACTGCCCTCTGCCGACTGCACCCTGCCTACTCTCTCCTTACTACTTGCCTGCGGGTTTTCTCTTTTCTTTGATCTATCAATTAACATTTTTCCGATTGAATATAGTCTGTATGTTACAATAATTTCCCTTTTTCCCCATTAATAATTAAATACTGCCTGCGGGTTTTCTCTTTTCTTTGATCTATCAATTAACATTTTTCAGATTGAACATAGTCTGCATGTTACAATAATTTCCCTTTTCCCCCCATTAATAATTAATAATTGATAATTAATAATTAACCCCTGACACTTATCTTTCCCTTGACCATTTCCCATACTTTTGAATAAATATATCCATGTACAGAATTTTGGAGGGTTTTTGAAAAAACACTTTATGCTTGCTGCAATAATTGTCAGTATTTCTGCTCTGATCTACTACTTTTATTTTCTGCTCTTTCATGACAGTAAAACCATTCTCACCTATTTCATTCTGGACCTGGCTTTCCTGCCAATATCTGTTCTAATTGTTACTATTATCATCGAAAGTGTACTCACGAACAGAGAGAAACAAGCCAGACTGGAAAAGTTGAACATGGTTATCGGAGTCTTTTTTAGTGAAGTCGGGATGAAACTGCTCAATATATGTGTGGCACATGATCAGAATATTTCTGAAAAGAGTAATTTTTTTAAAGTGAATACCCAATGGAAGAAAGATACCTATCTGCAGACTCAGAAGCTACTGAAAACAATTCCTTTTAAGTTTGATCCACAGAACATAGATTTCATGCAAATCTCTCTGCTCCTGAATGAACAGAGAAATACTTTGGTGAATATGCTGGAAAACCCCATGCTTCTGGAGCATGAAAGCTTTACTACCCTATTGCGAGCTGTGTTCCATCTTCTGGAAGAATTATCATACCGTTGTGAATTTCAGAATATCCCCAAAGCTGATCTGGAGCATCTGATCATCGATATGCAGAGAGTCTATCAGCCTCTTGTATATGAATGGCTGAATTATCTCAAATTCATCCAGTTCAACTATCCGTATCTGTTTTCACTGGCCGTAAGATTAAACCCTTTCGACCAAAATGCCAAGGTTGTCATTGACTGAATTAAGTAAAACAACTAACTTTAGTATCCAGACTTTAGTCTTCCCCTGATTTTTTCGCTTGACATTTGATGCTAGCTGGTTAAATTAAAGACGGATTGTTAGGAGATAGTTTTGAATTGATACTTGGTGGAGAATAAAGATTTTCAAGGATTTGAAGGATGAATGCTATAGCCGGTAAGATATATGCTGGAGTTTTGGCTTTCAGTATGCTTATGTTCTCAAATTATCAAGGAAATAATGCTGAATTATCTCCTTTATTTTTGAAATATGAGAATCATGAACTGCTGGTCAAAAGTAAAATTGTGAATGGATTTGAAAATGATTTTGAACAGATTTTCAATTCCGGTAAACGGGTTCCGATATTTTTCGAAGTTAAGATAAGCAAAAATAATAAGATTATTCACCAGAAAAAGTTTCAGCACACTGTTGAATACGACCCCATGAACAGGACATATTCCTGCCAGTTGGAGGAACAAAAGTCCACTCAAACAACGAAATCTTTTAAAGAAATGATCAATTTAATTTCCAATATAGAATATACATCTGTTATCAGGAACACCTCCGGAGATCTGGAAGTAGAACTCAGTTCCCACTTATCAACCCTCAAACTTGATACACTGAAAAAGGAGATTGATTTAATGCTGCTTTGGAATTTTAAATCACCTGTATTCAAAAAGGTGATAAAGATTAAAGAATATGAAACTTAAAATCGGATTAAGAGTAATTGTAATTGCCCTGTTTTTGATTATAAATTTGGGCAGTGTGTTTTTATTGAACAATTTATTCAGTAAAAAACAAAAAGAAGTTAGTGAAGCTTTTGAGAATATCCAATCACCGGGAGCCTTATCAGAATTGCAGTTCAAGACAGAGCGTGATAGTTTAATCGCTAAGGCATTATTGAACAGATTCAACGAGTCCTCGGCATCAGTTTTAATGATTCAGAACGAGTCACGCGTTTATTCAGCCTTGATGTTATTCCTTCTGTCCATGCTTTCCGTAGGTTTATTTGTGGTTGTGTTTTACATCATTACAAAGCCCTTGAAGGAAATTCAGAAAGCAACTTCACGCATCCGGGAAGGAGACTTTTCAGTAAGACTCAGAGAGAACGGCATCCATGAATTAAGGATGCTTAAACAATCTTTTAATGATATGTCGAGAGAATTGGATAATGTCCAGAGGAAATTAGTTTTTGCCGAAAAAGAAATGATATGGAAAGAACTGTCCAGAATTCTGGCACATGAAATAAAAAACCCTCTTACTCCTATCCAACTTTCTATTGAGAGATTGGAAGATAAATTCGGTACTGATTTTGAAAAATTCAAGGAGATCTTCCCCGAAGCTGTCAGAATCATTTATCAGGAAATTGCCAATCTGCGGGAAGTTGTCCAGTCTTTTTCCAACTATGCCAAGATAACTCAGCCCGACAAATTGATCTTTGATCCTGCTGAGATGGTTAAAGAAATTGTTGTACCCTATAAGCATGATTATAAGGTAAATTTGGAGTTGGAAACAGGCAGCCAGGTTTGTTTTGATAAGATGCATTTTTATCAGATCATGACCAATATCTTTCAGAATGCGATGGATGCTTCAGAAAAACAGGGAGAGATCACAGTTGCCCTTAAATCAAGCAGGAGCTATCTGGTTTTGCAGATCATTGATAAAGGAACAGGGATAGAAACAGAAGATATCCAACGCATATTCGAGCCTTATTTTACGAAAAAAAGTAAAGGAACCGGCATTGGATTAGCACTGGTAAAGAAATTATGTGATATAAACAATGCTTTGATCAGAGTAAAAAGTAAGGTTGGTCAGGGTACTCAATTTGAATTAATTATGGAGAAAATGGATGAAAATTCTCATTGTAGATGATGAACTGAATATATGTTTAAGCTTGCAATCAATTTTAGAAGATGAAGGTTATGAATGTAATCACTGTTCCAATGGCAGAAGCGGTCTGGAATTAATGGATGTCTTTTCCCCGGATCTCGTATTACTCGATGTGCAGATGCATGAAATGAATGGTTTGGAAGTTCTCGAAAAGATCAAAAATATTGACACTTCGATCCAGGTTATCATGATTTCCGGGCACAGCGGGATCACGGAAGCGGTGAAAGCCATGCGATTGGGTGCTTTTGACTTTCTGGAAAAACCGCTTAGTTTACCTAAAGTCAAGATTGCAGTTAAAAAGGCTTTGGAATACAGATATATCCAGGAAGATTATAATAGATTAAGAGATTCTTTGGAAGGACAGTACAAAATTATCGGTGACAGCAAGGAAATCAAAGATCTGATGACCATTATTCAAAAGGTTGCCATCACAAACGCTAAGGTCTTGATCAGAGGTGAAAGCGGAACCGGCAAAGAATTGATCGCTTATGCTATTCATAACATGAGCCCCAGAAAAGATAAAGCCTTCATTAAATTTAATTCGGCCGCAATCCCCAATGAACTGGTGGAAAGCGAATTGTTCGGTTATGAAAAAGGAGCCTTTACTGGAGCGATTAAAGCCAAAAAAGGTAAGATCGAATTAGCTGACAAAGGTACTCTGTTTCTGGATGAAATCGGTGATATGAGTCTCTCAGCTCAAGCCAAGATCCTGAGGGTTATGCAGGAAGGAGAATTTGAGAGAGTCGGTGGGAACAAAACAGAAAAGATCGATGCCCGGATTGTCGCTGCGACACATAAAAATCTCGAAGAAATGGTCAGTAGAGGAGAATTCCGCGAAGACTTGTTTTACCGTTTGAATGTAGTTCCCATAACTGCTCCGGCCCTGCGTGATCATATTGAAGATATCCCTCTTCTAATAGACTATTTCTCCAATACTTTTTCTCAGGAATTGAATATCAAGAAAAAAAACTTTAGTCCGAAGACTGTTAAAACACTGCAATCCTGGAATTTATCAGGGAATGTGAGAGAACTAAGAAATCTGGTGGAGAGATTATACATACTCGTAGATAAAGCAACGATAGATGAAACAGACCTGCCTCAAAATAAAACTGTATCGAGCCAGGTTCAGGATGATTTCTGGACTGAAACTAAGAGCTTCAGCGACAAAAAAGATGATTTTGAAAAGCGTTACCTGAAAACTCAATTAGAGTTAAACGATAACAGTATCACAAAAACTGCCTTAGCCCTGGGTTTACAACAAGGCAATCTTTCCCGGAAATTGAAGGAACTTGGGCTTAGCTAGAGTTGAGAATTGAGAATTGAGAGTTGAGAGTTAGAAAGATTTAAATATATTAAGGAGAAAGAATGAAGACAAAGTGGTTTGCGTTTGGGTGTTTAACATCCATAGCTTTAGTAGTACTATTTTTTGTATTATCGATAAATTATTTAATGAATAATAGCAATGTTAAACAGAATATACCTATTGATAACAATTCCTGGCTGTATGTGAATTTGAGCGGAGAATTAAGCGAATATAATACTTTGAAAGATGATTTCTTCAATGTTAATCCTTATTCTGCAAATGAAATTATCAGTAAGATCAAGGCTGCCAAATCCGATCCTCAGATCAAAGGAATCGTTTTGGAAACAAAATTCGTTTCCACAGGTTATGCTACAGCACATGAGTTGATTCTTGCCCTGCAGGATTTCCGCAAATCAGGTAAAAAAGTCTATGCCTATATTGACATGGCTTCCAATAAAGATTATCTGATCTCGACCGCTGCAGATCAGATCTGCCTTAATCCTTCTTCCTCTGCCGGTATTATTCTTACAGGCGTCGGATCTAATATCATGTTTTATAAGACCCTGCTTGATAAGATTGGTATTGATATGAATATCATCAAAGCCGGTAAATATAAAGGCTACGGGGAAACTTATTCCCGCAACAATATGTCTCCGGAATTGCAGTCAAACCTGTCATCTCTCTTTCAGGATGTCTATACCAGACTTCTTTCTGATATCGCTCAGAATAGAAAGATGGATGTTGCCAAAATAAAAGAGATCTATGAACAAAGACCCGACATGTTCATCACAGGCGAAAATGCCCTTAAATATCAATTGGTGGATAAATTATGCTACCGTGATGACCTGTACAAAAACTTAGGCATCCATACCTCGAACCTGGTCAGCTTAAGCAGATATAACAAAATGTTAACCAATAATTCTTCCGAGATTATAGCAGTTCTTTATGCTCAGGGTGATATCACTCCTGTCGCTGGAAATTATGCCACCCCGACAATTTCCTCTAAGGAATTCAACAAAACCTTGGCTGATCTGGAAAAAGATGTTGATGTCCGGGCAGTTGTACTCCGAATAGACAGTCCCGGTGGAAGTGCTTTGGAATCAGACATTATCTGGGATAAGCTCAGGAAATTGAAAAGTTCAAAACCACTCATCGTGTCGATGGGTGATGTCGCTGCTTCCGGTGGTTATTATATTGCCTGCAATGCAGACTATATTTTTGCAGATCCATACACAATAACAGGTTCTATTGGTGTAATCAGTGCAATTCCCAATTTCAACAGACTCAGCGGAAAGATCGGGGTAAACAGCCAGAGTGTTGGATATGGCAAATATGCTTCCTTCCTGGATCCGTGGCAAAAAGCTAAACCTGAGGAATTACAGTCAATGCAGCTTGGAGTGATGAATACCTATAATGAGTTCAAAACCAGAGTTGCAGATGGAAGAAAGCTGAGTATGGACGAAGTGGAAACAGTAGCTCAGGGCAGAGTATGGAGCAGTACACAGGCCAAAGAGAACAGACTGGTGGATGAGATCGGTACTTTGGATATGGCAATAAAAATGGCTGCTAAATTGTCCAAGACAGTTGATTATGCAACGGAATTCTATCCGACCAAGCAAAGCCTTTTAGAGATCATTTTCAAGGATAAATTTGATTTTCAGAATCTGGCAAAAGTTTTTGTTAAACCCAATATGATTGAAAAAGAAATGGAAAAATCCCTAAAAATTTACAATCAGTTGAATGAAAATCCCATTCAGACGGTTCTGCCTCTGGAAATTAATAATTAGATCAATGACAGATAAGCAAAACTGCCTAAATGCCGGTAATACAGTTATTCCTTCTCCCTACCAGGGAGAAGGTTGAGGGTCTTGTGTTATTATCATTCAAGACAATTATGAACATTTACACAATCACACTTTCAAGGAGATATTATGAAAAAAATTATACTAATTTGTCTCGGTGTAATCCTGTTTTTCAATGTAACATTACTCAACTCACAGGATTTTAGACCTGTGATGACACAGGAAAAACAGATGGAGAAAATAGCTTTTGCCACTTACGCTAATGATGTTGAGCAACTGAAATCATTGGAAGTTTTAATAAAAAGCATTCGTAATTATGGTGGAACAGCTAAAGAGGCTCCCATCTTTCTCGCAGTTAATGAAAACCTTAAGAAACAGCTTCCTGACTTTACGAAATATAAAGTTAAATATTTCTTATTCACAAATAGCATGCCTTCTGTACCTTATTCATTTAAAGCTGTTGCTGCAGCTGCCCTGGAAACTCAATGTGCCAATACTTTTGAAAACATGATCTGGCTGGATCCGGAAACAATCCTACTCAATCAGCCAAATGAATTATATTTATCTGATGGTAAAACGATTGGCCTGCGTCCTGTATTTCTGAAGAATGAAGTAGGAATCGCCTACAATAAAGAGTTCAATTCATATTGGAAGGATATTTTCTCGACCGCTAAAATCATACCCAATAAAGATCTTTTTGTTGAGACTATCGTAGATGATCAGAAAATTTACCCGTATTATAACTGCGGTGTATTTTCTGTCAATCCTGCGAAAAGCATCTGCCAAAAATGGCTGGAATTACAAAACAAGATCTTTGGCGATAACAAATTTCTGAGCCAGTTAAAAGGTAATCAAATGCAGCAGATCTTTCTGCATCAGGTAGTTTTTACAGTCTCTGTTCAGGCTCTCACAAACCCTAATGAACTTCAGGATCTATCCGTTATCAGCGGATATCCTATCCATTTACATGATCAGCTCAAGAGTAATCTGAAGGCAGAATCACTAGATAAAGTACAGATCGTTATTCTGGAAAACACTTTGGCCAAAAACCCCGATATTCTGCTCTCCAAAATTAATGACAGCAAAGTTAAGGAAACTGTCAAAGCCTGGCTGAAACACAAATAAAAGATGGTTATTAATCCGCTTTTCCCGTAGAGACTCATATTTGCGTCTTTGTGATAATTTTTTAAAGGAGAAAACTAAATATTCTGCATGGTAGTTTGTTGAGATTGATTACTGAGGTAGAAGGGTTGTTCAAGGATATAAGGATGGGAGAAATTATAATTGATTTTGCAAAAAAGACTCTAATTATAATTGGAATTATTATTGTTATTTATATACTGTATGTTATTTGTGATATTATTTGGTTTAATTTCACTAATCCTCGAGTTCTGAAAGTTGTTGAATTTGAAAGTGGAAAAAAGTTGTATTTTAAGGCTTATGCCACATTTTGGGAAAGTGATGCGGAAGCTATTTGGCTTTCTGAGGATAGAAGTAAAAAAAGAATGATAATGACATTATATTTAAGGGATCTTACAATATTGCATACTTAATTGAACAAAACAGAATGTTGATAGTTCCTGATACAAAATACTATAATAAAGACTACGAAATACTTAATGGAATATTAGTAACCGTAAAGGAACTTGATTCTCAGTATGAAGAGTATGAGTTTTGGCAGGGTAAACGTGATAAACGCTTTCAGGAAGTTAAAAAAAGATAGAAATATGTAATGCATTACTAATTTGATTGTACCCTGAGTACCATAACCATCCATTTTGAAACCAAAGGGATAGTAATGATCTTCCTGTTCTCTCATTCTCTCTTTCCTTTAATTACTGAGTCCACTCTAAAAAGTCATTTATCCACAGATTGGGAGAAAATTAATGTATAAAAGGTTGGTTTAAGAGCCTTAGATTTTGAATCTAAGTAAAATGAAGGTAGATTTGAGTTTTGAAATAATCAGAGATGGGTTTTAATACTGGACTCATACATAATTTTAAACAAAATTATCTTTCTTCAGTGGATTTAGCACTAGCCAAAATCACTAAATGATTTGACCAACTAATTTGTGACACCAGTGGTGACACAATATCTTTATCTAAATAGGTTTCGTATAATTGTTTCATTCGATATAATCCACGTTGATTAAACCCTTTTGTTTCATGAAATTTTTCCGAAATGTGTTCTGCCAAACCGTCTAATAAGAATCACCCCATTTTCTTTGTAACATCTGCTCTGAAATGTGTTTTCCTTTATTCCAATACAATCTTATCAATTCTTCATTAATTGTTCCTGAAAACATTATTTCGTGCGGTATTGAATCAGGTTGACAATATTTTGAAAATCGTTGTGTAATTCATTCATAAGTATTTTTTACAACCTCCTCATTAAAAAGTTACATTCTTCTCAAAGAAACTATAGGAGAAGACATCTCACTTGGCCAGAAAATTTATTTCTATCGACATTCATATTCCTGTCCAGCATTATCAATTCTACTTAAATATTATTCGCACAATACACAAACGGACTGTGGAAATCATCTGCCTCTTTTCTCTCATTGTTTTTCTTTTCATTAACAACTAACAACTAATAATTAACAACTATCTCTCGCCCCATAGTGGTACCAATTCAACCCAAACTCATCCACCAGCTATTTGCCATTGTAAGTGTATTTGTTCTGAGTGCCGGAAGAGTATGATAAACCATGGATTTCGTTACTTTGATAGTTCAATGTCTCTCCTCCTTCCAGTAAATCAAGCAAGCTATTTTTCCAACCTCTTCTGAAGGTCATCGAAAATGACCGAAAACACAATACATCTGATTTGACTCAAAATTGGTCAATAATTGATTAAAAATATTGTACCTTGACTCTAACCAGAACAGAAAGTGCCTCTAGGGAAGGCAAAGCGAAAATGACCGAAAACACAATTGCCATTATTTGTATTTATCAGCATTCTCCACATTCTCCGAAATGGACCAATAGGGAACATAAACCGAATCTCTTCTTGATTCAGAAAGACTGATTTTTTTTATCAATCCGGCATCTAATGCAGCATTGATAATCCTGCTGATCAAAGCACCCTTTGTCTCATCTAATCCAAATCGAATACGCAATGTTTTGTTACTCATATTCTGCCTTTGGACATATTGTAAGCATGAATGCTGATAACAAGCACGAACCCGGTCTGCTTTACTCATTTCTTCTATATCCTGATGAGCAAATAAAACGGTACGGGTAAATCCTGGAATAATCTCAAACAGAGGAGCAGGTAATTGTAATAATTCAGTTTGAAACACTACTTTATCTATTCCGCTTCCGCGTTCTTCACAGATTCTGCAACGACGCATTAGAGACGCAAGTAATTCATTTCGTGATTTAGGGGGTGAATCCAGAAACCTATCAATGGAGACTAATGGTTCACCGGGATTAGTAATCTCAATTCTATCCTCGAAAATTTCAACCATTGGGCCTGATCCTGTTTCAAAAAAATCCTGGTGAATTAAGGCATTAGCAATTAATTCTCGAATTGCAATTTCCGGGTACATTAACATTGTTTTACGAAATGCTTGTCCAATAATTTCATTTGAGGGCATTATTGCGGAAACATAACTAACTAATTCTTCAAAACCAGAAGCATATCCTTTTACCTCTACCTGTTCTTTCAGGGTTTCAATGCGGTTTTTGCCTTTGTAAAGAATTATTCTCATTGCTTTTCTTTTCAAACTGATAAAATCATCGAGTCGTCTGGCAAATAGGATGGCACCTAAACTAGTTATGTTATATCCTCCAGCAGGGCATTCCGTAATTATGAGATCTTGTTTAAGACAATTAATAATTGCCTTATGACCATCAGGTAAAGGCAAGTCTAACAACTCAAAATAGGATGGATAATCAAGTAGTTTCATAATTTTTTCAGAGCTTTGGTTCTCTAGGACAATATTGATTTCAAAAGGAGTTTTATCTAAAGATCGCCAAAGCTCTCTTTCTTTTTCGGGAAAATCTTTGAGTTTCTTTTTATAAGATCCAATACGTATATATTCCATATTCCGAAATTGGACGGGATGTTTAAAAGCTGGGTCGATTTCTAAAACTATTACAGTTTTGCTATTTATTTCAATTGAATGAAAACAAAAATTAATTTTGGGTTTTAACCGTTGCAATAACCAATTTTCCAATTCTTCATTACCAACTTTTTTATGCTTCGGTTTAAAATCTGTTCCCATAATTTCATGGTCAATATCATTAATACCCCAAAGTATATAAGCATTTACTTTACTATAAAGAGCTGCAGAATTAGACAAAGCAGAAATATACTCACCTATTTCCTGAGGATCTGAATTATTATGTTTAAACTCTACCCATTCTGCTTCGAATGATAGTTTGCACAATTCCAGTACAAGCCCCTGAAGATATTCTTTACTTTTAACCATATTATTCCTTTTAGTAACTCAATTACTTAAAAACAACATCAGCATATTATTTCTAAAGGTATCATATTGTAAAGTTCTTTTTGCTTAAACAAAAATTGTTCGTAGGACACAAGAATTTAGACGGCTGTTTTAACTGCTGGAAATATGTTGTACTCAATTTCAATGTTCTTATTTCGATCAACATTCATATTCCCGTTTTAATCATAGACATAAAAATCCTGCCCAGTTATGTTATATTCATTTGCAGTTTTATCGAAAGCTATAGCGGCTGTTGTAGAACCAATAATTTTTAATCCTTTAATACAATATATCCTACATGAAATACCGGTGTTCTCATTTCTTCAAACCGAATTATGTTCCAGTTTTCATCAAACCAAACCAAGTATTCTCTAGGAAACTCTAAATTTAATGTCACTAAGTAAAACTCATATACATTTTCAAAAGTTTCATATAAGTACTGTGTATTTTTATAATGTCCAATGTAAAAGAATTTCCCGAAATGATTCTTTATACCATTAAAAGCAGATTTTCGCTGAAATAGTACTTCTTTCTTTCTGTTTTTCTTAAGTAGATACAATGTATCCTTTGTTCTTACTATTTTTTCTTTTACAACTGGAAATCTGTCTATATACACTTCCAGCTTGGAGTTTGGACTTAAATTTAACATAAGATCTGCAAAGTAATCTCCATGATCTGGGTCTAAAATATTAACAACAATTTTACCAGTTGTATCAGATAGTATTTTTTCATCCATGAAATGAAAAATAGCTGGTTTTTCCCATGAAGAAAAAAGTTTGCTATAGTAATTCAAATTTCTCTTTTTTAAAAAATTGCCCATTTCAACTCCCCATTGAGTAAGTAATGAATCTGCTAAAATCATTTCTCTATCTATATCTTCTATTGAAATACTTTGTGCTGTAGTGTCGCTGGTTGAATTAGTACATTTAGATGAATCTGTTCCTATAGTATCAGCCAACACATTAGTTTGGGCATAATATGTAAAGTAGTTAAATGAATAAAGCCAAACTGAGCTTAATAATAAGATCATAATAAAAGTAATTCTCATAATAACTACCTTCTATTTCTTTGGTTTAGTATTATTGTACAACATTTTCCCAGGCAAAAGACTATCAAAAGCGTCAGTATTATCTGGGCCAAAAACTTTAGGGGGCATGTATAATGTTTTAATAGTTGCATTGTTTACATTCAATAAATTTCTGTTATTTACTCCTTCAAGAAAAGTTCTTTTATACTCAACATTATTATAGCTGTATATTTGTTCTTCTGCTGTATCTTTTCCAAAATAAGCATTACAATTAGCATGTTGTATTTCCTCCATTATTGTATCGCATCTTCTTAAAAAAGAAAATCCTTTAGCTGGTGAATCACTACCACATTTAGAATTAATTGTTACTAGTTGAACAATTTGTTTTCCATCAGGAATTTTGTCTGTCTGTATAAAACTTTTTTTTGTATCATCAGTGAAATATCCAGTTCTATGTGTTCCTGCAATTTTTGAACCATCTGATTTTTGTGTTATTCTATAGCTTACTTTCAGTAACTGGTCTTGATATATGCCTCCTTCCTCGAATTGACTAATATAAGCCCTTCCTTCTGGAGATTTATTAAATTCTGTATAACTATTCGATTTTGCTACATCAGGTGCAATATCAGTCTCACATCCATTTAGATCCACCAACATCACCGGATTATTTGCACAATACACCTACGGACTGTGAAATTCATCTGCCGGATCTGGGCTATGCCATCTCCCAATCTGCGGATCATAATATCTGGCACCATAATGATACCAATTTAAACCAAACTCATCCACCAGTTCTTTACCATTGTAAGTGTATTTGTTCTGAGTGCCGGAAGAGTAAGATAAACCATGGTTTTCGTTACTTTTTACACATTTGGAGAAAATAGAGTCTTTTTTCAATATTTACCTTCTGTCTATGAATTTAGAAGAGAACTCAAAGTCTGAAAAGCAGTTTATCCATAATATGGATTAGTTCTTTTCCCGACTTGATTCAACACACTTCCTGACCTATTTTATTCATCTAAACATCTTCTTTTGTACCAATTGGCATAAATTGATGAAAAAAGTCAAATGAAAAGAATAATGGATCCAGTGGCTGCTGTAACGTAAACCCTCGTTTATGTTACTTTTTCTTGGCAAGATTATTCGAACGAATATAAGCCAGAGTAACGTTAATAAAACTTGGTAACAATTTCAAAGTAACGTATTTAGGATGTTTTGTTTTTTTCTTGCTTAGTAGATTAATACAGCGATGTAATAATCTTTCATCCTACCGGATGAGGATGGGGTCATTAAAACTTGCAGTTGAAACTGCAAACTAAATTCTTGTGTCCTACGGACAAGGATAGGTTTAATCTGTTGTAAATGTCCAGATTGTCTTTCTGTGGACAATTTGAGAGAGAAGAAGGAAGAGTTATATTGTGGCTGTAAGCTAAAGCATACAGAATTACCGGCTAAAGCCGGCGTTCCAAATCCAGGCTTTGACCTTGATATTAACTGTCTTATACCAAAATAAAGCATGTAGAAAAATATTTCTTGACAATAAATAAAAATATGTTATTAATATAATCAGTAATTTGAGAGGTGCTGATTATGAAATATATTATTGCCTGGCTACTGATAGCTTGTTCTTGGCTTCCTCTGTTTGCCTTGCCTTTAACAGGGAATTTTACGGTATCACCTTCTGGGAATTATACAAGTATTGCAACGGCAGTCAGTGATTTGAACACAAATGGAGTGGGGAGCGGGGGAGTGGTTTTTGAGGTAGGTGCCGGCTCAGTTTTTACCGGGTTGGTTCCGGTGATCACAGCAACCGGTACTGCAGGCAATCCAATCACCTTTCGCAAATCCGGATCAGGAGCTAATCCCCGCATTATAGCCGGGGCAGGGGCTGGAACTTCAGATGCCATTATTTATTTATCAGGTTCTGATTACATCACTTTTGAGAGTATCGATCTGGAGGAAAACTCATCCAATGTTACCAATAATGAAAGAATGGAGTACGGGTTCTATCTTACCAACAAATCAGTCACCGATGGAGCCAGCCATAATACAATCAAAAATTGCCGGGTAACTCTCAACCGAGCTAATCCAAACAGCAGAGGGATCGGGATCTCTGATAACTTTACAGCAAGTTCGGCAGCAGGTGCGTGTTCTTACAACAGATTTGAGAGTTTTGCTGTTTCAAATTGTTATCAGGGAATATTACTTTATGGAACTGCTGCATATCCCCAGGAAGGAAACGAGATAACCGGAACAAGAAGCAGTCAATTTTACATAGGTGCAGAAACAGCAAATGATATTGGGGGCAGTAGTGGAGCAGTTGTTGGTATCAGTGGAACTAATCAAAAGAGCTTGAAGATCGAGTATGGAACAATTCATAATCTGGCTTCTCAGGGCAATGTCACAGGTCTAAACCTGCAAAGCATTTCAGGATCTGTCGTATGTACTAATTTATCCATACATGATCTGACCACTTTATCAACCAGTTCTCTGAGTCAATGTATAGGGATGAAGATCAATCCGGTCAATACAGCCGGACAGAAGTTCAGTATTTACAACAATCTTATTTATAAGTTGATTTCAAGTTACACTTCCGGTTCGGTCTCTGATCTGTTAGTGCATGGGATTTCACTTACGAATGATGGAAGTACCGGCTCTGAAATTGATGTTTTTTATAACAGTATTCTTATCAGTGGCAGTTTGAATTCCTCGAGTACTGCACTAACTTGCAGTAATAATTCCGGGGAGAAAATCATCTTCCAGAATAATATCATTAAGAATGCCACTTCGGCACAATCGGGAATAGCTAAGCATTATTGCCTTTATTTCCAGAATGGTTATGCTTGGCCTTCAGAAATAATTTTCTCACATAATGTATATTATTCTGTGAATACGAATGGTTATCTGGGATTTTGCACGAATTCTTATCAGACGTTACCTGTCTGGCAGTCATACACCGGACAGGAGGGAGGTTCTGTCTGGGCAGATCCGGTATTTATATCTGCGGAGAATCTGCAGATTGAATTGGATCCCAATGTGGGAAATGCGGGAATTCCCCTGGCAAGTGTGACTTTGGACTATCAGGGGAATAACAGAAATACCATTGCACCGGATCCGGGTGCGTATGAATTCAATAATCAACGTCCGGCGAACATTGCAAATCCTGCATATGGTCAGGTTCTGGATACCCTGAATATAAGTTTGAGCTGGGATGTAACTGCAGGTTATCCGACGAATTTCAAAGTTTACCTTGGAACTGATAGTCCTCCCACTAATATTATTAATGGTATAACTACGGCAGCTTATAATTATCAGGTAGAAGGGTTGCCCAACAATCATCGCATCTATTGGCAAATCATCCCCTGTTCAGTCTATGAGGAGGCAGATGCTTGCCCGGTCTGGTATTTTGATACTAACTACATTGAGCACACTCTTCCGGTAGAGTTATCCTCTTTTACATTTTCAGATACACTTTCTGATACCATTTCACTGAAGTGGATAACCCAGTCAGAAAGTGGAATTTTAGGCTACAATTTATTTGAGTGTGAGCAAAACAATCCGGCATTGGCTCAGAGGCTAAATTTTAGTTTGATCACAAGAGAAGCTGCCCAAGTTTTGGGTACTCAGGCTACCTATACTTATTCCATAGCGAATATTGATCCCGGAGAGCATTATTTTTGGCTGGAATTGCTCGAGATGAATGGTCTCAATCAATTTTATGGCCCCCTTTATTATAAACGAAATTTTCCCACAGACACTTCCCACTCCTCTCAACCCATGTACGACGAATTTTCTATTTCACCAAACCCCCTTTCATTCGTCTCATGGGTTGAGTTTTCTTTGAAGGAGAATACATCTGTGGAGTTAGCATTGTATAATTGTAAAGGTCAGAAAGTGAAGAATATTACCCGAGGGAATTTTGCCAAAGGTAAAAATAAGACCAGCTTCGAAACAAAGGATCTGCAAAACAGAAAATTAGCTTCAGGTGTATATTTTGTCATCATGAAAACATCTCAAAGTCAAATAATCAAAAAAATTCTGATTTTAAAATAGGATTAGCGTCAAACATATTTTACCGGTATTATATGTAAGATATTTATAACAATCGTTCATGTAGTCATATGATACGAGCTAAAAAATAAAGGGGGCATTGGATTCGGTGTGTTACAATTCTGGCATACATGAGATACTATTATTTTTCATTAGCTTCAGCCAGATTGTGAAGATTCTACTGCACAGTTCGGGTTTAAGTATATGCTATGAACCACAAACAGTAATTAATTACATGATTGTGAGATGAAATATTGAAATGAAACAAGGGATGGCAAATTATGACTGTCTTTAAACATTCTCAACTTTCTCATTATTAATGAAAGTGACAAAATTCTTGACTCTTTTTTGATAAAGGAGAAATTAGAAAAAAATGAGGGCAAAATGAATAGTATTAATTTTATTTCAGGACTTAACAAGGACATCCTTAAGCTTAAAGCCCGGGATAATGAATTTGTAGCATACAACTGTGTTACGCAGAAATACTATGATTCTGCAATTAATAGATTTTATTATCATTTATACTTAAATATTCTTGTGTATTTACTCACTGAAGACAACAAAATTGCAGACAGACATTCAGTTAATCTCAGTAATTTTCTTACTAAAGCATTCGATCTACAAACTGCAGGGATATTAGATTCAACAGATTACGCTAATTTGAAAAAATTATTTGATATTATGGATATCAGGCATCAAGCAGATTATTCTGATACTCGATATTCTGAACCAAGATTTTCTAACGATTTTAAAAGATCTTACGATAAAATCAGAAATGTCCTGGTGCAGAAAGTTTTTAAATAGAGGAGGGGATTCATGACTATTGAAGAATTAATATCTCAATTCAAAAAGAAAGTACAAAATAAATATTCTGATATCTATATATCATTCCAATATCTTGCCGAAAGTGATTATTATAAAATATGGCATAATAGACCTGATTTAGATGACGACAATGATTTTAATAAATGGACAGCCGAACTGCTGATAGAAATGTTTGATTCCTCCGGAATAATGAATGTGCTATTTACTTACAGCTATTCCAAAAGTATTGAGGTCTCCAAATACGCATCTTCTTATTCACTAATTAGTAAGGTGTCTTATGATATGAGCACAACGCTTACTACTAGTTTAGAGTATAATGATACTCTGGTTAAAACTTCTGTTGATAATATCAATAAGTATTTTCAAATAAATAAATTCGACGACTCTATGAATAAAAATAATGTTCAAATTGAGTCAAGATGTGCTATAGAAATTCATCAAGTCTATAACAATTATTGTACAAACGATGACAAAGGGGTGGCTGCATAATGGACAGAACAAAACAACCAGGCATAAGAGTAGAATTTATAATTTTAATATCTGATGAATTCAATAGAGAGCCTAACCCTACAGACACAAAAACCGGCCTTAACATAAAACAGGATTTTCATTTCGAAAAGTATTTTAATAATCCTGACAGCAAAGAAGAATCCACACATGCCCAGCTAACAGTAACTCTTAATCTTGACGTACTGGATGGAACTGGTAATATATGTTATCACCTAAAAGTAAAGTACTTGGGAAGTTTTCAAAAAGATCTGGAAGATTCTAACATGGATCTTCTCTCTTTCATTAACAACCATGCTCCTGCTATTATCTATCCTTACATTCGAGAACATGTCTCCAGCCTGACTCTCAAAGCAGGGATTCCCGCATTATATTTACCACCGATTAATTTGATTGCTCTTATGCAGGAATCTGAGAAATAAATAGAAGTTCAGACACCTGCACCTTAGGATTTAGACAAGCCACCAAAACAAAGAAAAAGGGATGTTCTTAGGAATTGTTTAACAGGGATGCACAGGATAAACAGGATTAGAGACTAAATTCTGGACAAAGTTTTGTAAGATTTTGGGGACATTTTTAATAATATAGTTCATGCTTTGTTTTTTTAAAGTTGATACATGAAGCCTCTTATAGAGAAGGTTATGGCACTAATATTAGTCTCTGTGGAGTTAGGAGTTCTGAAGTTAATCTTTTTTGTTTTATCTGCTCAGGTAGCATCTATCTTTTTAAGGGGATGATTCCATGAGAAAAAATATCTATGCACCTTAGAGACACCGGATTCCAGAGCTTGGCTAGACAGTTTTTAATTTTGGTAATGATCATTTCATGCTCCAATAACTTAATATATAGTCACCAATGTACAAAAGACCTGAGAGCTAATTTTCCTATAGAGAGGAGTTCGGTTAGCCGGGAGTGTGTTGTGTCCTTGTATTATTCCAGATATTTCGGTCAAGCCAGACTTGATATGACACTATTTGTGTTTTTCGGGATTTAGAGCTGTAAGCACTCTCAAGTTATGTCTTCGTTTTAAACCTGGATAATGTAGTGGAGGTTGATTGGCTGGGGCAAAGATTTTGAGAGTTAAAGACCTGCAAATGAACGAAAATGTATATAATTATACCATGACCGAATTTGCTGGATCTTTAAACTCAATAGATTCAGCCAGAAAGTTAATTTCTACTACATTTTTCAGGTTGATATACTCTTTTACCTGTTGATAATCCAAATTTTGAATGTCTTTGCTAATCTCATCCCCGACTTTTCTCATAAACTCAACTGCTTTGAATTCCTTTTTAATCTTCTTCTGCATAATCAATTTCACATTTATTTACAATATTTAGCAAAAAATCTTTCTATTTTAACGTATTGATTTCTTTCTCATATTCATTGAGCAATTCTCCATTGAATTGAAGAATAAATTTTATTCTCTCAATATTATTTTCTAATTTTTCCTTATATTCTTTCTTTTCAATTTCATCATCTTGACCATCTGTAATAATAACTCTGAACCCTTGGAAAAATTTGTTAAACTTATCATGCAAAAAACATGTTTTACTCAAATACTCTTTTGTTTTGTTATCAGTAGCATTTTGAACAGCTTGTTCAAATACATGCTTCAAATTAACTCTGTACGCTTCATCAATTCTTAAAGCAATATCTAACCACTTTTGAACTTCTTCATTGTTAGATACTTCAGCTTGTTGCCAAGAATGATAAGAAAATGGTTTTATATTGTCAGGATCCAATTTCAGTAAGGTTTTAAGAATGATGTCATATTGTGCAAAAGGTCTGTGTTCTCTTGGAAAAGACGACCTGTTTTTCCATAGTTTTAATATAGTATCCACACATTCCTTTTCAGCTTTATGCTTAGCAATTCCTTCAGAATTTTCTGCTTTAGTGATTTGTTCAGCAATGTAATGAGCCATCCAGCGGGCTAAAGTATCATTACTATTCTCTAAATCAAATTCTTTAACCAATAATTTCCCCAAGGTGATTATTTGCTTCTGTACTTCTGAGTCGTCCATCTGCTGAGAAGATGAAAATTCTTTGTTTTGGGATTCCATAGCTATCGTTATTATCTTCTTTTTTTCTTTTATCATATTCGGAACTCCTTCTTATTCTTATGTCAAATATAATCTCGCATTTCATATCCTTACATACTTTCTTTAAAAAATCAATTGAGACAACTAAACGGTTTCCATCTCTTTTGGGTGAATCACTTGGATTTTCAATATTAGAACACCATATCTCATTGTATGCAAATTTAGTGTTTCCGGTAGAGAAATGCCATTCTTTACTTGCAGAATCAAAAAGGAGCTGTAGTTTATTAACTATGTTATCACCAAACTTGTATAGTGGATACGTTATTTTCCCTGCAAATGGATCAAAATCATCTAATCTTCTATCAGAATCATTTCTATATATCCATCCTATTAAATCAAATGGATGCGGATTCTTATCTTGTTTTTCAGCAAATTGAGGCAAGAATGCGTTGTATAGATTTTCACAGGTTGTTAATGCATTTAGAAGTGCTTCAGAAGTTTTTGGATTAACTAAAGCAGAAGTAATTATAATACTTTCTGTGCAAGAATTATGAGTCTCTTTCCACTCTCCATAAGCATTGAACCAAATATTACAATTTCTATTTTCTGTTAAACTGTTAAGAAACTTAGGTATCGTGATTTCATCAAGCCACAAATCTAAGCCGTTTTGTAAGGGAAAACTTGCTGATGTTAATGGTATTGAATCTCTAATGTCAGCTAGCCATAAACCATCTAACTGAGTTAGAGAAAATCTATGAATCCAATCTTCCCAAGTATCATAAGGCCAATTATCCTCATGCAAAATTGGTTTAGTTTGAAACAATCTTGCTGAAACTGTTAGCAATGCATGATAAGATAGATAAAAACTGTAATCATCCGTTCTGGGAAATGATCCATGATGATAAAATGTGCCTTTTGGATACTGGTACTTCGTCCATATTCCTGAACGTAGATCTTTAATATGATGCCCTGTGGGAATAATTTGCCATTGATCTAAAATAACTTCAGTAGCCATATTTCTCACAATATTTATTGTAAGATTAAACAAACTCGCCAGAGGTTTAAACCAATATTCATCAAAATCTATCCCATGATATAATTTAAAAGAATCATTAACATCGTATTTTGAAGTCATTCTACTCTTCGTATCTGTTTCCTTGTCTTTAATCTTAGGAAAAGGACTGATATTTGAAGTCGTAACCTGTCTAACAATATCTTCTGTGTAAGTCTTTGGAAAGCTCTTTTCAATATTAAGCACTATTTCTGTTACGAATTTTTGAATTAATGAATGTTTAAATTCTCCCAAAACCAAATCTGAGAATATTTTAAAATGATCTTTTACAATTTCCGGATAATCCTTAGATACTCTGGCTAAAGCAATTAACAGATATAGTCGAGCATGCAAATTGTAGAATGGAAATCTATTACTTCCAAAAGCATTAACTTTGTCATCCTTCATCCAATCAATTAAACTATTAATCTCTTGCTTTGAATTTGCTTCTGCTAACAATCTGACACAATGTGCTGCCTGCCATCTAATCTTTGATTCCGGTGATCCTAAACAAGCCCAAATAAGTCCGGTAAAAGCTTTAACTATATCATTTGGAGGTGTTAACCATTCTGACCAAACTCCGTCTGCAAAATCATCTTCAATATATGTTTCAAACCTTTTCATAGCGAAATCAAATAGTTCAAAGGAATCTCCAGATGAAATAAATGGAGAATAGAACTCAACAAACCCAAAATATTCTGAAGCTCCAAATAAATTTTCTCTAATACTCAATCCCTGCAGAATTCCTTTGTTTATAGATTCTTTTTCTCTAGTATTTGCTTTAATATCTTTACAAAAGGAGTCTAGCATCATTTTGTTAACAAATTCTAAAGCGAATTTTTTGCCGATACTTTCATAGAATGTATTCCAGTATTCTTCAACACTTACTTTTGTTTTCCACTCATTAGGTAGTATCTGGATAATTGTCTGAATATCAAATTTATTTACATCATCTGCATCAACAACATTTTTAAGAAAGCTGAGTACTTCTCCATCACTTATATGTTTGATGTACTCTGTCCAGAATGGATTACCGTAGTAATTCCTGTTTTTAGACTTGTTGTCTCGAATAATAG
Source organism: uncultured Candidatus Cloacimonadota bacterium (assembly GCA_964419225.1). Taxonomy (GTDB): domain Bacteria; phylum Cloacimonadota; class Cloacimonadia; order Cloacimonadales; family CAYQPF01; genus CAYQPF01. Next base: position 9,685 of record CAYQPF010000021.1, on the reverse strand, counting down.
AATTTATACCTTCTGATGAACTCAAATCTTTATTTTTAAAAAGGTTAATGTTGTCTTCAGAATCATAATCCTCAACTCGTGAGAGTAGTTTCACAGTTGAGTTAGGTTCCTCTGTTTTTTTTGTCTGTGTATTATCATATATTGATAGGATTTTATCTAATTCAGCATTAGCAATTGAAAATCTCTGTACTATCTTCTTTATTTTTTGCCAATATTCTATAGGCTGATCAGTAAGCCTCAAAACCTTAATTGTGCAAGATAAAATTTGTTGACGTTGTGAATCTAATTCTAAATTTTCCATACAAATGGAAGCAAATTCAATAAGATTATAGTCTTCTAAGAATGTGGATAAAGACCACCCCACTATCGGAGATACTTTTTTAGATTGAACTAATTCCCTTGCTAATGCTAATATCATTCTGTAAAAGTAACCAACGTCCCTATCCCTCCAACGACTGAGTCCTGCTAATGCAAACTCAGGTGATAATTTCACACAAGTTGCAATAGCGTCATTCCGATTCCAAGAATTCTCACTATCAATATAATCTCCCGCAAGCTCTGCTATTCGCAGAAAACGATAAGCTATCTCATAAGATACAGAACCATCTTTTGCGACTCTTAACCCTAAAGCATTAATCGCTCTCCATCTCTCAAGTATTTCATACCCAAATTTAGAAACAAAACTAATGGCTTCTTTAAAATAACATCTAGCATCATCTTTACAAACAGGCATCACTGCCCGAGCAAGATTAATATAGTTTTCAGCTATAGTGTTCGTTTCCTTGTTTAAATTAGACTTAACTATGCTTCTTAAAGAATCTTCTAATGGTTTTCGAATTATTGATAAGTGTTTTAAACGAAATGCCATCCTAAGAGCATAAAAACGATCCTCTAATCTGATATTATCCGCACTTTTAGTAAACATTTCATATATCTTTAAAGTGACATTTTGATCTGAATTTTGATAATAGGCTAGAATTTCAAAGTGCACTTTTGAGATATCAAATAGTATAAAATCATTTTGACTCCATATATGCTTAATAGCATCCCTGGATAAATTATTTGCTTCAGAGATTTCTGCAAAAACATCTTCAACTTTACCTAATAGTACTTTTAATCTTAGATTATACCAAGGCAAGAGTCCAAAAACAATCTCCTTGAATTCGTTTACTTCATGAGTTTCCTTATTTTTTGAATATATTTCAAGTAAATCTTCAGGGAGTATCTCTCCTAAATCTGGTCTTGGTTTGCAACTTAGTGCTAATCTCAGAGAGATTGTACGCAGATAAACATTTCTTTGCTTAATTAAAGTGCGATCAAGATAGTAGTAGTTTGGGACTCTAACTGGGTAGTAATAATTGAGAACTTCTAAAATTAAAGATTCAGTTAGTTTCATTTTAGCACAGATTTCTAAAAAGGATATAAGAGCAGCTTCAAATGTATTATCATCATAATGTTCAAACTTGGGGATTTGGGCAAGGTCTTTTAGAAGTAAAGATAAACATTGTTCTAAAACATTTTTTTCAGGGAACATGCCGACATTAAGTATTTCGTAAGATAAGGCTAATATAATATATGGGTTTTGAACAGCCATAGCAGAAAGTTCATTTATAATATTTAGTTTTCCCAAATCTATAAATCGCTTTACCAATCCACACGTTATTGAATATACAAAATAATTGGGCTTACAACCCTGTATAAAGTTAACGGCTTCCGATAGACCAGAGAGATTATTTATACAAAAAGCCATTTCAACAATATCTTGAACTTCCAATTCATCGTTCATTCTATTATCTTTGTATTTGTTCCGTTCTTCAAAATATAGTTCTAAACAATTATTAGCACTTCTAAGATATGATTTGGCATCACCCAAATATTCAGGTACAGTAGAATACAATGAGGCACTATAGACATATTCAGATCCTCTCCATTTTCCAGATAATTTTCGACTGAATGCATATTCTAATACTTTTTCTTTGCTTAGTAAAGGTTCGATCAAATCTACATTTTTTGTAAGAAGCTCAACTTGTCTTTCATCACCAGCAATTTCTTCACCTGTTAGTAGGGAAAGTTTTACGGCATTAGGGTAGTTTTTTTCTTCCAGTGCTTTTTTAAAAGCTAGTTTCAATCTATATACTTTGACATTTCTCTTATCTATAGGATTATCTGGAAGCTCCTCCTCTGTTAATGCTAATTCCATGAGTTCCTTATTCATGTCTGCTTGGGAATATAATAAAGGAAGAGCGTATGAAATATATGAAGTTTGAGATGCAAATGGTTTGAGAATTTCTATATAAGATTTGATTTGTTTAATTGAACCTGAATATTTTTTAAACCAATATTCGGTTGGTTCATCTCGAAACATTACTGTATTTTCATTAAGTAGAAGAGGGTGCCCAAAATCAGATAAAAAGCTTTTTATATATGATTCTTCGATTTGGGAAGTTTGGGATAATACTGATATCGGAACATGTGGCGGCAATGAAGCTAATCCTGTACAAATAGAATTAATTGGATTCATAAAATCTTTTGGTAACAATTCCTCGATTTTTGCTATTGCACTATTAAGTTGATTTTCAATTTGCTCTTCCAATGTTGTACCTTCGGGTCCAAAATGACTTAAAAGCTCTTCTAATGAACCAAATCCTTTACTTAATCCATAAGCCTGAACACGTGGATTCCCATTATTTGTTAATCGATGGAATTCCTTTACGTCTAATTCATTTGCATTAGGAAAATATGTTCTGAGATGTTTTAAAGACTCTTCTACAGAAAAAGATTCAATCTTAATTATTATATCCGTACTTCTAGGTTTTAATAACTCAATTCTTTCCGTTCGACACAAAACAACCAATTTACAACCTTCTGGTAGGGGTACTTTCAATATTTCATGAACAAAACAAGTATCTCCAAATTCTGTTGAAGCCATCTCAGCATTATCTCCTGCATCAATGACTATAACGAGAACTGCTTCTTTATTTAGTTTTCTCAGATTCCCAATTGCATCTTCGATGTTTATCAGAAACTTTCTGATGATTTGATCGTCAAGATCATTATTTTTAACAATAAGGGGTTCACACAATTCACTACATGCTATCTCATTTACTATTTGAGGTATGGCATCTCTATATCTGTGTCTCATAGAGTTTCGATTTCTATACAAGCCATTTCCAAAGCAATCATAAACAATACCTAATGAATCTTCAGGTAGTAATAAGGGTATTTGTTGTGCCAAAATTGATTTTCCGACACCTCCTTCAGCGTGGAGTATTATGGGACTGGTGGCCTTCAAAATATTTTCAATAATACTGGTGTTTTGTTCCCTATGAATTATGTTTTCCAGTTTTTCAAATAACGGTGGAGCAGGAAATAAAGCTTCCTTTGAGGTAGTTCCGAATAATAAAAAAACTTCTTCAGGAACTATTATGCCATCAGAATTGGGCAATACTTTCTTTTGAACTAAATCAATAATACTGGCAATTAAAGGATTTTCTACATATTTTGCTGTAAGTTGAGAAAGTCTGATTTGCAATTTGTTGCGTTGGTCTGAATAATCTCCTTCCGTATCATTAATTATAAGCAAAGTGCAAAATTTCTTCAGTTCATCACCTTCCAATTTCGTATATTTTATAATAGTCTCTAAAAAGTTTTTTCCTACTTTTCCATTGCTTTTTATAGCATTCAGATTTTTTTTAATAGAATCAGAAAATGGTCTGTTTGTTACTATCTCAAATTTTACATCTTCTAATTTGACTTCGTTTTGGTTTAACAAGTCTGAGAAACGATTAGCAAAACCGGTAAATGTTTTTTTCAAATCACTTAAATTAAAATGTACCTCTTTTCGGACAGTAGTGTGTTTCATCTGAAAATAAGTTATTCTATGTTGCCCTTCTTTGGAAGTTGTATATTCAGAAAGGTCAATTGAATATTCACCTCGTTTGTCTGATTCACTTGATCCTTCAATTTTTATGTATTTAATTATGGAATTAGGATGAATCATATCAAGACAACGCCTTGCAGCCCATATGTAATGGAATACATCACCTGCTCTGGAACAGCTAACTAGATCTACATCTTTTTTCATGAACTATTTCCCCAGTATTTTTATTACATAAATTTTTTAATAGATTATGTTCTTATTTTTGTCAACTGTTTTGATATATATAAATTGTAACCAAATTTTGCTTTGTAATATAAGCAATATTGGCCAGAAAGCAATTTTATGAAAATCATTTAAACAATTTTTGATTATGTGGATCAGAAGGTTCTTGTTTTGATGAATATGTATAAAAAATGCCTTAAGGGATATCATGGAATGGGGTTTGAACATGGATAGCATGTTTAATTTTGAAATGATAATCTTTTATCCTGACGGATAAGAGGTATTGATTATTAACAGCAGTTAAAACTGCCGTCTAACCTCTTCTGTCCTTCGGACAAAAGGAAACCGAAAAAAAAGGAACAGATTGTATTTCGCATAATCAATTTTGATCATGCCTTTTATGAATCTTCGCAAAGAAATAAACTTAAAGACACATTTTCATGGGAAAGGGCCATGAGAATGGATTGGATAAAAATAGCTTTAACAGACCCATTAAGCGATTTAAGATATGGCTGGGACAACAAACATAAATGCATAGATACCCAAAGAAGAGTTGCAATAGTTTATCAGGATTATGTTGTTATAATTACCATTATAGATAGGTTACAAAAGAAGGCAGAGTTTCTAACAGCATTCCCCATTGATGCATTAACAAAAAAGAAAATTCTTATGTCTAAAAAATGGGAATAAAAAAACCGTCGATTCGCCAGGCTGGCTCGACGGATGCCTTTGTAGGATCGACTACCACTGGTAACGATCATAAACAATATAGCTAACATCATGGGAAATGTCAATAAAAATCTGTTTTAACTCTGAGAATTTTATAAAGGGACTCTAAATTGATTATCCTTTAAGTTCATTTGATTTTTATATTGACGCCTTACTCTCATTTCTTACGATTATTTTGGAGAAGAAAATGGCTGGTGAAATGCAAAAAACAATACAGGAACTTGAGTCTAATCTCAAAAAGGCTCTTGCCGAGATTCAAGAGTTGAGAAGGGAAAACACGGAACTAAGGAATCAACTTCTTAGCATTAATTCTAACCAAGTATTGCAAACAAATCCAAAGGAAACAATTGTATCCGTAAAAGCACTCCCTGCAAAATTAGACAGCCTTGATAATAATTCATCTCCGGTCGATAAGATAGCATTATTCAAAAGTCTTTTCAAGGGTCGTGAAGATGTTTTTGCTTTACGGTGGACTGGAAAAGACGGGAAAGGTGGATATTCTCCTGCATGTTCTAATCAATGGAACAGAGAATTATGCAAGAAATATGAAAAACAAAGTTGTTTCAAATGCTCTAATCGAAAGCTGTCACCTCTTTCTGATGAAATCATTTCTGAGCACTTGAAAGGAAGAATCATAGTAGGCATTTATCCCTTATTGGAAGACGAATCCTGTTGGTTTTTGGCTATTGATTTTGACAAGAAAGACTGGATGACTGATGTTACAGAATTCCGAAATACCTGCAACGAGTTAAATGTATCATGTTACGTAGAGAAGTCAAGATCTGGCAACGGTGCACATTGTTGGTTCTTTTTTGATAAGCCTATTCCTGCACGAGCAGCACGGAAATTCGGCAGTGTCTTGTTAACAAAAACAATGGAAAGAAGGCATCAAATCGGATTAGAGTCCTACGACAGACTATTTCCCAATCAAGACACAATGCCCTCGGGTGGATTTGGTAACCTAATTGCATTACCTCTCCAAAAAGAAGCCAGATCAAGAGAGAGCAGTGTTTTTGTAGATGAAGAATTCAAAACAGTTCCTGACCAATGGAGTTTTTTATCCGGAATCCACAAAATGAGTCTATATCAAATTGAAAGGATTATCAGTGATCTATCACAAAACTCACCTGTCCTTGGTGAACTGATAAAATCCGAGGAAGAATCCGATTATGATATTGACTTTTCTGTTAACAAGTCCGACATAATAGATAATCTGCCAGAGGAAATTATTGTTATTCTTAGTAATATGCTTTACATAATTAAATCGGGACTTCCCAACAAACTTATTAATAAAATCATGCGAATGGCAGCGTTTCTCAATCCTGAATTTTACAGAGCCCAAGCAATGCGAATGCCTACATACAATAAACCACGGGTTATAACTCTATCTGAAACAAATGAAAAGTATATCATGTTACCAAGAGGCTGTCTGGATAGTTTATACTGTTTGGCAGAATTGTATAATATTAAAATAACTTTGTTAGACAGAACTAATCAGGGGATAACGCAGAACTTTAGTTTCAAAGGCAAGTTAACTTACATTCAAAATCTTGCAGCCCAAGAAATCCTTAAACATGACTTTGGAATTTTGTCTGCAGCTACTGCATTCGGAAAAACAGTAGTTGCCATTTCACTAATAGCACATAAAAACACCAACACTCTGATCATCGTCCATCGGAAACAGCTTTTGGAGCAGTGGAAGGAGCGTCTTGTTGCTTTCTTAAACATTTCTGCTGAATCAATAGGAGAAATTGGCGGAGGAAAATCAAAAAGAACAAATATCGTAGATATTGCTATCATTCAAAGTTTGAATAGTAACGGAAAGATCAAGGAATTTATCAGGGATTACGGTTTGGTAATTGTTGATGAATGCCATCATATCTCCGCCTTCAGTTTTGAACAGGTTATGAAAAAAGTACAGGCAAAATATGTTTATGGTTTGACTGCTACCCCAATTCGCAAAGACGGTCATCATCCAATAATAACTATGCAGTGTGGGAAAATCAGATACAAAGTTGATGCCAAAATGCTGAATAAGTATTCTATTGTAACACATAAAGTGATTATCCGTAACACAGAATTTGTAATTCCTGAGGCGAATAATGAAAAACTGGCTATCCAAACAGTATATCAAATGCTTTCAGAAGATGAAAAAAGAAATGATATGATTTTTGATGATCTGCTTTGGGCTTTAGAAGAAAAGAGAAGCCCCATGGTTATCACAGAAAGAACAGCCCACTTAGAGTATTTAGAAAAACGTCTTAAAGGATTTGCCCGTAACATCCTTGTATTTAAGGGTAAGATGGGAAAAAAGCAATTACAATCCATTTTAACAAAATTGCATTCAATCCCTGATAATGAAGAGCGTGTAATCTTAGCAACAGGTAAATATATCGGTGAAGGTTTTGATGATGCCCGACTTGACACACTGTTCTTAACAATGCCTATATCCTGGAAAGGAACTTTGCAGCAGTATGCAGGTCGGTTACATCGTACTCATCATGATAAAACAGATATCCGCATTTTTGATTATGTGGATCAGAAAGTACCTGTCTTAATGAACATGTTCAAGAAACGTTTGAAGGGGTATCATGGGATGGGGTATGAAGAATTGTGAATGGTGAATGAAATGGTGAATTCGGGATAAGGAGAGATGGACTTTATGGATTATATGGACACAATTGACGGGAGATAGTAAAACAAAAAAAGACCATAAACAGCGTTAAGCAGTTTATGGTCTTCAAAAACTCTATGAATGTCAGTTTTTATTAAATTTCATTTTTTGAACACAATGGAAAGGATCACAACATGTTGTGCAGACTCTGTTAAAGACGCCATATTCTAATAATTCTATATCCGGGGATAAGTATCCATCCATAACAGGCTCTTCTTTGAGCAGATCTGTAGATAAATATTTCTTATTATCATCCGAAAAAATTGTTACAACAACTGCATCTTTACCCAGATCATTCTGGACTTTCAAAGCTCCCAGGAAATTGGCTCCCGAAGAAATACCAACAGCAAGTCCTAATTGGGAGGCCAGTTTTTGGGCCATAATGATAGAATCACCATCAGAGACATCTATAATCTCATCAAGTTGATCTAATTTGACTAAATCCGGAATAAACTCATCAGAAATACCCTGAATCCTGTGAGTGCCTACTTTGTGGCCTGTACTCATTGTGGGAGATTCTGATGGCTCTAAAGGATGAATTTTTACCTTGGGATTCAAAGTTTTCAGGAGTTTACCAACCCCCATTACTGTTCCGCCTGTTCCTACACCTGCAACAAAAGCATCCGGAGATAAATCATTGTAATGGAGTTGCCACCAGATTTCAGGACCAGTGGTCATTTCATGAGCTTTAGCGTTTGCCAGATTGGCAAATTGTTGAGGTAAGAAAATATGCTTTTCTGTTTTAGCGACATGTTCGGATAATCTGATACTCCCGAGAAAACCACCCTGCTCTTTGGAAACAGGAATGATTGTAGCACCCAAACTGCGGATAATATCCACACGTTCCTTGCTCATCCAGTCAGGCATCAGTATTTTTACATTATGCCCCAAAGCCTTTCCAATTGCAGAAAAAGCTATACCAGTATTTCCACTTGTGGCTTCAACGATAGTATCTTCTGGTTTGATCTGATTATTTACATAAGCTTGGAAAAGTATGTACAGGGCCATACGGTCTTTTATACTTCCGGTTATGTTGTATTGTTCACATTTTGCATAAATTCTGCGTTCTTCGCCTTTGTACCTGAATCTGATTGATAATAAAGGAGAGTTGCCTATCAGACGCCACAACTCACGAAATTTTTCCTGAAGTTTTGTGTCCATAATACATCCTTATATTTTTTTTGGAAGATTGCTTAGAGGAGGGATAAATTGTCAATTAAAAAAGAGAATTTTTGTAACTACTCAGGTACTTAATCATTAAAGGAAAGGGAGTGTTTCTCACGGAGCTCTCAGAGAACACAGAGTATTAGGGACAAGAGAAGAGAATTTAGCCACCGAAGTCCACCGAATTGAACGCGAAATGGAGAAATGCAATACAAAGAACTTTTTTTTTTACTCATGCCTTTATCCTTGAATAATAAATCTGTATTGTTTTGCAGTGGAGTTTATGACAATATGGTAAAATAAGCAGATTAAGTGGTTGTGGAATAATAAAGTCAGGGCTACCTGAGTAGTTATGAATTTGTCTTGTTTTAGACGAAACGGAGCAATATTTTCCCTATTTGAGGGTTTGATCTGTGTTTTTCAAGGAGAAATCTAATTGCTGATTTCTTTTTTCAAGCATGCACTTATAATTATGCTGTAAATATAAAGGTATCTGATTGTTACGTAATAGTTCCACATTTTCCCGTATTATTTTTACTGCCTGTAAAACTTCATTTTCTGTATTAGTAATTCCCAGAGACACACGAATACAATTATTTGCTTCTTCTAAGCTTCTGCCCATTGCTCTCAAAACAGAAAAGGGTTCGACATCTAAAGTTCCGCAGGCTGAACCGGTTGAGACTAATAAACCATTAGCATCCAAATTCTTTTGTAACATCTCACCATTGATTCCAGGAATAGAAATGTTACTGGTGTTGGGAATTCGATTAACCAATCCTCCATTAAAGATCACATCAGGAATCCTTAAACTAATTCCATACTCAAATTTCTTTCGTAAATTTCTGATCTTTTCCCGATAATTGCCCATGTTTTTAAAGCCGTATTCACAAGCTTTTCCAAATCCTGCGATAGCTGTCACATTCTCTGTCCCAGGCCGTAAATTCCTTTCCTGATGTCCGCCAAAAAATATGGAATTTATGGGAGTGTTTTTGCGAATATATAAAGCTCCGATACCT
>CAYQPF010000020.1:0-47010 GCA_964419225.1 uncultured Candidatus Cloacimonadota bacterium | reverse complement strand
AAAAATGTACGTATCCGTCATAATAGTAATTGCCGATATCATAACATTTTAGACCAGGGCGTTTTTTGCTTTGCTCTTTTTTTTTATGCAAATTGTTTTAATTTTTTTGAATCAATTTGCATAGAGAAAGAGAGCAAATCCCAGAACCCCCTGGTCCAAAAAGTCAGGACATCGGCAAATGGTTTTAATTTTATTGCTTGGATATATGCTTGCACTGTCGCCTGTGCTTGACAATCTCTCCTCAAAGTTAGTGCGTTTCAGCAACAAACCTGTTCAGGGAACAGTCATAGTAATAATAGTTGCAATTGTCGTCGGTCTTATCAATTGGGGGCTTGCACTTGTGCTGGGAGCGGTACTTGTCAGGAAAATAGCGATTCAGGCAAATAAATCGGGAAATTCAATCAACTATCCGTTAATGGGAGCTGCTGCGTATGTTTGTATGATGATCTGGCATGGAGGATTATCCGGATCGGCGCCTCTTTCCGTGGCTGGTGAGGGTCATTTCCTGATGGAAAAAACGGGAATTATACCGTTATCTGAGACAATATTTTCACCAATGAACCTTACTGCCAATGCCCTTTTACTTATTCTACTACCTTTGGCTGCGTGGTTGTTTGCCAAAAAAGACACAATGCAGGTTCCTGCCGACTATATTAAAGAACAACACTCTTCCATGCAGCATGAAAAAAACAGATGGAGACCAACTTTTCTTTCATTGTTCGGGCTATTGATTCTTGCAGGTTTTATCTTTAAAACTTTCTTAAATAATGGCAGTAGCATAGGTCTAAACGAGATAAACCTTATTCTTTTTGCATTGGTGCTGATTGTCTTTCCAAAAGTTGATCAACTTACAAAAGCATCCGGAGAAGCAATCGGAAGCACTGCCGGTATTATTATTCAGTTTCCTCTTTATGCCGGCATTATGGGGATAATGCAATACTCCGGATTACTGGCTGTCATGACGGACTGGTTTGTTGATATCTCCTCCAAGCAGAGTCTTCCTCTTTTTTCATTTCTGAGTGCTTGTCTTGTAAACATATTTGTTCCAAGTGGAGGTGGTCAATGGGCAGTACAGGGTCCTTTATTAATTGATGTTGCCAGTCATATCGGGGTAAGTCATGCCCGGGTGGTTATGGCTCTGGCCTATGGCGATCAGCTTACCAATATGCTACAGCCATTCTGGGCATTACCCTTACTCGGAATAACAGGTCTGAAAGCTGGAGACATTTTTCGCTATTCATGGCGATTCATGCTTATCGGGCTTGTAGTATTCAGCTTAGTGGTTTGGTTTTTCTGACTGGTTGCCCAACTTTTTTAAAACCCAAGTTCTGCCTCGATCGGGCTAAGTGCCTCAAGTGCCATTGCAGTGAATTCGTCAAGTGGTATTCCAATGGCCTCACACTCCATTATTGCATCGCGGTTGACCGATGCTGCAAATAATTTCTCCTTCATCCTTTTCACTACAGATTTTGTCTTTACGCTCGATATCTTTTTGTCGGGGTATACTAATGCAACGGCAAAGATCAAACCTGTTATTGTCTCCCCTGCAGCAAGTGCATGATGAAAAGTTGTTGAACGTTTCTGCGCTGTCGCTTTTTCGTTGTGCAGAAGTACAGCCTCAATCAGCTCTTCGGGCAACCCTTCTGCCTTAAGCATATCTGCTCCCACCGGACCATGACGTAAAGAATCGCCATTGGTTATCTCTACATCAATATCGTGTAATAATCCAGCTGTAGCCCATATTTCTTCACTTTCGCCAAACCTGTTGGCTAGTTTCCTCAGTACTGCCTCTGACGCCAGACTATGGGCAATCATCTTAGGGTTTGTAATGTGTTGCTTAAGGAGTTCTAAATAATATTCTCTGTTTTTCATAATAATAACTACATTCTTAAAAGACAAATTTGTACATTTGTTGAGAAAATTGCTAATTCTAGAAAATTTATTGCCAATCTAATAATTAAAATATACTAATTATAATTTTTATGAAGAATTTAATGTTAAAACTTTTCAGCCTTGCCTTTATGGTTGCTTTATCAGGCATCTTTACCAGTTGTAACAAAGAGGATGTTAATGACGAAACTCCTTATGTAAGGCTTAGCAGTCAAACCCTTTCGGTAATTCAGGCTGGTGGGGCGGCTTCATTCTCAATTGAGTCAAACCGTGCCTGGACAATTTCAATTACTTACACATCAGGAAGCGACTGGATAGCAGCCACTCCAACTACCGGAGAGAACAACGGACAGGTAGCACTTACTGTTTTACCTAACACAGGCGTTGTCAGAGAGGCAAACATCAAAGTTGCCACATCAACAACATACGAGTACATAAAGATCCAGCAGGCCGGTGCAACAGCTAAAACATACATTACCGTTGCGCAGCTTAGGGCAAAGGGAGAGGTTACTGTTACCGACGATGTTTATATGAAGGCCAGCCTTATAAGTGACCAGGTAGGAGGAAACAGTACATCAAAGAAAAACATAGTTGTATCTGACGGTGCTGCAGGTATTGTAGTAAGGCTGGTAAACGATGCCTCAACAATGACCGTAGGAACTGAGTTGGAATTCAAACTTAAAGATGCAGTACTATCTAAATACAATGGACTTCTGCAACTTAACAACTTTGCAAATGCAAACATGACCACAACCGGGTCCAATGTTCCTGTGGCAGCAAAAGCAATAACAATAGCAGAACTTAAGGCTAACACTTACGAATCTATGTACGTGTCTGTTCCAAATGTACAAGTTGTAAATGCCGACCTTACTAAAACCATGGTTGTAGGAACATCGCATACCTCAATCAATATGGAGGCTCAGACCGGAGAGACATTTGTTCTTTTCAATTCATCATATTCTGAATTCAAGGATGTTGTTGTTCCTCAGGGAAGTGGCACAATCAAAGGAATATCCAGCATAAACAATGCAATAATCCAGATACAACCACAAAACAGGACTGATTTCGCAGCTCTTACAGGTACCCGTTTCGGAAACGCCCCTACCCTTACATATGGAACTCCTGTCCTTGCAGGGGCACTTAACAAAGGCACTGCTTTAACAGCATCAAACACAATAACATTGCCTTATAACACTGCAACTGTCGGACAGGCATACAGTATCTCTGTCGCAGTAAGCGGAGCGGGTTCTGCAGGAATCACAACTCCGGCAACTGCCAGCGGAACATTTGCAACTGCGGCAGGAAACATTGTAATAACCCTTGCCGGTACACCAACAGCAGCAGGAGCAGTTGTCTTTACAATTACTGGAACCGGTATTTCAACCCCGGTTGTTCTTAACGGAACAGTAACCGATCCTGCAACTACGAGCACTATGGCAACATGGACGTTTGATGCTGCACCTACGGCTTTTCCTATAGTTTCCTCTACTGCATCAACTGATGCTTCAACAAATGCATCCCTTAACCTTGCTGGATTTACCGCACCACTTCCTACAATCAACTATACTGCATCGTCAAAGACAATCTATGTGAATACATGGGCACAGGGTAAAGCATGGTTGTTTGCATTTACTCCAAAACAAACAATTGCCTCAGGTAAAACTTTGTCAATCACTTATAAGGGATACGGAAGCAGCACCTCTCCAAAGAATTTTGTTGTGGAATATTCTAAGGATAATACAAACTGGACAGCAATGGGAGAAGTAATCACCTATACAGCATCAATTGCCCCATACACACGTAGCATAGCTCTTACTGAATCGCTCAGCGGACAATTATATATAAGAATTAAGGTGAGTACCGCTGTTGCGATCAATGACGGGGCTGTAGCTGATGGTGGAAACTCTCGTCTTGCAGATGTAGTTATCTCTGTCAACTGATCTTTATAAACCATAAGTAAAGATAGCCCAATGAACTTTGGGCTATTTTTAGCTAAATATAAATCTATAAATGAGGAATTTCTTTAAAATTATCCGGATAATTGCCGCTCTGTCCATTTCAGGGACCCTGTTTAACGGGTGTACGAAAGATGATACTGAAACAATACTGACAGCATCGTTGACCAGTAATTCTATCGATGCAAACGTTACCAGTCAGTTTTTGAAGATCGAGTCGAATGGAGATTGGCAGATTTCTGTAACCTATGTTTCCGGAGAACAAAACTGGTGTTCCTCAGATGTTACAAGCGGTAATGGAGATAGAAACGTAATTCTGATGTTTTCAGCAAACTCCTCTGCCGCGAATCGTGTTGCTGAGATAAAGATTTCAAGCGGACAAAAAAATGTCACACTTACACTTACTCAATTGTCTCCTGTAAATGGCGGAGGAGGAAACACCGGGAATTTAAAGTGGCTGGAGATACCTTCCGGCAGTGTGAATTCAAACAGTGAGGTTGTCACACACACAATAACACTTTCGAACAAGACAGTCAGAAACTATTCAATGCTTTTCGACAAACAGGAGAAGATCGCATACTGGGTTGCCTATCCACACCATACCAGTTATATCGGAAGCACCGGCAGGACAGATAACTGGCAACGGGATCCAAAGTTCAGTGCTTCCAACCAGGCAAATCTGTTTTCCGGAATAAGCGGATACGACAGGGGTCATCAGATACCATCTGCAGACAGGACATGTTCGTATGAAGCAAACAGTCAGACATTCTATTTTACCAACATGACACCTCAGCAATCGTCCCTGAATCAGTATTTATGGGCAAAACTTGAGGGACAGGTAAGAACGTGGATGGAGGGCAGCGACACTCTTTATGTTGTTACAGGAGCAATACTGAAAACAACAGGTAAGAATGAGACGGTCAATTATGCAACCGATGCATCGGGTGGTAAGATTGCCGTTCCAAACTACTACTACAAAGTTCTCCTTAGACTAAAGGGCTCAAAGTATGATGCAATCGGCTTCTGGCTTGAGCACAGGTCATACGGCAACGTCCCCGCCAGTGCTGCCGAGACAAAATCCATAGATGACATAGAGGCTCTTACCGGATTCGATTTCTTCTCCAACCTCTCAAACGATGTTGAGAACACAATAGAAGCCGAATGGAACCCTAAAGCATGGAACTTATAACCAATAGCAGAATAATATGAACAGAACATTCAAAATAAAAATACTTCTTACAATCCTGCTGTCAGGGGCATCATTACAGCTTTTCTCGCAGGTAAAGAAGTATCCGGTTGTCTTTTACAATCTGGAGAACCTTTTCGATACCATCAAGTCTCCCAATGTAATTGATGAAGAGTTTACACCAACCGGTTCATACGGATGGAACAGTCAGAGGTACCTTAAGAAGATATCAAATATAGAAGAGGTCTTTTATAAAATAGCTGCAACTGCGCAGACATTTCCGGCAATTATAGGTGTATCTGAAATTGAGAACAGAAATGTACTGGAGGATATTGTTGCTGCACCAAAACTGGAAAAGGCAAGATATCAGATTGTCCATTATGACTCTCCGGATGCCAGAGGGATTGATGTTGCCCTGTTGTACAGACCCGAGATATTTAAGTATCAGGGTAGCCACCCCCTTAGGGTTGTAGTGGCAGATTCATCCGATTTTAAAACCCGCGACATTCTTATGACATGGGGAACAATAGAAAACGAAAAGTTCTACTTCTTTGTCTGTCACTGGCCATCAAGAAGAGGAGGAAGATCGGAGTTGTTCCGTTGCGCTGCTGCTCAAACAGCAAGAAATGCAATTGATTCTGTTATCCGTCTTGAGCCTTCTGCAAACATCGTACTAATGGGTGACCTAAATGACGACCCTGTGGACAAGAGTATAATTGAAGTACTGGGAGCAAAAGGGAAAATTGGCAAGGATGCAAAATCAGGAGACATGTACAATCCTTTCTATGATATGTTTAAAGCCGGTTATGGTTCTCTGGGCTATCAGGATTCATGGAACATATTCGACAACATTGTGGTTAATTCAAACCTGGTCAATCCTGCTGCCGGGAAGTTAAAATTATACAAGCCCGACTACAACAAGTATTGGGGAAATATCTTCAATCGCCCGTTTCTGGTAAACCAGAGCGGACAGTACAAGAACTACCCGTTCAGGACATATGTTGGTACAAATTTTCAGGGTGGTTACAGCGACCACTTTCCTGTATTTATTTATATAGTTAAAAATGAATAGTATGAAGATAAAAGTAACATTTATCGTATTGGCTTTGCTAACTTTGTGTTCTGTAACTCTCTCTGCACAGGAAGCAGGTATTAAAGGCAAAGTGGTAAACAGAGAGGGAAGGGTTCCCGTTCAGGGGGCAAAAGTTGTTCTGGTAACAGATATAGAAAAGGTTGTCCAGACATCATCCACAGGAGAGTTTGTGCTGACCGGCCTTCGTCCGGGAACATATTCACTTACAATAACTGCAGCTGATTTTCAACCACTTCAGATGAATGTAAAGGTAGAAAACTTCCTTAAGGATTTAAACTACATTACTTTGGTATCAGATGTGACCTCCGAAAAATCGGACGACCTTCTTCTTTCTGAGTTCGATACAGAATCGTCGAGCGATGCACAGGCCATGCCCGTTCTACTTGCCTCTTCCAAAGATGTTTATGAGAATATAACCGGATACAAGTTTGGCGATATCCGTTTTAAAAACAGAGGGTACGAATCGGCATCTGCTGCAGTATATCTGAACGGCATCTATTTTAACGATGCATTGAGCGGTTACTCGCCATGGTCACTATGGACAGGACTCAACGAGGCCACCCGTAATCAGGAGAGCACCACAGGCGTTGCCATTTCTGACTTTGGAATCGGAGGTGTAAATGGAACCACAAATATAAACGCAAGAGCTTCACAACTTCGCAAAGGATACAGATTCAGCGTTGTTAACGCAAGCGGACAGTACAGGACCAGACTTATGGGCACTTACGCATCCGGAGAACAGGACAATGGATGGTCGTATGCGGTTTCGGCATCGGCAAGACTTGGCGGGAACGACTGGGTAAATGGAGTATCATATAACTCATTCGCTTATTTTGCATCGGCAGAGAAAAAAATAAACGATTTTCACCGACTGGCTTTCACATTCTTCGGATCTCCCGGAGAGAGAGGTGTTCAAGGTTCTTCCACACAGGAGGTTTACGATATGGTCGGCAGCAATTACTATAATCCAAACTGGGGTTTCCAAAATGGAGAAAAGAGAAACGCCAGAGTCAGAAGCAGCCACGAACCGGTTGCTGTCCTTAACTATTTTTACACCCCAAGTGAAAAATTCAACCTTACTGCTGCCATCTCCTACCGCTTTGGCGGAAACGGCTATTCTGCCCTTGACTGGTATGATGCACCTGACCCGCGCCCGGACTATTACAGAAATCTTCCAAGCTATTTCTCCGACGATCCTTACAAGGCATCCTATGTTAAAGAGGGTTGGCTTAGCGACTGGAACATCCGCCAGATAAACTGGGACAGGATGTACAACATCAACTACGCAAACATACCTGTTTCAACAGGATCCAACTCATTCCTTGCAGGTAAGAGAAGGTCTCAGTATGTACTTGAGGAGCGTCATATAGACCAGAACGATATAAATGCAAAGGTACAGGCTACTCTTAACCTGAATAATGCAAGCAAACTTAATCTAGGAATAGACTACCGGTGGAACATGACAAATCACTACAAAAAGATGAAGGATCTGCTTGGAGGTGATTACTGGATAGATATAGACAAGTTTGCCGAACGCGATTTTGAGAGTGGCGATGTTATCCAGAACGACCTCAACAACCCAAACAGAGTTATAAGAGAGGGCGACAAGTACGGTTACAACTACAAGGGACATTTGAGAAACTACAAGTTGTGGTTTACCTACCAATATAATAAAAACAACATAGAGGCCTATGTGGCCGGAGAGGGAGGACACACATCGTTCTGGAGAGAGGGGCTATACAAAAAGGGACTTTTCCCGGACAACTCTATGGGCAACTCAGAAAAACTTAACTTCTGGACATATACCGCAAAAGCAGGTTTAACCTACAAGATTTCAGGAAACCAGATGGTTTATGGCAATGTTGCATATATGCAGACTGCACCGTTCTTTCAGGAGTCCTTTGTATCACCAAGGACGCGAAACAGTGTTGTGCCCAAAATCACAACCGAAAAGACATTCGGGGCCGACCTGAACTACTCTGTCCGCCTCCCGTTTTTAAAACTGAGACTGACAGGATTCTACACAACAATTAAGGACCAGACCAAGCTGATCAGCTTCTACGACGACATCAACAGAAGTTTTACAAACTTCTCAATGCGGGGAATTGACCAGCTTAATACAGGAATGGAACTCGGCTTATCGGTTCCTCTGTACAAAGGGTTGTCTGCCGACGGAGCAGTGAGCTACGGTTACTATGTATACACTTCAAACCCAGAAGTGACTGAGACTGTAGACAACAGCGATGTTGTTATACACGAGAACGAAAGGGTGTACTGGAAGGATTACAAAATACCCGGAACTCCGCAAACAGCTATTAATGTTGGGCTGAACTACAGATCTGCAAGTTATCTTTTTGCAGGTGTGGACCTCTCCTATTTCGACGCCATGTATCTGGATATGAACCCTATCTACAGGACAGACTTTGCCAAGGCCGGGTTAACAGCAGATGAGGCCAAGGTGTTGTCACATCAGGAGTTGTTCAACAGCTCAGTGGTACTGAGCGCCAACATAGGGAAATCGTGGTATGTGTTTAAGGATTACAATGTGGGCTTCAGCCTTGAGGTGAAGAACATACTGAACAACCAGAACATAAAAACCGGCGGTTACGAACAGATGCGTCTTAAGGTAAATGAGGACTCTTCTGGAAACGTATTGAATCACAGTCGTTTTGACTCCAAATATTTCTACATGTTCGGGACAACATATTATCTGAACCTCTATATCCGTTTCTAATTGAATAATTCTAATATTGCATATAATGAAAACATTAAATAAAATATTTCTGTTTGCTTCAATCTCTGCTTCTCTTATGATAGCCTCGTGCTCAGAGAAATTTGATGACCCCGCAGTATTTGAACCGGCAAACCTTACTCCTACAACAACAATTCAGGCTCTCAAGTCTCTTTACAACGGTGGCCCCTTTGAGATAAACGACAATGTTATAATTGGCGGAAAGGTGAACAGTACAGACGAACAGGGTAATTTTTACAGATCGTTCTACATTCAGGACGAAACCGGCGGCATTGAGGTGAAGATTGGCAAGACCACTCTATACAACGAATACAAGGAGGGTCAGACCATATATGTTAAAGCCAGACATCTTGTTTTAGGCAGCTATGGTGGAATGGTACAACTTGGAGAGAAATCTGTTGAGACATGGTATGAGACGTCTTATATAGAGACCGACCTGCGAATCAAGGAGACAATCTTCAGAGGCGCAACCGGTCCAAAATTGACTCCTCAGCTAATTAACACTTCGTCCGATGTATCTGTGTACAAGCTTGGAACTCTTGTTACATTAAAGAATGCCAAGCTCGTTAAGAAGAACATGGAGACTTGGGCAAAGAGAGCAACTACTACAACCGATGCTGTCTATGGCGAACACACCTATCAGGTTGCCGGTGGTTTGAATATAGTGGTCCGCACCAGCGGGTATGCAAAATTTGCAAATCAGCTTGCTCCGGCCCTAAACACCTACGCCGATGTTACCGGAGTTCTTACCAAATACGGAAGCACATGGCAACTAGTCCTAAACTCTCCGGACGGAGTGAGATCAACTAACTCCTTACTTTAGAAGATAATTATCTCTTTAGGTTTTAGGTTATTCTCCATGGTCCAGAAATGTGCCTGGCCATGAGTAATTCTAAAAAGAATCAGACTAGGGCTTTCAATTGACAAACCAAATGCTTTTAAAAATGGTCTGTCTGAAAGCGCCTTTTCTTTTAACTTTAGATCTGTCAGAAACTCCGCTTCGCCTGAAATCCGCAACATTGTTCCTATCATTCCTTCGTGTTTATAAAAACAGGCTTCAATTTTAGGATTTTTCTCAATTTGGTGCGGAATCTCTTTGATAGTACTGGTTTGAAAATAAAAGCCGGTTTCATCGGCAAACCAAAATCCAATCATTCGTACCCTTGGCTGGTCATTTTCAACTGTTGCCAAAGAACATATGGGATTATCGTTTGAAAATTTAATGCAATCTCGAATATTCATTTTCTTGTATTCTAATTATTTAACTGAGGGGACATACTATCTTTTGATACCCCAAAAGTATCCTGTTTTATTAGAAAAACAAAATTGGCATTAGATATTTTAGGGAAGCATGACTACTTCGATAAGATTTTTCTGGGAGATAATCTCATTGGCTAAAATTTTTATGTCACTGGAACTTATGGATTTTAACACAGTATCATAATCGGAATAATAATCTTCTCCATATAAATAATACGTTGATAGAACGGATGCCCAGTACTCGTCACTCTTTCGTGCTGCTTCTGCTTCTTTAAGCATATAGTTGACAAGCATATCCAGAACCTCCTGAGGCATCTCATTTTTTGCTAAATGTTCAACACAGGAATGTACTATCAGTTTTACACGTTCCAGTTTGGCCGTATCTGTATCGTACTTAATCTCAATTTTTGTCTGACCATCCGGAAAACGACTACAGCTTACGTTAGTACTCACCTCATACGTTCCACCGGCATCTTCCCTTACATTTTGGTTAAAAATCATACCTAATACCTGTTTAAACAAGTTTAAAGTAAGATCATTTTTAAGATTCCGTGGAATTATACCACTATAAAGTTTAAAAACAGATGCTTTAGGCGTTTGCATTTCAGCATGGACTGTTTTTAGATATTGTCCCTTTTGTATCAAATACGCATCATCTTGAATATCATATTTAAGCGGTTTACCGTTAGGCAATGATGCCAGATATTGCTCTACCAAGGGTTTTATTTTAGCTTCATCAATGGTACCTACAAAAGTAAATGTCAACGACTCTAAATTGGAGAAACAAGTTTTATACATTCCCAAAATGCGGTCGTAATCCAACTTGTCCACATCCTCCGGTTTCATTTTACGGATACGGGGATTATCTCCGTACATTGTATAAGTAATTGTATCGTTCATCGCAGAAAGAGGGTTCTCTTGCGCTTTTTGCAGCTGTTCATGTAATCGGGTAGTGTAAATAGAATAAGCCTCTTTGTCTTTCCTTGGAGCAGTCAATTGAAGATAGATGATTTGAAAGAGAGTTTCCATATCTTTAATTGAGGACCGACCTCGTATCTCCTGGGTCGTTAACGAAACAGACACCGACGCAGATGCCGATTTCCCAACCAATATTTTTCTTAAGTCATCGTTACTAAAAGAGGCCAATCCGCCTAAGCCGGCTACATTATTAATAACACTTGCGTTAAGAACATCCTTATCTGGAAATTGAATAATACCCCCTTTGGAAATAGCATTCATGGTTACCTGATCATCCTTAAAGTCGGTCTTCTTAAGTACCACATGTATCCCGTTTGAAAGTGTCCAGTTAGTAGTACCCCATTTGGCATCTGTTGTTACTTTTATAATTTTCCCCTTCTTAGGTGGTTTTTCCATTAAAGTTGAAGCTATTTTTTTTCCAATGTATGGTTGAGTTATTTCTTCTCTCGTTTTTTTTATCAATTCAAATACTGCATGCTCACTTGGATATGAAAAATTATCTTTTTGAGGACCTGCAATTGCTATTGCAATATTTTTATCAGAGATAATCTGATGCATATATCCGTTTATTTCTTTTGGTCCTATCTGTACCAGGTATTGCTTAACCAAATTATAGTTAGCCTCAATACTGGTTATTGGAGTTTTATTCAAAAAGCTCTGAACATACTGATTAATATAAGCTATGCTGTTTTGTTTATTTCTATTGTTATATAAATTTTCATATGAAGCCAACAAGGAAGCTTTGATCCTGTCTATTTCAGCATAGCTGAATCCATGTGTGTAAACTCGCATATTTTCCCTTAATAAACAAGCCAGACTCTCTTCTATTTTCCCTTCTTTAGGAACAGCACTCAACGTCCAGGCATCTTTAGTGCTGGCAACCAAAAAACTTCCGGCACCTGCTCCGGCACTGATAAATGGCGCATCTGCTGTTTGACTTATTTCAGACAACCTGTTCGACAACGCTTGTGATGCAAGATGTCGTAATAGTGATAGATATGTTCCCTGGCCGGTCATTTTGATACTATCCGGAATAACATCCTGTTTGAAAAAGACAGATACTGATGTTGAAGTTGCTTCAGGGTCTGTAATAATGGCAATCTGAGGCTCTTTATTATCTTGCACTGGATAATAAATACGCTCTACAGCAGTTGTAGGTTCCGGAATATCTGCAAATATTTCTTTTAACTTATTTTCAACCAATTTTGCATCAAAATCGCCAACAATGACAACTCCCTGCAAATCTGGCCGGTACCATTTATGGTAGTAATCTATCAATTCCTGATAAGCAAAATTTTCCACGACATCCATATTCCCAATAGGGGAGCGATTCGCATATTTGCTCCCTTTAAGAAAAACCGAGTAAAGCATATCTGTTACCCTGGACTGGGCACTATTCCGGGTTCTCCACTCTTCTTTAATTATTGCCCGCTCTTTATCAATCTCTATACTGTCCAGTGTCAGAAATCCTGACCAATCATGCAAAATAAGCAAGCAGGAATCTATTACAGCATCACTGGACAGAATAATATCTGACAAATTGTAAACCGTTTCGTTATAAGAGGTGTATGCGTTAATGTTTGTTCCAAACTGTCCTCCGTTATTTTCTATGAATGATACCGACTTTTTTCTGCCGGGGAAATTTACAGAACCATTAAACGCCATATGTTCAAGAAAATGCGCGAAACCAGATTCTCTATCCTCCTCCTGAATTGAACCGGTTTTTTGTACAAAATAGAAACAGGCTTTATTCTCTGGTATAGTGTTTTGCCTTATGTAATAAGAAATACCGTTAGGGAGCTTGCCATAACGGACACACGTATCTAACGGCAAAATACTTGAAGTCGGCTGGGCCATGACAGATCCAACCGACAACAAGCAAGTAAGGAAAAAAAAGACACTCTTCATCATTATACTTAACCTAAACCTAATTATTACGTCTCTTTATCCATACAAAAACAGCTAGAAACAACAACATACCTGGAAACACCCATTTCAATACAACTTTTATTATATAACAGCTTTTAGGTGTTATATAAATCTCTTTATCCTTCGATGCCGGTCTGCTTATATCAATTGGGTATTCATTATTTGACAACCATTTGAAAGACTTCACAATAAATGCCCAGTTTGCTGACATTTTGTCTCTGTTCATACTTAACTCTGCATTACTTATGCAATCAGCATCTCCCATTACAATTATATTCTGCTCTTTGTTTGCTGTTTTTTTATGTAATGCCAGTACAGTAGGTATCGAGGTCTCAATTTCTCCAAATGAGGTATCAAGCAAAGGAACCTCTTCTGTGAAATTTTTAGTGTTTATTTCATTCCAGTAACCGGAAGGCGCTGTTGCAGCTATTGGAATAATTTTATACCCTTTATCCGCAACAATTCCTAAACCACCCGCAGAAGGCATAGCAATTTGTCCTCCAAGGCTTGCGATACGTCCAAGTTCTGGTGATATTGTATCGCTCTGAGGGAGAATCGAAACGAAAGAGAGATCCGGCTTTTCAGATTCTGAAGTATGTACCAATGTGCCAGGTATCATGGTAATTCCTAGCTGGTTGATAATGCCATTAATAATATCTGACCGACGTGGTTCTCCTGCAATTATCATGTTTCCTCCCATTTCAATGTATTTATTGATTGAGCTCAACTCTTCTGGAGTATAGGCCGTCTGAGGATCAGCAATAAATAAAATATCAACATAATCTGGAATACCCTCTTTCGTAATTTCAATGGATACAGGATCGAATCCTTGATTAATCAGAGACTCTCTTTTTATCAATATACTTGTGAACATTCTGTAATTCAGATCTCCTTTCTGGTCAAAGGCTCTCTCTTTGTGACCGGTAACAAACGCAACTATCGGACGTTTGTTTATCAGGGACTTAAATGCAACAGATATCTCGCTTTCACTCGGGTAACGGCTGCCATCGTCATACATCCGGAGAAAAGCTTTTTTCCCGTCTTCGGTTTCAATTACCCTGACAAATCTGTTTTCCTCAGGTTTAAGGTCAATTATCTTGTGTATCTCTTCTGGTTTAAGAATTTTTTCAGGATTCAGATTATATACAACCGTCATCTTTTCTACCTGCTTAAGCATATCCTCTTGCGTCACCCCGGAACCTGTAATAGAATCATAGAAAAGGACATACTTTAGCTTCATATCCGGTTTGAATCGTATATATTGTTCAAAGTGTCTTTTTTCACTATTTCTATTATTAGGAAGGCCAAAATTTGCATTTTCATCCATCAAATTTACATAAGTGGTCATTTTCAGATCCCCTTTAATCTGAGACAAGATCTTTTGGCTGTTTGGAGTCAGAGTATGCTGTTTATTTTCTGTAGCGTCATAATAACACTTAAAAACAGGCCGAGAAGTTACATAGCCAATTAACAGACATACAATAATAAATCCTACATACTTAGTAGCTTGTACAAATTTGGTATTATTCTGCCTTCCTGATTCAAATTTGAAAATAGACAAACCAATAAACATGAAGGTGACAATTACAAAATAGATAAGATCTTCACTACAGATAAGCCCCCAAAGGAATTTGTCTGCCCGGCCGGAAATTGAGAGCCAGTATGATATATCCCTGACAAAATCTATATTCTGCCCTAACTTACCTATAAAATTCAGTACACTTAAGGCTGTCAGTGTTCCCAATGCTGCAATAATTTGGTAAGAAGTCAATGTGGACATAAACAAACCAATGGCAGCATATGTACAAAATAGTAAATATACACCGAGTATACCGACAAGTACGGTGGGTGTAAACAAATTTGGAACAAGTATCTCTGAAACTACCAACGGAACCACAAGCAATACACCTGTTAGCAAAAGGCCGTACAACATCATAGTTAAAAATTTCCCCAGTATGATCTGAGATCCGGTTATTGGCGATGATAGTAGCAATTTAACCGAACCGTTATTATACTCCTGACTTAAAAGTCCCATTGTAAGTAAAGGAACATACAAAAAAAGGTATGATGGAACTATTTGAAATGGCACTCCCACTCCACGAATAAACAAATCCAATGTAAGATTTGTAAAATCATTTCGTCCTAATGAGATTGAATTAGCATAAAAGCCTAACATTTGAGCAAACCCGGAATAGACCTGAAAAGAAAAAACAATAAGTATCAGCCACGCCACAGGAGAATAAAATAGTGTGCAGAGCTCATTTTTTGCTATTCGAAATACAGTCTTCATTCTTCAAATTTGTTTATTGTTCTTTTCCCGGATAGTTGAGCAAAAATTTCATCCAATGAAATTCTTTCCATTACTATCTCCTTTAATCCCCATCCATTATTCACACATGATTCTGCTATTTTAGGTAAATCATTCTCCGATGTTATCTCTCCTTTAAATGTATTGCCATCTACCGATTTAATTCTAACAATATTTTCAATTTTAGATATTTCTTCTTCGGCTGGCGGGTTTGTCAACTTCAATAAAAACGTGTTTGGTTTGACCGAATGGTTGAAATCGTCCATTGTCCCGCTAAATACCAGATGACCATGTTCAATCATCTTAACATGATCACAAATTGCATCTACCTCAGAAAGTATGTGTGTTGAAAGTAATACAGAATGATCTGCCGAAATCTCTTTTATAAGAGCTCTTATTTCCAGAATCTGATTAGGATCAAGACCGTTTGTTGGTTCATCCATTACAACGAACTTAGGATTATGTACTATTGCCTGGGCAATTCCTACCCTTTGTTGATAGCCTCCGGAAAGATTTTTTATCAGTCGCTTACTAAAATGAGAAATACCTGTTCTTTCCTTAGCTGCTTCGACAGCTGATTTTATTTGCTTTTTGTCCATTAAATGAAGATTTGCACAGTATGTCAGATATTCATCTACATTGTGGTCACTATACAAAGGAGGTTTTTGTGGTAAAAAACCGATATTCTTTTTTGCCTCAACAGGATTCTTCCTGATATCAATTCCATTGATCAATACCTGTCCAGCTGTTTGATTTAGTACGCCACAGATAATATTCATTGTAGTGGATTTCCCCGCCCCGTTGGACCCAAGCAAACCTAAAATACCCCGCTGGTTAATTTCAAAATTTATATTCTGGATTGCCCATTGTACACTATAGCGATGTGAGAGATTCTTGACCTCGACTATTGGACTCATAATTTTATATGTATTTTTTAATTATCGTTTGTTTGAAATATTTTAATGAAACTCTATTTAAGTCTTCGTCTGTACCACACAATACCTCCCCATACTAACCAAAAACATGGGAACAAAAAGAGGAAAAACAAGTTAGATATCCCTTTGTGTTTAAACTTAAAATTGAGTTCATTATCGGGCAGTGACGGTCTGTCAAAAGACATAGGATATTTATCATATGACATCCATTTAAACATATTGGTTATCATTGAATTATTTGCAACAGAGAAGGTCCATCCTGCATTTAATTCTCCTTTGCTAAACCAGTCAGAATCCCCGAAAATAAGTATTCGCTGCTCTTTGTTTCCTCTGTTTTTTGTCAGAGATAACGCCGTACTATATATTGATGTTGAGTTTCCTGCAATTGTATCTTCTACAATTTCATCAGGGTTGGACGTAGCTGTTACGTTCCATGTTCCTTGTCTTGCTTCCAATAGAGATTCCACCTCATATCCCTTATCTGTTGTTTTAACAAGGCTTACACAACCTTTCATCACGATTGGCACTCTTCTGTCTCTTGAATTCGGAAGATATGTATTCACCATCTTGCTCTTTTCAGTAAAATAGGTGAATACAGAAGTAGGAGTATATCCTTTGTTACATTGAGCTAAAATGCCGGGAACAATTTCCACACCTAGCAACTGAAGTAATGGCTCCATCTGTTTCTTCCGGTTTATATCGGTGTTTATAACAAGATTCCCTCCTCTTTCTATGTATTTTTCAATGTTTTCAAGTTCATCTGTTGAAAATGGATTTTTCATGTCAGCAATAACCAAGATATTGACATCTTGAGGTATCTGGTCTTCTGCTTTTAGTTTAAACGGATAAAATCCCTGGTTGATCAAAGAGTAACGTGAACCCCTTGCATTTGGGAAACCGCTGTAATCCTGATCCGCCGTTCCATCCAGATCCCGCTCTCCGTGACCTGCTATGAATCCAATCTTTTCTACACCGTAAAGCATTGTAAACATAGCTGTCGATATCTCTTTTTCACCAGGGTATGGACTTAAGTCGTTAGCATACATTCTTATATATGCTTTTGGAAAGCTATCAACTTCAAATGTCCGGACAAAGCTTTCGTCTGCCTCCTTAGCATCAATCACCTCTTTGACATCATCACCTGTAGATGATTTTTTAAAATTGATTGAATTTATTCTGGCTGTTTTTTTAGCTAAAGTAATAAACTCGTCCTGATTTTGTATTTCACATCCATTGCTATGACATGTCTGAACATTGTCATAAAAATAGACGTAGTTCATCTTCATATTAGGTTTGAAACGAACATATTGACTAAAAACATGTTTATCCCCGTTGATATTTCCCGGATATGCTTTTTCCACAAGGCGCGGATTACCCATGAAATTTATATATGAGGTTAATACCGGTTTCCCTTTAAAATGGGATAGAATCTCCTGGCTTTTAGGTGTCAATGTAGCTTGTTTATATCTTGTTACATCCCAGTAAAAAGTTATTTTTGGTCTGGATGTAATATATCCCACAACAACTATTACAAGGAAAACGCCCCCATATTGCATCCCTTTTTTCACGTATGAGATATTCTGCCGTTGAAATCTGATATTCAGTATTGAGAATATAACGAACATTGCAGACATCAACAAGAAATATATTACATTATCACTGCTGAGAAGTCCATTAATGAGACCATGCGGACCAGTGCCTAACCAGAATGTAATATCACGAATAAAGGGAATTGTTTGAAAAAGCCCGCTTACCAGTTGAAAAAATATTATAACTAACAAGGTACCTAATACTGCAACAATTTGATAGGATGTAACACAAGAGAGGAATAGTCCGATTGCCGAATAAAAACAAAAAAGCAAATATATTCCAACCAGCCCGGAAATGAGAACAGGTAAATCTATGTCTTTAATGGCAAAAGCCCCGAAAATGATGTAAACCCCCACAATCGAAATCATAAGCAATCCATAGATCAGCATAGAAAAATATTTGCCTAAAGCAATCTGTGTCTCCGTTATTGGAGTAGATAGCAGCAGCTTAATAGAGCCGCTGCTATACTCTTTGCTCATTAATCCCATTGTAAGCAATGGAACATACAGAAATAGCGAAGATATGACCGTTTTAAACAATGGAGACCCGAATCCCGAAATAAATATCTCAAAAGTCAGATTATTCAGATGCTGTCCCAAAACTGCATTCATCAACTTCACATTTAACATTTCCGTAAATCCGTAGCTCAACTGGAAAGTGTAAATAACCAGGACAAACCATGCAATAGGTGAACAGAATAGCGATTTTAGCTCAGACCTGGCTATTTGAAAAATAGTTCTCATATATACTAAATACTCTATTTCTGACTAGTAAAATTGCTGTATTTACCATATTTAAATTGTAAGTCTACAATTTTCCCTAAATTGGTCGCTTTAGCAATGATTTTTGCTGTTCCACTAGCCAAAACCTCATTGGACACATCTAATACATAAAACTCACCATTATCCATGCCTACACCTATTTGATTTTTTTCTGAATTTGATTCTATAGCAGTAACTTTTCCTGTAAAAGTTGTATGTTTTTTTACTGTATTCAGATCAAAATCATAATAGTAAAGACTATTTCCTTCACCAAAGAAGAGATACTGACTGCCAGTGAGAAAATAGTGTGTGTTATCGGAGACTATACCATTCCCTGTAAAATCAGACTCTGTTCCATTAATCACATAAAGAGTCTGAATAGCAGTTTCAAGGCGAAACTCGAATTTTTGTATTCTGTATACACTACCCTTCTTTAATATCTGGACAAAATAGCGGTTTGAACCTGAAACATAACTACCGGTATAGATAAGCTTTGAGTCTGCGCCAATATTTGAAAGATCTGTAAATGCTACGGCATTTCCGCCAAGCGGATCCATTTTTACAGAAAGAATCTTTCCTGTATGTAACTGAGGAGTATCCTGAATGCCTATAATGCGATTATTCTGAACATCATACATCAAGATATAACCTTGCCAATATTTATAATAGGTCTTAGTTATCTTAGCATTACTGATAGGGGTAGTGCTATATCGTGCCCCTTGGAAAACGCTGCTTGAAGTACGAATACGCGTAAATGCACGCCCGTCTTCTCCTACAACCATTTCAATTCTTTCGCCATATTCTGCTTTTATAGGTTTGAACCCTGTTGGATATGCTCCACCAACAAACTCTTTATCTGTCGTTATGACTTTTTTAAAATTGGTTCCATCCAGCTCAACAGAACCACCTTCTCCATTCTGAACCACCAATATCTGGTCAGCTTGATCAGAGAAGTGTCTTCCAAGGCTTAGTGGGCTTTTCCCCAATGTATTTGCACCATAAAGAGAGCCGTATATATCGACAAATGTGGTGTCTATTTTACCTGAATTCAAACGTGAATAGCTCAATACTGAATTCCCATTTTTTTCAGAAAGTATGAGCCAGCCCATTTGATATTTTGATACAACATTAAAATCAAATATTTTAGAAGTAATACCTCCGGTCTTTTTATTTTTGATCTGGTATACTCCAATATACCAGCCCGCTTTGGTAAAGATAAAACTTAAGTCCTTCTTATGTGAAAGTGTATCCGCTGTTGAATAGTCAGACATATCTGCAAACCAGAAATATTCAAAATCATCTTCCGAAAGTCCCTTGAAATCAATTACAGGTGTTATAATATATGGTTCACCAATTACAGCATTACCCTTTGAGAATGTTGTAATTGTCGGAGTACCTAAATCTTTTAAATCATAGCTACCCTGATCTTTTATGCAAGATGTCAAAATGAAAAGAGCAAAAAGGCTCAATGATAATATTTTTATTTTCATAGCTTCAAATTATTATAATACAGGTACTTCAATATATTGATTATTATCATCCAATGTTGGATGTTCACTTAGATATTGCCTCAGTTGAAGAGCATACGAACGCCTTAGGCTTGCATCCAAGCCTGTCAAGTCAAATATTCCAGTGACCTTGATAAACAGCTCATATTTTTTATCACTATATGTTCCTAAATAATATGAGTCAATATCGCTGTTCCACCATGCCGGCTTGGAAAGTGCATTGGTTATCCATATCACGGCTGTAGATTGTTCTATTTTACCCATTTTCAAGTCGTCGGATGATTCAACTCTTAATAAAAGGCGAACCTTTTTTGTCTTTAAATCGGCTGTATTGTTCAATCTTACAAACAGTGTGTCAGAATACCTTCCGGCATGGAATATTTGTTCAGCAGGCAATGAATAATGTGTTCCTGAAGCGGTAGTATATGAATTATCAACCACCACCTTATATTTCATATCCTTATTTGAAGCTACTCCCACAAGCTCAAGGAGAACAGGAAATTCTATGTAATTTTTTCCCGGATAAAACATAAAAGATACATTTGTAGAGTCTGAGAACGTCTTTTTAAATTGGACAAAATTGTCTCCGTTATATGTTTCCAATTTCTGTTCTTCGCATCCGGTTACAGCTACCAGTGTGAATAATATTATTATCAGATAAATTATATTATATTTCATTGTATTTCTTATTAAATTATTAATAATATGCCTTTTCGCTGTCAGGAAGTGGAATAACATATTTTCCTGTCATATCAATAGGAGTAGTACCGTTAAACATCTTTCTGTTCAGACGTTTATACATATAGAAGGTCTGACCCTCAGCTATAAACTCACGGGTTGCGTCATTATAAACGGCTTCAAGGAATTTATCCTTTGGCATTGCTGGGTCAAGAGTGGTTTTAGCACCTCTTGCAACGCGAAGTTCCTGTAATAATTGAATTCCTTTGCTAAGGTCCTTATCTGCCAGATATTCACACAAAATATAATATACTTCGCTAAGCCTTATTACAGGCAGAAGTCTGTCCTCAATTGTAACTATATATGAGCTGCCTGTTTTAGGCTCCCATTTAAGAGAGTAGTTAGAGTAAATAAGTTTTGTTAGACGGAAATCATCAGCATCAGAATTAAATAGTTCTGTAGTATTTTTTATTTTCAAGCGACTAGAAAAATAATTACTAGAATTCCAATCAGTAAACAATGTATAAATCTTACTATTATTAAATGCAAAAAGAATATCATCATATAAACGTGTATGACGATTATTTTTTTCTTCAATTATGATATTACTTGATGAAGTGAAAGTGAACCATGTTTTTGCAGTATGATACTTGTAAACAGCCATTGCATTTTTATATGCGTTCTCCTTATCATCAATATATTGGTAAGCTCTGGCCAAAAGGGCACAAGCTGCAAAATAGTTAAAACGAGTCCCCCTGTAGCCATAAAACGAGCCACCTTTGGCATCACCTGCATTACCTGGCGCAAAACGATAGCTGGTATTGGTCATCATTTTGGAGTTATACAATGTGTCATTATCTGCTAAATTGTTTTTTGCATATTCAAGGTCCTCTATGACATTCTTCATTACCTCAGTTGTTGATAATCTTTGAGGTTGAAGTGTAGGATATGCTTTCACATATGGTACGTAAGCATTATTGTCATTTATTATTGGTGCCGGTGAGAACATCCGGAGAATATCAAAATGCATCAAGGCTCTCAAACCTCTTGCCTCAGCAAGAATGAGTTGTTTTTCACGCTTCCCTTCCATAAAAAAGGAACTGTCATGAGTTTCAACTTCCTGAATCAAACTGTTACAATTGGCAATTGTATTGAATCCTTTCGCCCATATCACATCCGTCACGCTCTTAAGATAAGTATTTTCATAATCATATTTTGTGGCTGGTATATATGAAGATAATGTATTCCAGGAATATGGAGATATATCGTAATTCTGGCCAAGAAAAGAATTAAAGGACCATGTCAACTCCTGACCATATAAGGCCTTTTGCGACATATCTATATATATTCCGTTCAAAGCAATCCTAAAACCTTCGTTTGTTGAAAACAAATCGTCTTTAGTTACTAAATTGTCGGGGCTAACATCAAACCAATCTGAACAAGATGTAGTACCCAGTACAATAGATGCTATTAATATCGTATAAATATATTTTCTCATTGTTACAGAGTTAAAAATTAAGATTTAATGAAAAATTGAATGTTCTTGCAAAAGGATATGACAGCCCTCTCTCTTGTTTAACGGTTGAAAGGACCATCAAATCATTGGTGCTTAATTGTACGCGCATCATGGATATATTCAGCGGTTTGAGGTATTTTGAATTCACATCATAACCTAACGATAATGAATTAAATTTCAATTGGTTCAAATTCTGAACAAATCTTGACGAGGGTAGTGTCACTTTTTTCTGATCAGCAATGTTTTTCAAAGGTGTCACGTCTCCAGGTTTTTTCCATCTTGCTGTCAAAACCCTTTTATCCACATTATATGAGGCTATATCTGCATTTTCCACACTTACCAATGTCGAATTATATGTTTGTGCTCCTATCTGATATATAAAAGATGTGAAAATAGTGAATTGTTTCCAACGGAGGTTCAACCCGAATGCACCCTGGACAGTTGGTTCTGAGTCTCCAATTTTAATTTGCTGTGATGACTCCCATGTACTTGTCAACTCACCAGCCCTGTTAATAAACACCTCTTTTCCATCCATTGGGTTGATACCCATCGATTTCATCCCATAAATTGCAGTCAGGGAGCTTCCCTCTTCGTATTTCATATATGGGACAGAATATTTCTTACTATTATCAGAACTTCGCTTAGTATTATAGAATGCATCTATCCTCTCATTATACTCTTTCAAAGATTTTGATAACTTCATCAACTTACTTTTATTATGAGCCATAGATCCAAAAATGCTAACTCCTAAGTTCTTTGAGTTAACAAACATATAATTTGCACTAAGTTCCCATCCACGATTCAGTATCTCTCCCATGTTTCCCTTGTAGGTTATAAATCCAGAGGAAGTTGGTAATGCAATATCGGCAATCATATCTTTTGTCTGTCTGTTATAATATGAAGCTGACATTGTAATCTTCTTCAATAATGAGATATCAAAACCGATATTGGATGAATAGGTACGTTCCCATTTAAGATCTTCGTTTCCAAGATAATTGAGAGTTGTTCCCATTCCTGTTGTGTACCATTCGTCAAGAATAATGTTGTAAGTGTGGCGTGCAACATAGGGAGGGTAGTTCACCTTTCCTGTAAGTCCGTAAGTTCCTCTTACTTTTAGCTGATTGATGATCTCTGAGTTCTTCAGAAATTCATAATTGTGAATATTTACTCCAAGTCCTAAAACCCAGAAAGGAGCATATTTTGAATCAGAACCAAACTCAGAAGAACCATCAACTCTTATAGAAGCATCCGCCAGATAAATATTGTCATACGTATAGTTACCTGAAATGAAAAGACCACCCAGGCGAGTCTTGTTATCTGTACTGGTAGGCTTTGTTACAATTGTATTTGCAAATCCTATTGTATGCTGAGCAGATGACGGAAATCCCTTATATTTGGAATAAGCCTGCAAAGCGTTGGTTTCTTGCATGTTTGTACCTCCGGACAAATTGATATTATGCTTGTTTATCGACTTATTATACAGAAAGAACGCATTCAGGTTCCAAGTATTGTTCTTTATATCCGAAATTGAGAGGTCTCCTCTCTCAAATGGTGTAAGAGAATATGAATAAGTTGAAGACAAGGGATCTTTAAAGATAGTTAGATTTGATGTGTTCTGGCTGATTGAAAACTGAGATTTGAACTGGAGATTATCTGTGATACGCCAGTCAAAACTGAAATTATTGGTAATTGTATTATTCTTTGTGCGGTTGAAGCTTCCAAGAGAGGCCTCATACAATGGATTTGCACGATAAGATAACTCCAGTTGCTTTAATAAAACTCCATTATCATTGTAGATACGTTCATATGGTAGCTGGGATGTATAATCAGAAAAAGAGCCATATGGCGATGCTTGAGCGTTTGTACCATCATAAGAGACATGATTTCTGAACTGGACTTTTCCTACTCTGTATTCAACATACATGGCACCACCCAATCGTTGGCGATAGGAATCCTTCATTACACCATTATCATTATCATAACTTAAGTCTATCCCAAATCTAAATCCTTCGGTACCTCCACCAAAAGATATGCTGTGCATTTGATTTATGCCGTTACGTAATGGTTGTGCTAGCCAATCGGTATTTATTCCCTTGGCAATCAGATTACTTTTCTTCGCATAACTATCGTAACTATTTGCATCTCTCCAGTTAAAAATACCAGCCAAAACCTCTGTCTGAAGTTTTTCAGATGCATTCATAAGATTATAGTCAGAAAGATCAGGTGCTGTAACTGAACCTGTAAAATTGTACGAAACCATTAACTTACCTATTTTAGGTGTAACAGATTCAAGAACAATCACTCCATTTGAGGCCCTGGATCCATAGATAGCTGTTGCAGCAGCATCTTTTAATATCGTAATACTTTTGATCCGGTTTGGATCCATATCATACACTTTCTGGACACTTACCTCGTATCCATCTAAAATAAAAACAGGCAGGTTCGGATTGTTGGTCAATGCGAATTTGGATAGAGTACCGGATTCACTAGCTGTCAGATTATCTAACTGTTTTACCGCATCAATACTGGTACGTCCCCGTATGTAAAACTCTGGCAAGGTGTTCGGATCGGAACCCATAGTGTTGTTTTGGATCACTCTGAACGAAGGATCAAATATTTGTAGTACATCAATCACGTTTCGTGGAGATACTTTCAAAATATCCTCCTTGGTTACTTTTGTTGATGTACCTGTAAAACTTGATTTGTTGATGTTGGCATAACCAGTTACTACAACATCAGTCAAAGCATTCTCGGTTTCCTCAAGCTTTATAATATATTTTCCACTCTCCTTTATATCCAGTATCTGTTCGGCGTATCCCAAATAACGAATTACCAGTTTATTAATTTTCATTCTGGGAAACGTTAATGAAAAACTTCCATCAATATCGGTCTGTTTACCAATAGATGTGCCCAATACTATAACAGTGGCCCCAGGTAATACTTCTCCGGTTTTTTTGTCTTTCACAACTCCGGAAACAGATATATTCCGGGATCGTACCACTACAGTATTTTCCACAAACTCAAACGAAACCGGCTGACCGGTAAATAATCTTTCTAGCAAATCCTTGACTTTCTCATTCTTTGCTTCAACATCTAGCTTCTCTATTCCAACAAAATCTTTGTCATTGTAAATAAAGTTCAATCCGGTCAATGTCTGGATTGATTTAAATACTTGGACAACAGTTTGGTCTTTAAGAGAAAGGGTTACTTTTTTTTCTTCCGGATTAGTTTGTTTTTGTGCAAAAACAGAACCTGACAATCCAAAGAATAGTAAAATTACAAGCATGTAAGCTTTCTTCATAGGTTGTTTTACAGTTAGGTTAATAAATAGTAATTTTTAATATCAACTTTAGCACATGACGAAAATGGAAAAGAAAAGGTTTACAGATCCTATTGAAAATATTCAAGTCTTTTTGTTTGTTTATTGTAACTAATTATAATATAACTACAAAGGGGGACAAAATCCCCCCCTTCACATTAAATAATTTGTAATCCAAATATTATGGATTAGCCGACACTTATTATTTTGTTTTTGACAACGAGTGTTTTCCCTTTTAATTCCAAGGTCAGATAATTTGTCCGCTCAATCAATTGAATCAACTTGTCAATTGAAAGGTTACGAGAAAGACTGCCTGTAAATGTTTCTTCATAGGCCTGCTCTGTTTGATACTCAATAGATAGGTCATACCATATTGCCAGTTCATTTAAAATATCAGACAGACATGTACTTTCAAATAAATAATTTCCTGTCTTCCAACCAATATAACATTGGATATCCTTGTTGTTAATGTCATATTTTCCTGTAACAGGGTTCATAATAGCTGTAAAGCCAGGTTGTAATTGCACCTCATCCGTTTTTGCTGACTTCACCGTTACTTTTCCGGAAACAAGTGTCGTCCTTACAGATTCCGGGTTACGTGAATTGATATTAAATTCTGTCCCTAAGACCTTTATCTCCGTAGAGCCAATACAAACAATAAATGGTTTATCTTCATTTCTGGTAACTTCAAAATATGCTTCCCCTTTAAGATATACTCGTCTTTCTTTGTCGCTGAAAACTGTAGGATATTCCAACTTAGAATCCGAATTAAGATGAATTTTTGTACCATCTGTTAAGTTTATCCTAAACTCGGCCCCTCTGTCAACCAGTAAAGTATTTAATCCCTGAATGTTTTCAGCAACGGTTTCAGTATAGGTCAAAGCCATTTTGTCTTCAGATAGCTGAAAATCCTGTACTTTTGCAGTTTCACCTGGTACCATCTCTAATAACGAAATCTTTTCTCCTTTTGCAGTAATTAACTGAACCTTTTTATTTGATACCTTAGGCATCTTTGCAAATGAATCCTGTTCTTGCTTTTCTGTTTTTTTCACATTGTCTGTAAAAAATTGAGTAGTATTATTCAGGTTCTGTTCATCTGCCTTGAATAGTTTAATGAAAATGAAGATCAGAATTAGTGCAGCTATTCCTGTAGCGAAAAAAATCTGTCTCCTTTGTTTTTTTCTCTTGCCTGCAGATTTAATTTTTGATATAAAAAGATGACGGAAATTACTATATTTTTCTTCGGACAATTCAGACTCATTATAATCAGATGCAAGTTCCCGCTGCTCCAATTTCTCAAAATACGTACGGTGACGGACATCTGAATTCAGCCAGTTGTCAAACAGGATTTCTCCATCTTTGTCAAGTCTCCCGTTTATTTTATCTAAAAGAATATTTATATCTATTTTCATGACTGCAAAGCTTAATAAAGGAACAGGTTAATACATCTTGCCAAACTTTTATATAATTCAGGACATTTGAGCACATCGTTCCTCATTTTGGATTTCCCACGATGTATCTGAACCTTGACTGTATTGGGAGAAAGGGATAATTTTTTAGATATTTCACTGATTTTGTAACCATCTACAAATCTGAGCTTACATACTTGTTTGCATGAATCAGGTAAGGAATCGAGCAAATCTCGCATGTATTCACTCATATCATCTGTCTCATGTTCGTCTGAGCCAATTATAGAAAGCTCCCTCGAATATAACAATTTATGTGCATCTTCTATATCAAGCTGACGCAAGTAGCTGATACACTTATTTCGGACCGCAACCCTAAGGTAACTCTTGATATTTCTGATCTCGTCTAATTTTTCAATACTGTTAAACAAATGGATAAATGTCTCCTGCACCATGTCATTCGCAATATCATAATTAAGCACATAGTTGCTTGCGATCGAATGCAAGTATCTGTAATACTGATCAAATAGCTCAATATATGCAGTTTCATCCTGACGTCTTAATCGTCTTGAAAAATTATCATCTGAACTAAAACCTGTCTCTATCATCCCAAGAATATTATAATTCTAACAATGAACAAATGTATTGCGTTTTTTCAATTTTGCAATATTGAAGTCATAATTTATAAACGGCAAATAAAAATTAGATCTCGTTTTTACGTATATCTTTTTTGAAATTTTTTACAAATTTTCCAAACTCCTTATCTCTCTTTCTCCTCTCATTTACAGACGATTCAAAATGGTTGTTCTCTCTTTCCATCTTCATGTAATTTTCATAGGAAGCCTTGTTAATTTCACCCTTCTCTACAGCTTCAATTACTGCACACCCAATTTCACTTGTGTGAGTGCAGTCTTTGAACCTGCAACCTTCAGAGAGGCTGACAATCATGTCGAACGTGATTTCCAATCCACTTACAGAATCGGTTATACCAACTTCCCTCATACCAGGGGTGTCAACCAATATTCCCCCATTTTCAATAACAATCAATTCCCTGTGACTTGTAACGTGCCTCCCCTTGTTTGTACTGCTGCTTATCTCATCGGTCCGCATTATTGCCTTGCCTGAAAGATTATTTAATAGGGTAGATTTACCCACTCCGGAAGATCCAAGCATGCAGTATGTCTTCCCTTTTTCAATTATTGCTTTTATTGCATCCAGTCCATCCATAGACTCGTTGCTTATTGCAATAACAGGAACATGTTTTACCCTGCTTTTTATACTCTCCAATATTTCGGAAACCAGATCCTCATTTTTCAAGTCAGTTTTGGTAAGTACAATTATGGGACTAACTCTCGATGAATTACAGATTGTCAGATATCTTTCAAGTCTGTTGATATTAAAATCGCGGTCGACGGCCTGCACCAGAAAAGCATAATCAATATTAGCCGCTATTATTTGAATCTCGCCGAATTGTCCCACGGCCTGTCTTTTTATTACAGAGAACCGTGGAAGAATTTTATGGATCACAGAAAAATCCGATGCATAAGTTGTAAGGGCAACCCAATCACCGACAGCTGGAAAATCCTCCCGGCATTTAGCAGTAAACCGCATATTACCTGTTATCTCAGCTTCAAATTCACCATTGTTTGTGCTTACTATATATCTTTCTTTATGTTCTAAAACAACCCTTCCTATCTCAAAAGAATCCAGGTTATTGCCTATCCTTAGCCGTTCAAGGTTGTCGGTATATCCAAGATCTTCTAATTTCATTCCTCAACTGCTTCTGTCAAATAGGTTTTATTTAAAATTCTCTTCCCGATTTTGCACAAGGCCCAAGGATAGTAGATACCAAGAGTAACAATTATAAGAAGTACCTGCCCCCACAAGAAAAGAAAGTCCTTTGATGCCTCTATATCATAACCAAAGCTTCGTTTTCTTTCATC
This sequence comes from uncultured Candidatus Cloacimonadota bacterium, assembly GCA_964419225.1. Lineage (GTDB taxonomy): Bacteria > Cloacimonadota > Cloacimonadia > Cloacimonadales > CAYQPF01 > CAYQPF01. The sequence goes on along the minus strand of CAYQPF010000020.1, from coordinate 18,003 downwards.
ACTCACAGCTACTGTTCTGTCGGCAAAGTATTTATACAACCTTACTACTGCCATTGGAAAGTAAATCCCTAAAGTGACAAAAGACAGCAAAATCTGTCCGGCTAACTTCCAGCAAGCATCCCAAAAATTTGTCTCCCACCTGATATTGAAATTCTTATAATCTACATTAGCCATCCATTTATATACCAGATACATATAAGGGATCAGTATTATTGTCATTAATAACTGTGACAAAATAGAGTGTTTTGGAAGCTCTGTCGGGTTATTCATATAGAGGCAAACTCCCAATATAATAGACATGATAATTATTGGAAGAACAAGGCTAAGGGTTAAAATCACAAATAATTTGCCCCCTTTGCCTTTAAATTTCATAGTCTCCGAATCATAGGATGAATTATCGACAAAAAAACCGGTGATGTCTTTAATGAACCATGGTATATAGATACCCAGTGTAATTATACTTAGAAAAAATCCAAGCAGGACCTTAACCATATACTCTCCAAAAGTGCCATTGAACGCAATCGATTTGTTGTTATACACGATACCTTCAATTAACAATCTTACTATATAAAATGTCAGTATAAAGGATACAAAAAACAGAGCTACCGGCCATAGGAAAAACGACATATCAGGAGCTTCTCCCGGCTGCATATCCTTCATTTCAAATAGCATGAATCCATAAGGAACTATCAGTAATACAATAAATAATATCCATACAGGAAAAAATTTCTTACCTGTAAGATTGAAGTCAAAATAGGTTTTCATAGTTTAAATATTTTGATGTTAAGTATGCTGTTTGTTGTCATTAATTTTCAATAAAATATACAGGATTATACCCAAATGATAATTCGATATTATTTGCCTTTACTTTTTTCCCATTATCCAGAAATACAATATCTACTGATTTTATATTTTCGTACCCGTTATCTGTTATACTATTCTTACCCTCTTTTATATAGTAGTAATTTGGAATTAACCCTTCTGAAAGCGGCTTTCCACTATTACCATAAGAGTATGACATTCTCCATAATTTTCTGAGAGCCTGAAAAGAGGGAATAACTTGAGTCGGAATAAATTTTCCCTCATATTCCATGATATTTTTACCAGTGGCCCCTTTAGAGAAGTGAACTTCGAATATATCTTTGTATGATAGTATTTTATTTCCCGCCTTTAACCCAGCTTTAGCTCCATTCCCATTGGGATCGACACAAGCAACAACCGATGGATCGTTACCATCGAAATAGACACCTAGGTTTTGGCAAGTTCCGGTAAAAACAGGACAAACAAAAACAGGAATTGGTTTGAATGTATAAAATGCTTCAGAGAAAAAATTCTGTTGGGCATAACCAATTATTGTCTGTTTATTGTCTGTTTCATCAGAACAATTTGCCGACCATATAACGGGAGGTACAGTAGGCTTTTGTTTCATCTGGGCGACATCCATGACTGAAACACTTACTTTGTACAGATAGCTTACATCGGTATGACCTTCATTTTGCTGCGAGGTAATATATTGTCGCGCCCCCCAACCGTTGAAAATATCATATCCATACTTATACTGAGTATTTATTGAGGTTGTAGGTTGTGTATATTGTTCTTTCTTACCTGTAAATAGTTCAACAACAAATAGCATTTGAGGGTTTTCAGTATTTCTTTCCAATCCAAAAGAGGACAACTCTTTTATTAAATCGTCGGCAAACATTTTCTTATCCATGGCAGAACTACCACTCTCTGCAAATTCAATATCATAGGTCCTGAACTTAAAAAAATCTACATTCTTATCTCTATATGTTTCAAACCCGGAGAAAAACAGTGCCTTGGAATTTTTGTATAGCACACGTAATTCATCTTCAGATAATACATTTGATGGAGGACAGGAGCTGGGTAATCCTGTAAGTGTTTTGCTAAACTCTTTATTCCAGCGTCTTATGGAAAATGTAACGGATTGTTTAGACTCAAATAGAGCATAAACGGCATCTTCTGTAAGATTTTGTGTACTAATTCCATCTATGGCTGTAATCACATCAGCTCCCTTGAAATCAGGAGAATATGCCACAACAGGATAATTTGCTTTTTCTCCATTCATGGGAATTTCGTGTATTTCGAAACGGAGACGAAAATAGTAGTAGTTGGTCGCGAAAAGTGATGTTGATATAAGTATCGACAGAAATGAGAGTAAAAATGTTTTTTTCATCTCTTTTATTTGATTGAATAGTTTAAAAACGTAATGAGTCCTCAGCCATTTTTGTTACAATTTCATTTTCAAAATTATATAGCTTTACTAATGTCCATGAGGAGGTACTTGCGCTCTGAGGGGTAATTACAACAAAACTCATAGTTGTAGGGACCACAGAATTATGATCTATCCAGGTACCGGTGTTCGCATAAATTGATTTCTGACCATTAAAATTATCGGAAGCAATAATTTTAGGGTCGTGAGTATGCCCGAATATGACTACTCTTTTACCAGAAGCCGGATTGAGAAAGTACTGGTTCTTTGCCTGATCATCCGATTCACTTGCCTTAGCGGCATTTGCAATTGCCTGAGAAACCGGAATGTTTACAGCAACATGATTGAGAGTCTGTCTTTGGTTCCATGAGTCCTGTATTCCCTTATAAAGGCCGACATCAATAACCCCTCCGGCAATCTTTTGAAAAGGCAACAGATCGTTTACTGAATATGAACCTTTTAATCCATCAATATTCGTTACAATTATTTTCTCATCAAATTTATTTGAAATAGTATATTTACTTAATGCTCTGTTCCATACATTCCAATATATGAAGAGCAAAGTCTGACTTCCATTGCCAGAAGCATTTTGAGTTACAACTGGCATTATATCGCCAGCAGGAGGGAAATTCTGGATAAAACTAAGCACACCTATCCTTGTATAAAAATACCCGGGAGGCATTATTGTCCCCGGTGCAACATCCTGATTTGATATCGGATCAGGAGCACAGAAGAAATTGTAGCGGTGGCCGTGCTCGATTGCAATTTTTGGGTTGTCAGCCGGGGAATAGGTACCTAAACCCTGCTCTGCATCCCGTGCCTGATGTATTCCGGGAAGTATCTTGTCGACATTTGCTGCAGTAATTGTCAGGTCGTGGTTCCCGGGAACATATGTAACAAGAATCTTTCCTTCGCGAATTATACTGTTAAAGGTATCTATCACTCCTTTATTTGCCGATGCAATCCGTTGTACAAAATCTGCCTGATCCTTGCCTTGATAAGTATCTACTGTGGCCGGTATAAACCACTCATCAAGCATATCTCCTGCTATTACAAGCTCCTTGACATTTGGAGCCGCCTTTATCTGTCTGAGCAATTTTTCAAGTGACCCAAGGTTCTCTTTGCACTCAGTATAAGCGAGATCGGCACCAAGATGAATATCGCTCATGACGACAATCATGTTCCTCTCCTTGCCGCCATTGGAAAAGGGATTTAATGCAGTATCTGCCGGGTCAGATTTCTTACATGATGATATAGCACTTATCAGTGAAATTATCAGCAATCCCCTTAATATTCTCATTGCAATTTACGTGTTTATGATTGCGTAAAGTTATACTAAAATTGACTCACTGTATAATAAAATGTTAACTCATTTTAATGGTATACGTTCCCATGTATTGGCATCATAGTGAGTAACAAGGACAGAATGACTTTTTTCATCGTAAGTTGGATAAACCATAGTTGTCCCTTTAAAAAACAATTCAATCACATTATTCAATGCTGTATCTATCCTGAATAATCCATTAAGATAATACCCACCTATATAATAATTTCCAGATTTGTCCCTTATGATTCCGTCTGGGCTGTTAAATGTTGTAGTAAAAAGTGTAGTGACCGACGAATCGGCCAGGTCAATGGCATGAATCTTTGAATTGGGTGAATCATCTATGACCACAATCCTGTTTCTCTCTTTTTCATAAAGAATTCCATTCGGTTTGTTCAACTCTTTATCTCTTGCAAATACACTATAGGAAAGGTTCTTGATATTCATCTTGTAAACTTCGTTTAACAAAGGACAAGATATGAAGAGATGTCCCGATGAGTCAGATGCTATACTCGATAAATAGTTGGCGGAAGATCCAGGGATGGTGATATCTGCAACAAGTTGTCTGGTTACCAGACTGTAAGCCTTTATTTTTCTATTACTCCCTACGCCATAAACAGTATCCCCTACAATCTCCATTCCATCAATAAAATCTGCTTCCTTAATAAAAAAGGTTTGATTTCCCTTTTTGTCAATTTGTATTATATCCCCCGAATTGGCATTTGACACCAATAACCTGTCCCGTTTAGTGTCAATCACAATTTTCTGAGGCCCGTTCAATAATGTCTGAGCATATCCGTCTGAAGGTTTTGCGAATATCGGTAATAGTATTACGCCCATTAAACAATATAAAGTGACCGTTTTCTGCATTTTTAGTTTTATTGCTTTACGAATTTAATCCGTCTGATATAGGCTCCGTCTTGTGCCGTTGTGGACTCTTTTATAATTTCAAACACTGTATTGTTATTGGAAAAAGCGTAGGTATATGTGTTAAACCCTGTTTGTGAGGCACCCATCCAAAAAATTGCACTGTTGTGTCCATATTGGTTTATGCCCGACACGGTCGTTCTTGTGTATGTTTCGTCTGCATTGAATGTCCATATTTCATTTATCTCCCCCGGAACAGAACTTCCCTGATTTATAGACTCAATAACCTTCCAGTTTTGTGCACTACAATTAGTAAGTGTCTGTAAAAAATTGTCGCAGATTATCTCCTCCTCGCAAGAGCTGAATAACATTGCCATAATAAGCAATATCAAGATGTTTCCATTTAATGTTTTTGTTGTCATATTATTGTTTTTAGTTATATTCTATTATTTATTGTGTACATCAAAGGTAACCCTTTTCAACAAGCATTTTATCCATTATATTTTCAAATCTTGTATTGCTTATAGGATGATAACTAATAACATCTCCATTGTAGATTATACAGAATGTTCCAAATGCACACGGGGTGTCTTGAGCAGATTCTGAATCTTTTAAGTCAACCAGGCTTACCTTAAGATTATACTTCTTAATTGCTGTATCTAAAATTGCATTTACATTCTTCTCTGTATATGGACACTGGACAGATCGTATGATAGTTATTCCATTTTTATATTTGCTCAGGCTGGTAAGCATATCTTTTTTAAAGCTCGGATTCAGCGAAGTCTTATCAAATTTTATTGCCAGCAAATTAAAATCCGGCTCAGCACTATCTACAATTTCAAATCCATTTTTTAGGAAAATCTCATCGTTAGCCATGAATGACCCTTTTCTTGTGACAACAGCAACTCCTGCCATTTTCTCGCGTCTGGTTTCATTAATGCATTCTTCAATTAAGGAAGATGCATAGCCTTTTCCCTTAAATTCAGATTTAAACCCAACAAAAATACAGTGAATAAACATGTACCCTTCTGCATTAACCGGACGATGTGCAAATTTTCCAGGTAGATATTCAAGCATCCCTTGATATCCCCCTTTTACTGAGATAAGTGCCTTTATCCTTAATCCTTTGGGATAGTACTCTTTAACCCATTCTATCTTACTCCTCAATTCCTTATGCTTGTTCACATCTTTATATCCGCAAACACCATAATCTGCAATGTTTTCCGGAGTAAGGTCAATGATCTGTATATCGTTCATTATATACTGTTCTTTTTTCAGCGTGAAATCCTAGAAGCAATAAATGACCCTACCTCTTTGATATCTAAATTTCTACCAAATCTTATTTCAAAGCAACCGACACCCGATAGCCAAATTTTAAAATCAGAATCACCATCCAGAAGATTTGCAGTTTCTACTGAAAAAGAGGATATTTTTGAATATGGGAAAAACCTATACTCTTTTTTAGATCCTGTCAACCCTTGTATATCATAGCAGATTATTTTATATGTAGTAAAAATAACCTTATCACGTATATTCTTGTATGACAAAATAATGCTTTCGTCTGGGGCAAGAAATGAATCGAAGATTTCCTTACTGTCGGTAGGGTCGACCTTATCTATAACACTAAATTTCGCAATTAAATCTATAGCCATAATTAATATTTGTTAGTTTTATTTGAGTTCCCGATTTTACTGTGCTTCTTCCCGTAAAAGAAGTAGATTACAAGCCCTATTCCCAGCCAGATTAAAAGGCGTGACCATGTACTGCCCGGCAACATAAGCATAACTATTCCTGATGATAGGACACCGAGAATAGGGACTACAGGAAAGAATGGTGCCTTGAAAGGACGTTCCAGATTTGGTTGTTTGTATCTTAGGACAAGTACCCCGCCGCTGACAATGACAAAGGCAAGAAGTGTTCCTATGGAAACCAGTTCTCCCAATAAGCCAATCGGGAAAAGACCCGCAATAACACCTGCAACAACTCCGGTCAATATGGTTGTGATGTATGGAGTTCTGAATTTTGGGTGAACCTTGCTGAAAGCAGAAGGTAATAGCCCATCTTTTGACATTGAATAGAAAATCCTCGGTTGCCCCATTAGCAAAATCAAAACAACTGAAGAGAGTCCTGCTATTGCTCCTATTTTTATGGGGTATCTCAGCCATACCAACCCCTCTCCTGCAGTGTTCACTGCAAGAGCGACTGGTGCCGGGTCATTCAGATTTGGATAAGGTACAATACCTGTCATAATCAAACCGACAAGGATATAAAGGACAGTACACACAGCTAGTGAACCGAGTATGCCCCAAGGCATGTCTTTCTGAGGATTCTTGGCCTCCTGAGCCGTTGTTGAAATGGCATCAAATCCAATGTAGGCAAAGAAAATCACACCTGCAGCCCTCATTATTCCGCTCCATCCGAATTGTCCGAACACTCCAGTATTTTGTGGAATGAAAGGGGTCCAGTTGTCGGTATTTATGAAGCTTGCGCCAAAACCTATAAATAAAAGTATTACAGCAACCTTTACAATAACAATAACATTGTTAAAGTTGGCAGACTCCTTTATTCCGATAACAAGCAGTGTCGTTATTATACCGACAATGAACACAGCCGGAAAGTTGATCACTGCACCCGTTGTACTCCAGACTCCTGTAGCTGTGTCAAAAATAAGAGGAGAGCTGGCGATTGAAGCCGGCAAAGATATTCCAAAATCGTTAAGGAAACTTACCACATATCCCGACCATCCAACTGCAACTGTTGCCGCTCCGAACAGATACTCTAGTATGAGATCCCATCCTATTATCCATGCAATAAACTCACCTAGTGTAGAATAAGCATAGGTATATGCGCTCCCCGCAATAGGAATCATCGATGCAAATTCGGCGTAGCATAAGCCGGCAAATCCGCATGCAATGGCAGCAATAATAAACGAAATAACTATTGATGGTCCTGCGTATGTGGCAGCTGTCTGGCCTGTAAGGACAAATATTCCTGCCCCTATTATACCTCCAACACCTAATGCGACAAGATTTAATCTGCTAAGTGTCCTCTTTAAACCATTTTTTTCGTCAGAAGCTTCGCTCTGCAGTTCTACAATAGATTTCTTTGCCCAGATGTTTGCCATAGGTTTATTTTGTAGTTCATATTCATACAGTCAATGGATCGTTCTTTAGTAAAGCAAATCTAATCTCGTCATAAAACTCTCCTTTTTTAAAGATTGATTTTTTAAAAACGGCTTCCTTTACAAATCCGCATTTCTCAAGAACTCTTTGTGATGCTTTATTATATTCGAAAATCCCGGTATAGATCCTGACTATATCGAATTTTTCAAACCCATATTCGGTGATTAATCTTACTGCCTTACTTGCAATCCCTTTGTTCCAGAAAGGTTCTCCAATAAAATAGCCAATCTCGGCACTTTTTCTATATACATCACTCCCTAACGACAAGCTGATGTTCCCCACATAATTGCCCTTATATTCAATTGCAAATAACGTTTTGGGATCTTGCTTATCTACCATTTCAATAAATCTCTTTGCATCCTCAATTGTATACGGACTAGGGAAAGCATCTCTCAGATTAATACTTACTTTTTCATTATTTGCATATTCTGCAAGTTTAGGAATATCCGCTTTGGTCAATTCCCGCAAGACTACATCATTATCAGTCGAAATTATCATAAATATTTAGTTTACCTCGAAATCCTCTGGCAGCATAGTAAGAGGGAGCACTATTGTAATACACAAAGACATTACCATAGTGAAAATTAGCAAAAAGTGCACCTCCCAGTTTTCTAATTTCATCCGGAGTTTTTATCCAGCTCGATGTTTTTTTATCAAATTTACCAAAATTCTGCAACTCTCTGTACTCATCCTCAGTTAAAAGTTCAATACCCATGTCAGCAGCCATATCAACTGCGCTATTTTCCGGTTTAAACTCTTTTCTTGATTCCAGCCCTTCCCGGTCGTAACAAAGACTCCGGCGACCTTTTGGACTCTCCTCAGAACAGTCGTAAAAAATGTATTCGCCCTTCTTTTTATCATGACCAACAACATCAGGTTCACCACCGGTTCTTTCCATCTCATTCAGCGACCACAATTTTTCAGCATTCGCCTCAAGTTTCACTTGTATTTCACTCCAATCAAGGCCTTTATGGCGATTCATGTTTTTCTCAAAACGGGTTTTTAATGTTCTGAGAATCTCTTCAGATTGTTCTGGTGACAATTTCTTTTTATTTCCCATTGTCATAATAATTTTTATAAATCATCTCAAAGCCTGCACATATACTTTTAAAACCAAGTGAATTATGTGTTTCATTCTTATAGTGTATATAATCCCAATTAAATCCCTCTGGGGCATATTCATCTAGCATATCAATAAAAGGGAAGATACCCATCCCTTTCTCATTTGATAATGAAATGAAAATCGATTTTTTAACATCCTTGTTAATTTTAAAAAAATCAAGTATTTTCTTTACATAGGATTGGTCTTCATACCACAAACTAGGATCGATGCAAATAAATGAGTCAAATAATTCAGGCTTATTTTCCAATGCATAAACAGCAAATAATCCTCCAGCAGAATGCCCGATAATACATCGTTCAGATACTGTCCGATAAGTAGAATCAATGAAAGTTACCAATTCCGAACTAATGAAATCAAGGAACTTCCCTGCACCTCCTCCGGTTGGGCACTCCTTTGAAGGAGAGGGCAAGTAGTCCTTTTCTCTATCATTGGATACTATTCCCACAATTATAACAGGCGGCATGATTTTCAGGACGACAGAATAATAATTTACTATCCCGTAAACTGCAAAAAGATTATTTCCAACATCTAAAACATAAACAACCGGAAATTTTTCATCCGGTTTATCTTTATAGCTAAATGGAGGCATTACAACTATGGTTTTCTGTTCGTTCAGAACTTTTGACTCAATATGAATTTTGTCTCCAATAATTAAATCACCATATTTTTGCTGAGCAATACAATTACCAGAGTGTATAATAATCATTAGAAAAATGACATAATAAATAAATTTTGTTGTTGTTTTCATTGTCAGCTTATCTGTAAATTGAATATTGCTGTTAATCTTTTATCTATCATTATAAAGTTACTAAAAGCGTTGAACTTACCAAAACATCATCAGCTAAATTATTACAATTTTTTTCTCCTCAATCTATCTATAAATTTTGTACTCACCCAATATATATCCATATCGTTTTCTTCATTTGTCCAACGAGTAAAAAACAAATACTTCCCATCAGGACTTACCGACGGAAATGTTTCTTGTGTCGCAGTATTTATTGGCTCACCCAAATTTATCGGTTCTGACCATTTATCACTATGAATATCGTGAAAGCTGATGTATAAATCACCATAATTCTGCCCTTTTCGTGATGAGAAAAGTAAATAGCTATCATCCGGTGCAATAAATGGAGTCCAGTCCATAGAAGTTATTGAGTTTATACATTCAGGTAAAGTATCGGGTTTAAGATATTCGCCATTTTTAAACAGGGATTTTAATATATCACATGTCCAATTATTATTAATTGTCCTGTGGTCTAAATAATATAAAGTCCCGTTGGTGGTTAATGAAGCCTGGCATTGACCATCTAAGGTATTTACCGATGACGTTAACTTTTGTGGAAAACTCCATTTGACACCTTGTTTTTCTACAAACCAAATATCGGCATTTCCATCATTATCTGCTCCAAAATATATTTTTTCACCATCAGTTGTTAAGAAAGGATCAAAGTGGTTAATACTATCACCTAACGGTTTAAAGATTTCCTGTTTTGTCCATCGATTATTTATTTTAGACATTCGCCATATATTTAACAAACTCTCTTGATTATCTCGCGAGACCCAATAAACTTCGTTTCCATTATAGGAAAAAATTGCAGCGCTATGCTCAAGAGTCTTTTTGGAAATAATACCAGGCGCGAAAACTACTGGAATATCACCTGGAGAAGTTTGTCCAAGATAATCACCATATAAACCGGTAAATTGTTGGCCAAATGAAGATTCAACAATTAAAATCACAGTAATAAACAGTAACGTTTTTTTCATGTTTTTAGATGTTAGTCACTTTTCCTCATCGTTAATCCATATATTTTCATTGTCTCTTTTTTATTTTCTACGCTAAAGCTTATTGTTTCTCCCCCAGTTTCACCAAATCCACAAAAGATAAGCTCATTATCATTTTCTATACGCAGGTAGTTAATGTATTCTCCTATAGTGTGTACCATCTTTAATTGCAGTAAATTATTATTTGCTATAGAAAGTTCCATTTCCAATATCTTATTCCATTGTTCAATATTATCATCAACTAATTTATATTTCCCTAAACGTGAACGCCACGTTTCATTTATTTCTTTAGGAGTTTCAAGGATACCAAGAGGTTGCCTTTTATAGTTGGCATCTTGCCAAGCAAGCAACTTATACCCCATTACTTCATAAAATATTAATCTTGGTTTTGTGTACCACTTAACACTATCAGATTTGATAATGCTACCGGGTAAAAACTCATCATTTGTCTGAGGCTTCAATTCGAAGTTGCCAAAAGTGGCATTAAGTAGTAACTTATTGTTTTCAAAATTAACATTCTGAATTTCGCTGGTATTAGCATATATTCCTGTATGTAATTTTAATGAGTCTATCGAAATGTTAACTGACACATGATTTTTATATGGGTATGAATGGATCAGATTTGATGATTTTATTCCTGATAATTCCCAAAATTTTTCACATGCCGCATACGTTAAATCAAGACCACCTAACGTATTCACAAAAAATACAGCAGCAATTTTCTTTTTCAGGTCAATTGTAAATACGGCATTTGCCACAAAATGACTTCCGCTATGCATAATTACTAAACTGGAGTCATTTTTAAAGACATCCCATCCCATACAAGTATTTCTATTTTCAATATTATCGTTATTTATTTCATCGAATAGCTTGAAAGTCTCAGATCGTAAAAAGGCCCCTTCTTTTCCATTGTAAACAGCTATCATTTCCTTAGCAAATACAACCATATCATCTATTGTTGATATTAAATCTCCTGCCGGCATACCTCTTCCATATTTAATAGGATAATAGGTTCCGGTTGAATCATAAGTCTTGCTTATATTATTTAATGCGGTGTGACCTAAAAATCCGGAGTTATTCATTCCAATTGGTTTTAAAATATTGTTTTGAATGTATAAAGGATAATCCTGGTTGCTTACTTTTAAAATGGTGTTTCCTAAAAGAGTATAACCCGGATTGGAATAGTGATATATGAAATTGACAGGGTAACCCAAATACTCATTTCTTAGATAGCTAACAGTATTTGTGTAATTTTCATTTTTAGCCCAAAAATTTTTGATCATATTGTTTGGAATCCCCGAGGTGTGCTGAATTACCGATTTTACAGTAACCTCTCTAATGTCTCTTTTCCGTGTTTTAATACTGAATTCTGGCAGGTAGTCAACTAATGGTTTATCAACATCCAGTAATTGTTTTTCATGAAGCTGCATTATCCCCATAGCTGTAAAGGGTTTTGTAATTGAGCCGATACATAAGGCAGTTTGGGTGGTAAAAGGAAGATTTTTTTCTTTATCGGCATAACCAAAGCCCTCTTTCCAAACGGAATCGCCAATTATTAATGCGGCACCTACTCCAACAAAATGTCCGGATTTCATTTTCTCCTTAATAAGTGCTTTGTATTCTTCAATTAATTTTGAATTGAATAATTGATTGCTTTCTTGCGCATGCACCAAAGACATTTTTGACATTAAGATAATTGTCAGAAAAAGTAATACTTTTAATTTTTTCATAAGAATTTAAAGTTTAATACATTTCGTTTTCCGACAAATGTATATAATGGATTGGATGGTTGGAATATAAAAGGGACAAGCGGTAAAATTTAGATAATAAGCGGTTGGGAGTAAACAGCTCGCTGCTATAAATTCAATTCTTTTCTTATTGTCATGGCACACCTTCGGCTGACTTCTTCAGGGATATCTGAGTTTTTCAACCTGATTCTATAGGTATAGTTATACCATGGTTCTATCTTTTCGATATAATCCTTATTTATAATGGTTGACCTATGTATACGCAAGAATGTTTTTTTTGGCAAATCACTTTCCCATTTTACTAAAGGCTTTTTAAGTTCGTATTTTATATTTCTATTATCGACGATACTAGAATAATTGCCATTTATTGAGATTTTTACGATATTTTTAACAGGTAGTAAGACTATATCATTCTTCAAGTAAACTGAGATAATATCATTTGAGTTAGAATTTTCTTCTTTAAAAATATTCATCGTCCCTTTTTGAGTATTGGATTGCTCAAGTAATTTGCCGAAATAGTAAAGAACACTAAAAAAAGCTACAACAAATGTGAAAGGAAACGTGCGCCTTGAATTGATATCCCAAGCAATGTTTAGTTGATTTATTTTAGGATTTATAATCCATGAAATAATTGGTTCAAAGAGGCCCCAAGTGTAAGCTCCTATAAATGACAATATAATTATTAAGGATAATATAAATGCAGTATCGATATTCTTTCTTATTAACCTATTATAAAACCTAGTTAGAAAATAAAATACTAAAAGGCCACAAAAAGTAAATAAGATCGTCCATAAAATCAACAATGGTGTACCATAATCTTTTTTATTAAAAAAAAAGAGATTAATAATTAGTAGTAAAAACCAATATATTGACCATCCAACAAACTGCAATCGGATATATCTTTTAATTTTCATGGGCGACCGGTCCCTTTTTCTTTCATTAATTTGTCATAGTCGCCCAGAACCAGTTTTAAGCTGGAAATTATAATTTCCGGATCATCTATCTGTATAATATGCCCCGATTTCGAACAGTAAAAGAATTTTCCGTATCTGAGCGGATTAATTAATTCTAACCACTTTTTAATCTTTATATTATTGTCTATTCTAAACAGTTTTTCCGGATCATACATAGAAGACGAGCTCTCTGTACTTATGGGGTACCCTCCAGCCATTATAAAATGAATCGGCACATCAGGCAAGGGATTTCGATCGATTATTGCATAACCTGTCTTGCTAAATTCTCTTTGAGCTTTCATCTCTTCCACAACAAACTTTGGCCATTGAGCAATGTATTCATCGGCCCATTTGTCGTATGAGTTAAAAAGAGAGTCAATCTGATTTTCTGTTAAACCTATTTGCCTGTATGGCAATCTTCCTCCGCCCTCACCTTTAACAAAATCGTGAGGATCAACAAAAATTAGCCCGGCAACTTCATTCGGGTACATAGAAGCAAAGCATCTGATATACGCCGCACCCCAGGAATGTCCTACCAGTATATAGGGGGGTTGCAATCCCTTTGCGAGGAGCGATTGCCTGAGAACATCAGCAATATGATCGATGGTTGGAAGCTTGTTATCATCCTCAGAGCTCCCAATTCTGGGCCGATTATAGGCGAATGTCGCATTTCCCTTTGATACCTCTTGAATGACAGGGATCCAATACTCGAAATCTGTACTTCTGCCATTTTCAAAAACAATCACCGGTTTTCCTTTTTGATTGTTTTCCATACCATAGGTAACAACTTCAAGTTTGAACCCATTTACTGTTATCAGGTCCAGATTAGGAAAGGCTCTCGTTCTATTTTCCTGAACTGTTTCAAGTAAGGGCCTCCACCTCTTATCATTATAAAGCGATGTTAAATCGGGATCCACTTTTATATGTCCGGAATTGGTGTAATTCATCAACTCTACAATATACTTTAAATTAGAGAATGCGCTGTCGGGGTTATTTGCCAAGGCCCACGAACAAGAGGCATTATACCGTTCTCTCGAAGTGGCTTTCCAACCATTAACCTTAAACGCATTAGAATAAGTTAACGCAGAATTTTTATAGTCTTTCGCGTTATAAAGAGAGTCTGCCCTTTTTACAAGATCAGGATATTTTTGAGGAATATTTTGTCCGGACAAATGAACTGCGAATACTAAAAATACTAAAAACAAGGTTGTTGACTTCATATGGCATGTTATCTTAATTTTCGATTGATTATTTCTCCAATTCGAGTCGTATTTCTTCTTCAAGCTCTTTGTTGTAGCCAATCTTTAAATGCCTCTCAAATAGTTCTTTTAGATACATCTTGCTTCTCTTTTCCTTGTCATATTTTTCTGCAAGATTGAATAAAACGCCCAGGTATCCCGATGCTACTACCCCGGAGATACGAGGCATATTACTGCCAGTAATCGTTTTAAAGTTACAGACATTTTTCTCCTGAAGCAATTGTTCCATTATGTTGTAATCAAACGCAAATTCTGTCTCTTTCGTTAAAACAGGTCTCAGACGGGATACCATTCCACAATTCTGAAAATATAAGTTTAGCCCTCCGTATAGTGTTGGTGAACAAAAATTCGAAAAAAAGACCGGGCGTTCCGAAAAATTATCCTCTATGATTTGAAGAAGGATAGCTCTTTGAGGGCTAAGATAGGCACGCTTCTTAGCTTGCTCACTTTCAATTTTTGAATGCATTCTTTCTGAGAACAAATCTGGTGCAACTTGCCATTTCATTTGATAGTTATCAGGCAACCCAACCCGGTTTTCATCGGCAGTCGAAATCTGGATCGAAACCGTGGTTAAATCCCATTTAAAAGGGTGAATATCCATTATTTGCTTATCGGTCAGATCTATATTTACCCTTTTAACAGCACCTTTCAATCCGGTTTTTATAAACTTTACGTACCAAGGGCGGTCAATATTTCCAATGGGCAGAATGGATAGGTCGGTCCGAACATTTTCGTGTAATTGTAAATAGAGACAAATGTCAAAATCGACGTTGCCACCTGTAAATAGAATAGCATTTTTGTCGCAGGCGTTTAAAAAGTTCCGACCGAACTCTTTCAGCCAGGCGGGATATGCGCCTTTGCTATCGGCTAACTTGTAGAAATATTTTAACTTCTCAACATCGTAGTTTTGCATTGCAATAAATGCATTTCCGCTACATTCTGCCCCATAAAAATACTTTGCATCTCCATAGTCTGGATTTAGTTCGAGTGCTTTGTCCAGGTATTTGAAAATTTGGCTCGAATATGAAAAGTCATATCCGCTTAATGGTCTGCTATCATAAGCCCTGTAATGATTGAACCAACCCAGATAATAGAAAATCTCTGCATCGGCCGGAGATTGTCTTGCAGCCTGCTCGAGTAGGGCAATTGCCTCGCTATAGTGTTCTTTATGAAACTCGTCCAATGCCTGCTGTTTTAATGTTGGCATTTGTCCAAAAGCACCCAGACAAAAAAATCCAAAAAGCAAAAAAAATGTTGTCCTTTTCATAACCGTTATAATAAAATTGGGGCAAATGTGTGGGATGTGGATATATACAAATATATTATTAATCGGCAAGTTTTGTCATGCCATTTAGAATATCGTTTTTTATTATCTGAACTGATTTTTCCGGTTCTTCAAATACAGGACTATGAGCCGATTTCCTGAATGTATAAAAACCTTTGACAGGGGCATTAAGTTTATTAAAATAGTCCTTTGCCAAATTGTACGAAACAGTATAATCATAAATGCCATGGAAAAAATAGACAGGAATATTTATCTCAGTCACTTCTACGGCCAGATCTGTAGAGAGCATCCTATCCCACAGTGGACTGACTCCGGACCGGGCTTTGCCGCTCCACATTTTAATCTTTTCTATTAATGTATAGTCGCGGCACTTAAGAGACTGAAAAAAAATACCTGTGATTACAGATTTCATATCGTGTGTAGTTCCTACACCAAGGCTGTGCATTGCTTTATCACGTAACATGAGGTATGAATCCGGCGTACCATCTTTTAGTGTGACTGGTGCTGATTCCAGCTTTCTAAGCATCTTGTTGTCTCTCTTTATTTTATATTGCTCGACCATATATTCGAAAGCGAGTCGCTCAGATTCCAGCTGATCTGACATCTGAGCCTCGGCAATGTATGCATGGTACAATTCCGGAAATTGCGCTGCCATATGTATACCAATGAAGCTTCCACCTGAATGTCCCATAAGGTAAATTTTTTCCTGTCCAAAACGCTCTCGCAAGTAATTCGTCACCTCCTTTGTGTCGGATATCATTTGTTCCAGCGTGATAGACTCTCGTGGGATATTGGAGCTGTAAGACAGGCCCGACCCTCGTTGTTCCCACCAAACAACAGTGAATATGTCTTCAAGACCTGTCGGATACCTTTTAGTCAGAAAATACTCTGGCATACCACCATGAAGATAAAGCAATACCGGATTCGTTACATTTTTGCTCATGATAAACATACCCTGCTTTACCCCATTAATATTGATAAAGATTTTTTCTGAAATGCTGCCTCGCAATACACTTCCTTTTTTGTCAAGAAATGGTTCCGGTTTTCCGGGGCTCATCACAAACAATACCCCAACAGAAGTGAGTAAGCAAATTAATATTATAGAAAGAAAAATAAGCATAATCCTGCCTCCTTTAGCCCAATTAGACATAAAAATAACAATTTTACAGCAATTATTTAGGGGAATTTTGAGAATGAATGTCTGTTTTTAATGGTTGGAGGTGTTTACGATAATATCTCTTATAGTATTTTTCATGCCATTTTTATTTTTTCATTTTATTGAATAATACTCTTAATCCGTCAGGTAAAGTTTTCCGCCAACCGGTCCAGTCGTGCCCGCTCTGGAATTCCTGATAATATATCTCATAACCTTTTGATTTTAAAACATCTCTCATTTGTCTATGTTTCACGATGAAATTAAAGTTACTAAAACTCCGCATAACTGTTTCTTGTAATCCACAATCCAGATAAAAACGAATTGGCAATTTTTGAGATGATCTGTATTGTTCTGTTAACCAAGGGATACTATCAGTTACCTTAATCCCACGCCAATAGCTACCCGATTGTGACAATACATTCCCAAAAATATTCGAATAATTAAAAGCAATATAAGCCGAAGCTAATCCACCATAGCTGACTCCTGCAACTATCGACTTATCAGGATCTTTAGAAATCTTAAAATTCTGATATGCCCAAGGCATTAACTCCATGGCAACAAAATTGGCAAATGGTTTGTATAATGGAAGTTCTAACTCACGTCTTTCTACTGGCTGATTATCAATCATAATTGCAACACATGGCGGAATTTTCTTTTCTGCTATTAAATTATCTAGTATTATGGGCAATGGAACCCTTTCGAGATACAACGACTGATCAAAGATTACAATAGAAGGATATTCCATCTTTTCGCTATATCCATATGGTTTATAAACCACTACACTTCGTGAATTATTCAATATCTTACTATCTATTGCATATTCTGTCAAAGTTCCCTTGGATACTCCTTTTTTCTCATAAAACCAGACATCTGAACTATCAAGAAGGTAATCAAAAGCATTATAGCTGTAGTTGGTATCCAATCCAACAGGAATAAGATTGTCATTAAGTTTATCTGTAACTTTTATTGTACCCGAACTACCTGTTAAATTGTAACGGTACGAAGTGGTCCAATCTATTGGTATTTTAACAGTCCTCTTCCACATATCTGTTTTCTTGACCGGACATAGCTTCTGGTCCCTCCTGCCGTTACCC